>NZ_JBISGY010000038.1:0-59597 GCF_045064095.1 Agrococcus sp. Ld7 | reverse complement strand
CGTCGACTACTACGACCACCGCAACCCCGACCAGATCAAACGACGCGCGCTCCGCAGCCTGCGCGGCCTCGGCTACGACGTCGACCTCACACCAGCAGCCGCATAGCTCACGTCACTTTCCTAGGAGACCGGATGCCGACCCGGAGCGGCTCGCTTCAGCCGAGCCGGCCGCCGGACTCCTGCAGGTAGCAGGTGGCGCACAGCGATTCGTACGTGACCGCTTCGCCGTCGATGGCGACCTGGTCGCCGTCGAAGACGAAGGCGTCGCCAATCTTCCGCCCGTTGAACATCGCCTTCCGGCCGCACCGGCAGATGGTCTTGAGCTCCTCGAGCGAGTGCGCCAGCTCGAGCAGCCGTGCTGACCCCGGGAACGCGTGCGTCAGGAAATCGGTGCGGATCCCGTAGGCGATCACCGGCACACCGCGCTCGACGGCGATGCGCAGCAGCTCGTCCACCTGGCTCGGGCTGAAGAACTGCGCTTCATCCAGGAGCAGGCATGCGACGGGTTCGTCGCGCGAAGCGGCGGCGGCCTCGAATGCCGCCTCGGCAGACTCCTCCGGCCCCACGAGGAAGTCGATCTGCCGGGTGACGCCCAGGCGGGAGACGATGGCGCGCTCCCCCTTCGTGTCGGTCGCGGGCTTCGCGAGCAGCACCCGCTGACCGCGCTCCTCATAGTTGAACGCGGCCTGCAGGAGACCCGTCGACTTGCCGGAGTTCATCGCGCCGTATCGGAAGTACAGTTTGGCCACGCCTACAGGATCCCGTCCTCTTCGGCACGCTGCATCAATTGCGCGCGCTTGCCCGCCGCGCGGTCGACCGCCGCGTACTTCGCCCGCACGCGGCGCAAGAAGGTCTTCGCGGTCTCGTACCCGACACCCATCTCGGCCGCGACCTGCACGGTCGTGCTCCCCTGGACGTAGTGCGCGAGGGCCCGCTGCTCGCTGCGAGACAGGCGCGGCCGGCGGCTAGCGCCATCGCCGAGCAACCGGTGGCTGTGCCGGCGACCGGGCCGCAGTCTGGAGATGCGTTCGACCACCGCAGCCGCTGACTCCTCCAGTGGCACGATGGCGACGCCGGCCTGCCCCAGCACCTCCTGCAGCGCCGGCCCGACGTCGGCATGCACGACGACGAGGGCTCCCGCAGCCACGGCCGTCTGCGCGTGCGCGAACAGCGCATTGCCCGGCTCCTCAGCGAGCACCACGACATCCCCGGGGAACGCGGCCTCAGTCACCAGATCGGTGAACCACGGCACCACGGCCGTCAGCCGCAGCGATGCATCGGCATCGATTGCGTCGCGAAGCGCCGTGGCGAGCGCCCCCTGGGCAACGACGCTCACGGAGCGCACGGTGCCTGCTTCTGCTTCGGAGGCGATCATGGCGTCGGCTACGCGCTCGATGTGCGGGTGAGCTGCGAGGCGCTCTCCTCGCCCGTGCCGGAGAGCTGCAGCACGCGCGCGGTGTGCTCGAGCGAGGCACGCGCAGCTGCCGGGTCCTCGTTGAGCTTGGTGCCGTAGCTGGGGATGAGCTCGCGCAGCGGCTCGCGCCAGCGCGGCAGCTGCTCCGGGAAGCAGCGCTCGAAGAGCGTCAGCATCACGTGCACCGCCGTCGAGGCGCCGGGCGAGGCGCCGAGCAGACCCGCGATCGTGCCATCCGCACCGGTGACGAGCTCGGTGCCGAACTGCAGCACACCACCCTTGGCCGCATCCTTCTTCATCACCTGCACGCGCTGGCCGGCGGTGATGAGGCGCCAGTCCTCGTCCTTCGCCTCAGGCATGAACTCGCGCAGCGCCTCGAGCCGCTGCTGCCGCGACGCGAAGACCTCGCCCACCAGGTAGTTGACGAGACCGAGGTTCGCGAGTCCAGCCCGGATCATCGGCCAGATGTTGTGGCCCTTGATGGTCTCGAACATGTCGGTCACGCTGCCGGTCTTCAGGTACTTGGGGCTCCACCCCGCGTACGGCCCGAAGAGCAGGCTGGTCTCGCCGTCCACCACACGGGTGTCCAGGTGCGGCACCGACATCGGCGGCGCGCCCTCGCTCGCCTTGCCGTAGACCTTCGCGGTGTGGCGTGCGACGACATCGGGGTCGTCCGAGCGCAGGAACGCGCCCGAGATCGGGAACCCGGCGAATCCCTTCGCCTCCGGGATGCGCGACTGCTGCAGCAGCTTCAGCGCGCCGCCACCGGCGCCGACGAAGACGAAGCGTGCCTGCGCGTAGCCGACCGACTGCCCCACCTCGCGCCGCAGCTTCAGGCGCCACTCGCCCTCCGCATTGCGCTTGAGACCGGTCACGGCGACGCCGGTCTGGATGCTCACGCCATCGGCGCGGAGGTTGCCGAACAGCTGTCTCGTCAGCGAGCCGAAGTCGACATCGGTGCCATCGGTCGAGCGCGTTGCGGCGATCGGCTGCGACTTCTTGCGACCGGGGATCAGCATTGGCGCCCAGCTCCTGATCACCTCCGCGTCCTCCGAGTACTCGAAGCCCGCGAACAGCGGCTCCTCTGCCAGCAGCTCCCAGCGTCGCCGCAGGTAATCGACGTTGTCCTCTCCCCAGACGAAGGTCATGTGCGGCGTCGGCACGATGAAGGACGTCGGATCGGGCAGCGTGCCGTCCTCGACGAGCGCCGCCCACAACTGGCGCGAGAGCTGGAACTGCTCGTTGATCTCCACGGACTTGGCGGTCGACATGGCGCCGTCCTCGCCCTCGGGCATGTAGTTGAGCTCACACAGTCCCGCGTGCCCGGTGCCCGCGTTGTTCCAGGGGTTCGACGACTCCAGTCCCACCTCCGGCAGCCGCTCGAAGACCTCGATCGTCCAGGTCGGCTCGAGGCGGTGGAGCAGGGCACCGAGCGTCGCGCTCATGATGCCTCCACCGATGAGGGCTACATCAATCGTCTTCGTCACATCCCGATTCTAGAACACGGCTCGAGAATGGACGACCGTACCCCCAGGTATCCGCCAGCAGCGCAGGCCTACCATGGGCGCGCCCGGCAGCGATGCTGTCGGCATCGACGAGAGGAGCCACTCATGGGAATCCTGGACGACGCCAAGGACAAGCTGGGTGACGCGAAGGACAAGCTGGGCGATGCGGCCGGCTGGGTCAAGGATCAGGCGGAGCACCTCGGTGACCACGCGCAGGACGCGGGGCAGACGATCGGCGTCAAGGCCGCGGACGCGAAGCACTGGGTCGAGCAGCGCGTGGGCTCCGGCGGTGATGCGACCTCGGACGGCGGCGGGTCCAGCGTCGCGCAGCAGAAGGACACCGCGCAGAAGACCAGCACCGAGCGCGTCGCCAGCGAGCACGCTGGTGGTGCGCACAGTGCCGACGGTCAGGGCTTCACCGGCGGCGGCGGGGCGTTCGCAGCGGACTCGGACGCGTCTGCAGGAGCTGTCGCTGACAGCGACGATCGCTCCGCCGGGGACGACCACCCCGCCTGAGCAGGCGGCCGGGATGACAGAGGGGCGGAGCCGTATGGGCTCCACCCCTCCGGCATCCGCGCAACGTTCAGTCGAGCCGCTGCGCCACGAGCTCTGCGAGCTGCACCGCATTGAGCGCGGCACCCTTGCGCAGGTTGTCGTTGACCACGAAGAGCACGAGTCCCTTGCCGGGCTCGGCCGACTGATCGGCGCGGATGCGTCCCACGAGCGACGGGTCGACGCCGGCCGCCTGCTGCGGCGTCGGCACGTCGACGAGCTGCACACCGGGTGCGCTCGCGAGCAGCTCTCGTGCCTGCGCCGGGCTCAGGTCGCGCTCGAACTCCGCGTGGATCGCGAGTGAGTGGCCGGTGAACACGGGCACGCGCACGCAGGTGCCGGCGACCCGGAGCTCAGGACGCTGCAGGATCTTGCGCGACTCGTTGCGCAGCTTCTGCTCCTCGTCGGTCTCGGCGGAGCCGTCGTCGACGATCGCCCCCGCCAGCGGCAGCACGTTGTGCGCGATGGTCTGCGTGTAGACGGCGGGCTCGGGGAAGTCGATCGCGGAGCCGTCGTGCGCCAGCCGCTCGGGGCCCTGGCCCTGCGCCTGCTCGAGCTGACCGCGCAGCTCCTCGACACCCGCGACACCGGAGCCGGAGACCGCCTGGTACGTCGCGACGACGAGACGAACGAGGCCGGCCGCCAGATCGAGCGGCTTCAGCACGGGCATCGCGGCCATGGTCGTGCAGTTCGGATTCGCGATGATCCCCTTGACGGCACCGGTGATCGCGTGCGGATTCACCTCCGAGACGACGAGCGGCACGTCAGGGTCCATGCGCCAGGCGGAGGAGTTGTCGATCACGATGACCCCGGCGTCGGCGAACTTCGGCGCCAGGCGCTTCGAGGTCGAGCCTCCGGCCGAGAAGATGACGATGTCCAGCCCGGCCGGGTCGGCCCGATCGGCGTCCTCGATCGTGACCGGAGCGCCGCGGAACTCGATCGTCCTGCCGGCGGAGCGCGCCGAGGCGAACATCCGCAGCTCGTCGATGGCGACGTCGCGCTCGGCCAGCAGCCGCAGCACGACGCTGCCGACCTGACCGGTGGCGCCGACGACGCCGATCCGCACGGGGCGCGCGTCGCCGGCCTCGGCGCGCAGCTGGCGGATCATCGGCCCGTCCCCGCGTGCACGACCGCATCCTCGGTAGCGTCGAGGTCGAACGCCGAGTGCACGACCTTCACGGCGTCGATGAGCTGATCGGCGCGCGTGACCACGGAGATGCGGATCTCGGAGGTCGAGATCATCTCGATGTTGATGTCCGATTCGGACAGCGCGCGGAACAGCCGCGCCGAGACACCCGCGTTCGTGCGCATCCCCGCACCGACGAGGGCGAGCTTGCCGATCTGGTCGTCGTAGTGCAGCTCTTCGAACCCGACGGCCTCGCGCTGCGATTCCAGCGCCTCGAGCACGGTGCCGGCCTCTTCCTTCGGCAGCGTGAACGAGATGTCGGTGCGACCGGTCACGGCTTCCGAGACGTTCTGCACGATCATGTCGATGTTCGCGCCGGTGTCGGCAACGATCGTGAAGATCCGGGCCGCGGTGCCGGGCACGTCAGGCGTACCGGCAACGGTGATCTTGGCCTCTGACAGGTCGTGGGCGACGCCCACGATCATCGGCTCTTCCATTTTGGACCCCGCTCTCTCTGGGTCGTACACGATGGTGCCCTCGTCGTTCGTGAACGACGAGCGCACGTGGAGGGTGACGCCATGGCGGCGCGCGTATTCGACGCTGCGGATGTGCAGCACCTTCGCACCGCCGGCGGCGAGTTCGAGCATCTCCTCGCTCGTGACGCGAGGGATGCGGCGGGCTCGGGGGACGACGCGGGGATCGGCAGAGAAGACCCCGGCGACGTCGGTGTAGATCTCGCACACATCCGCCTGCAGCGCGGCGGCCAGCGCCACTGCCGAGGTGTCGGAGCCGCCGCGGCCGAGAGTCGTGATGTCGCCGGTGACCTTGTTGAAACCCGCGAAGCCCTGCACGATCGCGATCCGGCCCTGATCGAGCGCATCGCGCACGCGTCCTGGCGTCACGGAGACGATGCGGGCGGAGCCGTGCTTGTCGTCGGTGAGCATGCCCGCCTGGCTTCCCGTGAACGAGACAGCTTCTGCGCCCTGCGACTTGATCGAGAGCGCGAGCAGCGCCATCGAGATACGCTCGCCCGCAGTGAGCAGCATGTCGAGCTCACGGCCGCCCTTCGGCAGGCTCGGCACGACCTGATGCGCGAGGTCGAGGAGCTCGTCGGTCGTGTCGCCCATCGCGGAGACCACCACGACGACGTCGTCGCCGCGCTTGCGCGTCTCGACGATCCGCTTCGCGACGCGCTTGATCCCCTCGGCGTCGCCCACACTGGACCCGCCGTACTTCTGCACGATGAGGCTCACGTCGCTCCTCTACACCCCTGGACCCTGCAAGTCTAGGCGTGGGTAGGTGCCGTGGGTGCCGTCGGGCGGTGCTGCGGGGTCGCGACGAAGGCGGATTGCGGGCGTGAGCGTGGCGCGGGTGGTTGCGGCGGCTCGGGTCTCGTCACGCGTGCGGCTGCGCCGCGCGCTCCTCGACCTACATTCCTGCGCGCACACCGCGAGGGTGAGCGCTCCGGGATCAACGCTCGACGGTGCGACGGCCCTCGAACGCTCGTCCCAGCGTCATCTCGTCGGCGAACTCGAGGTCACCACCGACGGGCAGGCCGCTCGCGAGCCGCGACACGCGCACACCCATCGGCAGCAGCGAGCGGATCAGGTAGGTCGCCGTGGCCTCCCCCTCGACGTTCGGGTCGGTCGCGATGATGATCTCCTCCACCGCCGTGTCCTGCAGCCGCGTCATGAGCGATGCGACGCGCAGCTGGTCGGGCCCGATGCCCTGCATCGGGTTCAGGGCGCCGCCCAGCACGTGATAGAGCCCGCGGTACTCGCGGGTGCGCTCGATCGCGACGACGTCCTTCGCCTCCTCGACGACGCAGATGGTCGTCGGCACGCGGCGCGGATCGCGGCAGATCGCGCACCGCTCCTCCTCACCGATGTTGCCGCAGATGACGCAGAAGCGCACGCGCTGGCGCACGGTCTGCAGGATGGTCGCCAGCCGATCGACGTCGAAGGTCTCGGTCTGGATGATGTGGAATGCGATCCGCTGAGCCGACTTCGGCCCGACGCCCGGCAGCCTGCCGAGCTCGTCGATCAGATCCTGGACGATGCCGTCGTACATCTCAGCGCTCCCCTCGCACCCGCGGGCGCTCCTCGATCAGCTCGGCGCCGAGCTCTTCGCGAACGACCGACTCGCCGTAGCGGGCCGCCTGTGCTGCCGACAGCGCGGGCTCGGGTGCTGGCGCGCTCTGCGCGAGCTCCTCGAGCGACGGGCCTTGCGCTGCGGCAGTGGGGACGGGGGCGGATGCGGTCACGACCGGCACGGGCGCGTCGGGAGCGGAGACGAACGAGAACGGGTCGGGCTCGGGCTCGTCGGGCAGCGGCTGCTCCGGCAGATCCTCGGGTGGCGCCTCGGCGTCGCTGGGGATCGCTGCGACGGCCCACCCCGTGACGGACCCGGCAGGCTCGGGCGGCTGCCCCGCGCCGCGCACCGATGCTGTCGCTGGTGCGGATTCCGGCGCGGCGGGGGTCGCGGGTGCCGAGGATGCGCCGGTCCCTCGATCCCGTGGCGATGCTGTTGGGGCACCGCTGCTCGCGCGTGCGCCCGCAGCAGCCGACGACGCTCCCGGCGGCACCGGCGTCGCAGCACCCGCCGCGGGAGTCGTGGCGGCCGCGGCTCGGTGCACGTCGTCGTCGACGGGCGCCTGCTCCTTCGCGCTGCGAGCGGCCGGGGCAGGGCGAGCGATGTACTTCACCTCGATGCCCAGCAGCTGCCGGATCGCGGTGCGCAGCACGTCGGCGACGCTGGGCTTGCCCGCCTGCGAGTCGCGGAAGCGCTGCACGTCGGCATCCGACTGGAAGCCGAGCACGAGCACGTCACCGTCGCGCAGATCCATGGGCGTCGTGTTCGACACGAGCATCCAGGCGCCGCGATGCTCGTCGGCCAGTGCCTGCAGCACCTCGTCCCACGCGTCGCGCAGCTGCCCGAGCGTGATGGGTGCCGCCGGCGCCACGATCAGCGGACCGTCCCCCGTCTCGGGCGAGGGTGCCGGCGCCGGCGAAGCGTCCGGCGCCGAGTCGCGCGACGCCATCCCGGACCCCGTTTCGGGAGGCGGACCCGCGATCTCGGGTCCGGCTGGTGAAGTGGGGTCCGCTTCCGGAGTGGGCTGCGCCGGACGGGCAGGTGCAGCGGAGGGTGCGGCGGATGCGGCCGGCGCGACGGCGGGCACGGCACCGTCGAGCCGCTGCTCGATGCGCTCCACGCGCGCGAGCGTGCCGACCTCGACGTCGCCGGTCTCCGGCACGAGCAGGCGCGCGGCCATCAGCTCGAGGTGGAGGCGCGGGCTCGTCGCGCCCGCCATGTCGGTGAGCGCCTTCGCCACGATGTCGGCGGCACGCGAGAGCTCTGCCGCGCCGAAGCCGGCCGCCAGCGTCACGAGCGTCGCCAGCTCTGCCTCCGGAACGCCGTGCAGGATCGCGGCGGGGTCGGCCGCGGCATGCGCCACGATGAGATCGCGGAGCCGCTCGAGCAGGTCCTCGACGAAGCGGCGCGGATCCTGGCCGGTCTGCACCACCCGGTCGATGGCCGCGAACAGGCTCGACGCATCGGTCGCCGACAGCGCCCCGATGATCTCGTCGAGCAGCTCGCCGTGGGTGAAGCCGAGCAGCGCCACGGCGCTCTCGTAGGTGACGTGCGCCTCAGAGCCCGCGATGAGCTGGTCGAGCAGGCTCAGGGTGTCGCGAGCCGAGCCGCCGCCGGCGCGCACGACCAGGGGCAGCACGCCTGGCGCGACCTCGACGCCCTCCTCGACGCAGAGCTGCTGCACGTACTCGAGCATCGGCGCGGGCGCGATGAGGCGGAACGGGTAGTGGTGCGTGCGCGAGCGGATCGTGCCGATGACCTTGTCAGGCTCGGTCGTGGCGAAGATGAACTTGATGTGCTCGGGCGGCTCCTCGACGATCTTCAGCAGCGCGTTGAAGCCGCCGGATGTCACCATGTGCGCCTCGTCGATGATGAAGACCTTGTAGCGGTCACGGCTGGGCGCGAAGGTGGCGCGCTCGCGCAGGTCTCGGGCGTCGTCGACACCGCCGTGGCTCGCTGCGTCGATCTCGACCACGTCGAGCGATCCGCTGCCGTCGCGACCGAGCTCGACGCACGAGTCGCACGTGCCGCACGGGTCGGGCGTCGGCCCCTCGGCGCAGTTCAGGCAGCGGGCGAGGATGCGGGCGCTCGTGGTCTTGCCGCAGCCGCGCGGCCCGGAGAAGAGGTAGGCGTGGTTGACGCGGTCGGCGCGCAGGGCCGTGCGCAGCGGATCGGTGACGTGCGCCTGCCCGATGAGCTCAGAGAACGACTCCGGCCGATAGCGGCGGTAGAGGGCGGCGACCATGCGATCCAGGCTACTTGCCACCGCTGACTCGCGAGGACGCGTCCACAGCCGCGACCCGCCGCAAGACGAGAAGGACCCCCCGCGCACCCGCCAGAGCCCGGTTGCCCTTGCTTCGTCTCCGACCTGGGGGAGTTGGCCTGGATGGCGCCACGCGGGGAGCCGCCACCATCGTACCGAAGAGTCGCCGTCCTCGCGAAGCGAGCGCATGTAGCGTTGCCGCATGCTCCCGCTCGCCGATCCGGCCAGCCCATTCGACCTCGCCTTCGGCCTGCCGCTGCATCCGCTCGCCGTGCACGTGCCGGTGGTGCTGCTGCCGCTCGGCGCCATCGGCGTGGTGCTGACCCTGCTGGTGCCGAGCTGGCGCACGTCGCTCGCATGGCCGACCGTCGCGGTGCTGGGGGTGGCGGCGGTCGGCGCGCTCGTCGCCAAGCTGTCGGGCGAGGCGCTTGCCGAGCGCGTGGGATCGCCCGGCCAGCACGAGCAGCTGGGCAACTGGGTGCTCATCATGGCGGCGATCCTCTTCGCAGCGACGCTCGCATGGTGGCTCTGGCAGGGCAAGGCCGATCGGCGCAACCGGCCGACCGGCGTCATCGGCCTGATCGTCGGCACGGTGCTGGCATCGATCGCGGTGGGCGCCATCATCGTCAGCGTGCTCGCCGGGCACACCGGCGCCGCGCAGGTGTGGCAGGACCGAGTCGCACCGCCCGTCGAGACGCCGACGGCGATCACCCCCGGCGCCACCGCCGAGCCGGGCGCGGGCGCGACCGAGATCGACATTGCCGAGGTCGCCCAGCACGCCGATTCCGCATCCTGCTGGGTGGCGATCGAGGGCACCGTCTACGACGTGACCGCGTGGATCCCGCGGCACCCGGGCGGGCCGGACCGCATCCTCGCGATCTGCGGCACGGATGCCTCCGACGGCTTCTCAGCCCAGCACGGCGGCCAGTCGCTGCCGACCGAGCAGCTCAGCAGCTTCGCGATCGGCGCACTGGCCGAACCCTGATCAGCCGACCAGCGCGGCGACCTGGCGAGCGATCTCCAGCTCCTCGTTGGTCGGCACCACCCAGACCTCGATCGCGGAGCGATCGGTCGAGATGCGGCGCTCGCCGCTGGCGGCGTTGCGCTCCGCGTCGATCTCGATGCCCAGGCCCTCCAGTCCCGCGAGCCCGAGCTCGCGCACCTTCGCGGCGTGCTCCCCGATCCCCGCGGTGAACGCGATCGCGTCGGTGCGTCCGAGATGCGCGAGGTACGCGCCGACCGTGCCGCGCAGCCGATGCGCGACGATCTCGAGCGCTTCGACCGCACGCGGGATCCCCGCCGCCGCCGCCTGCAGCACGTCGCGCATGTCACCGGTCCCGGTCATGCCGAGCAGCCCGGAGCGCTTGTTCAGGAGCGTGTCGATCTCATCGACGGACAGGCCCGCGACGCGGTGCAGGTGGAACACCACGCCCGGGTCGATGTCGCCGGAGCGGGTGCCCATCACGAGGCCGGCCAGCGGCGTCATGCCCATCGACGTCTCGACGCTCGCGCCGCCGCGCACGGCGGTCGCCGACGCGCCGTTGCCGAGGTGCAGCACGATCGAGTTGACGTCCTCGAGCGGCTTGCCCAGCAGCTCAGCGAGGCGGCGCGAGACGAACTGGTGGCTCGTGCCGTGGAAGCCGTACTTGCGGATGCGGTGGTCGGCCGCAACGCGCTCCTCGAGCGCGTAGCGGTGCGCGGCGGCCGGGATCGTCATGTGGAAGGCCGTGTCGAACACCGCCACGTGCTCGAAGCCGGCGAATGCCGCGCGGGCCGCGCGGATGCCCTGCAGGTTGGCGGGGTTGTGGAGCGGGGCCAGCGGCGCGAGGTCCTCGATCTGCTGCGCGACGTCGCCGTCGATGCGCACGGCGCGGTCGAAGCGCGCACCGCCCTGCACGACGCGATGCCCGATCCCGATCAGACCCGCCGCATGCAGGTCGGGCCCGTGGGCATCGAACTGCTGCAGCACCCAGCCGAAGGCGTGCGCGTGGTCGGTGATGACCCGCTGCTCGACGACATCCGCTGCGCCGGGCACCAGGTGCGTGGCAGCGCCGGTCGTCTCACCGATGCGCTCGATGAGGCCGCTCGCGAGCGCACGCCCGGAGTCGACATCGACCAGCTGGTACTTGAGGCTCGACGAGCCCGCATTGATGACGAAGACCGAACCGGTCACGGGGTGCCCCCGTGCGCCGCGCCCTGCGCCTGGATGGCGGTGATCGCGATGGTGTTGACGATGTCGCTCACGAGCGCTCCCCTGGAGAGATCGTTCACCGGCTTGTTGAGGCCCTGCAGCACCGGGCCGATCGCGAGCGCTCCGGCGGATCGCTGCACGGCCTTGTAGGTGTTGTTGCCGGTGTTGAGGTCGGGGAAGATGAACACCGTCGCCCTGCCGGCCACATGCGAATCGGGCATCTTCTGCCTCGCGACCGCGGCATCCGCAGCAGCGTCGTACTGCAGCGGCCCCTCCACCAGCAGCTCGGGTGCCCGCGCTCGCACCAGCTCGGTCGCCGCGCGCACGCGATCGACCTCTGCGCCCGTGCCGGAGGCCCCCGTCGAGTAGGAGAGCATCGCGACCCGCGGCTCGATGCCGAACTCCCGCGCTGTCTGCGCGGCCGAGATCGCGATGTCAGCGAGCTCCTCGACGGTGGGCTCGGGGATGACGGCGCAGTCGCCGTAGACGAGCACCCGATCGGCCAGCGCCATGAGGAACACGCTGGAGACGACCGAGACGCCGGGAGCGGTCTTGATGGTCTCGAAGGAGGGCTTGATCGTGTGCGCGGTGGTGTGGGCGGCCCCGGAGACCATGCCGTCGGCGTCGCCCGTGTGCACCATGAGGGTGCCGAAGTAGCTGACGTCGAGCAGTCGCTCCATGGCCTGCTCGAACGTCACACCCTTGTGCGCACGCAGCCGCTGGTACTCCGCGGCGTACTTCGGGCGCAGCTCGGCGTCGTCCGTGGCCACGATGCGGGCCGCAGCCAGATCCAGGCCGAGCGCGGACGCGCGCTGACGGATCGCGGCGGCGTCGCCCAGGATCGTGAGCTCGGCGATGCCGCGCGCGAGCACGGTCGAGGCGGCCTGCAGGATGCGATCGTCCTCACCCTCGGGGAGCACGATGTGCCGCACGTCCGCGCGGGCGCGCTCGACGAGGCGGTGCTCGAAGATCAGCGGCGTGACGACATCGGTCGTCGCCACCTCGAGCCGCTCGAGCAGCGCCGCAGCATCGATGTGCTCCTCGAAGAGCGCCAGCGCAGCGTCGCGCTTGCGCTGCGTGCCGTCGATGAGCGAGCCGCGGGTGGTGGCGATGCGTCGCGCCGTCTCGTAGGTCCCGTGCGGGCTCAGTGCGATGGGCACCGCGAGCTCGAGGCCGTCGAGCAGCCGCTGCACCGCGGGGTGCAGCTCGAAGCCGCCGTTGAGGATGATCCCCGCGATGAACGGGAACGTGTCGGACTGCTGCGCCAGCAGCGTGCCGACGACGACGTCGGAGCGGTCACCCGGAGTGACGAGGATGCCGCCCTGGATGAGCCGCTCGAGCACGTGCTCCATCGACATGCCTGCGACCACGGTGCCGAGCGACTCGCGCGCCAGCAGCTCCGCATCGCCGCGCACGAGCGTCGCGTCAGCCGCCTCGAACAGCGACCCGACGCTCGGAGCGCTCAGCAGTGCGTCCTCCGGGATCGACCAGATCGGCACGCCCTCCGGCACGGCCTCCTCGAGTGCACCGGGGATCGCCGCGATCGCGGCGGGATCCGCCCGGTTGACGACCACGCCCGCGATGGAGGTGTGGGCGTGCGAGAGCTCTGCGGTCGTCACATCGGCGAGCTGCCGGAGCTCGTCGGCGGTCCTGGGCGCGTCCGTCTCCGGATCGCGCCCGCCGAGCACGAGCAGCACCGAGGCCCCGAGGTTCGCGGCGACGCGCGCGTTGAAGCCGAGCTCCGTGGGACTGCCGACGTCGGTGTAGTCGGAGCCGACGATGACGATCGCGTCGAACCGCTCGTCGATGCGGTGATAGCGATCGACGATGGTCGCGAGCGCCTCGTCGGCATCGTCGTGCACGGCCGCATAGGTGGTGCCGATCGCCTCGTCGTAGGTCATCTCGACGGCCTCGTGCGCGAGCAGCAGCTCCAGCACCCGGTCGCGCTGCTGCGCGGAGCGCGCGATCGGCCGGAACACCCCGACGCGCTCGACGCGGCGGCTGAGCGCCTCCACCAGCCCCAGCGCGATGATCGACTTGCCTGCGTGGCCCTCCGGGGAGGCGATGACAATTCTGGTCGGCACCGTCTCAGGCTAGTGCGGGCTCCGGATGTCACGAAACGGTAACGCTTCTCCCCGGCCAGTATCGCCAACCACAGCCCGCCCATAGATTCGAGCGCATCCGCCCCGCCGCTCTGCGTGGGGCTTCGTCACGAACGAAGGATCATCTGTGAACACCCACACCCCTCGGCGTGTGCGTCTTCGCCGTGGCCTCGCACTCACCACCGCCCTCGCGCTCAGCGCGGGGGCGTCGGTGCTCGGTGCGGCCTCGGCGAGCGCTGCGCCGGTCGAGCAACCTGTCTCGATCGATACCAGCGGCTTCGACAACGGCCGCTACATCGTCGTGCTGGACGGAGACGCGCTCGCGACCTATCGCGGCGGGCTCCCGAACCTGGCACGCACCGCACCGACCGGCACGGCAGACATCGATGTCTCCACCTCGGCCGCTGCGGCGTACACCGCCCACCTCGAGAACCGGCAGTCGGCCGTGGCGAGCGACATCGGCGCGCAGATCGCGGCGAACCTGACGGTCACCATGAACGGCTTCGTCGCCGATCTGACCGCCGACCAGGCGCTCGAGCTCGCGCGCGACGCTCGCGTCTCCCAGATCTTCCCCGACGAGATCCTCCAGATCACCGCAAGCCCCGCGAATGAGTTCCTCGACCTCGAGGGACTCTGGACGGAGGTCGGCGGCGTCGACGAGGCCGGCGACGGCGTTGTCGTCGGTGTCCTCGACACCGGTATCGCCCCCGAGAACCCGCTGTTCGCAGGCGAGCCGCTCGGCACCACCGCCGGCGCAGAGCCCTACCGCGACGGCAGCGACATCGTCTTCGAGAAGAGCGACGGCAACACCTTCGTCGGCGTCTGCGAGACCGGACCGCAGTTCACCGCCGAGGACTGCTCGACGAAGATCGTCGGGGCCCGCTATTACGTGGACGGCTTCGGCGCCGACCGGATCGGCGGCGCGGACGTGGGCGAGTACCTGTCGCCCCGTGACGGCGACGGCCACGGCTCGCACACCGCCTCCACCGCGGCAGGCAACGCCGACGTGCCCATCGAGACCGCTGGCGGCCAGGACATCGGCACCATGTCGGGTGTCGCACCCCAGGCCCGCATCGCGGCCTACAAGGTCTGCTGGTCGGGCCCGGACCCCGCTTCGACCGACGACGACGGCTGCGCGACGAGCGACCTCGTCCAGGCGATCGATCAGGCCACGGAAGATGGCGTCGACGTCATCAACTACTCCATCGGCGGCGGCGCTGCCACTTCGGTCGCGACGCCCACGGACATCTCGTTCCTCGGTGCCGCAGCTGCGGGCGTGTTCGTCTCGGCATCGGCCGGCAACTCCGGTCCCGACGCGTCGACGCTCGACCACGCGGCGCCCTGGTACACCACGGTGGCCGCGTCGAGCATCCCGAACTACGAGGCGACCGTCATCCTCGATGACGGCACCAAGCTGCCGGGCGCCTCGGTGACCGTTCCCATGGGTGACGACGCCGAGCCCGTCACGGGGCCGTTCATCTACGCGGGCGACATCGCCGCAGCGGGAGAGGACGCCGACGAGGCAGCGCTGTGCATGGAGGGAACGCTCGACCCGGCCCTGGCTGCCGGCGCGATCGTGCTCTGCGACCGCGGCGTGATCGCGCGCGTGGACAAGTCCGCTGAGGTTGCTGCCGCTGGCGGCATCGGATCGGTGCTCGTCAACGTCTCGCCCAGCTCGATCGACCTCGATGACCACGTCATCCCGACGGTCCACCTCGATGCCGAGTACCGCGACCAGCTCCTCGCTGCCGCACAGACGCCCGGTGCCGAGGTGACGCTCGAGGCAGGGAACTCCTCGGGCATCGAGACCGTGGCGCCGATCGTCGCCGGCTTCTCGTCGCGCGGCCCGGCCCTGGCTGAGGGCAGCGACGTCATCAAGCCCGATGTCGCGGCTCCCGGTGTCGGCATCATCGCCGCCGGCCCCAACCCTGCGGACGGCGAGCCGACCTACCGGTTCCTCTCCGGCACGTCGATGGCAGCCCCGCACGTCGCGGGACTGGCAGCCATCTACCTGGGTGCGCACCCCAACGCCACTCCGGCAGAGGTCAAGTCCGCACTCATGACGACGGCCACCGACACGCTGAACGACGACGGCTCCGCCTCGACCGACGTGTGGGCACAGGGCGCAGGCCACGTGAACACCCAGTCGATGATGGACGCGGGCCTGATCTACCAGAACGGCACCACCGACTGGTTCGGCTACCTCCGCGGCCTCGGCTACGGCCTGCCGGAAGAGTGGGTCGGCAGCGCCATCGACCCGAGCGACGTCAACATCGCGTCGATCGCGGTCGGCTCGCTCGCCGGCACGCAGACGGTCACCCGCACGGTGACCGCCCTCGAGGCAGGCGACTACACCTTCTCGACCTCCGGCATGCCGGGCGTCGACGTCGAGGTCTCGCCTGCGACGCTCTCGTTCGGCGCTGCCGGCGAGACGGCCACCTACGAGGTGACGTTCACGACGACCGACGCAGCCCTGGGCTCGTGGTCGACGGGTTCGCTCACCTGGACGAGTGCTGAGCACACGGTTCGCTCGCCGCTCGCGGTCCGCCCGGTTGCCATCGCGGTGCCGAGCTGGGTCGAGGGCACGGGCACGTCGGGTGAAACTCCGATCTCGGGTGTCTCCGGCATCGAAGGCACCATCGCCTTCGACGCCAACGGCCTGGCGCCGTTCGTCGAGCTGGGAAGCGACGCGGGAGAGGCGGGCAACCAGTTCGTCTACCCGCTCACCATCCCCGCGGGCGAGCTTGCGCGCTACATCACGCTCGACGCAGTCGACAACTCCAGCGACCTCGACCTCTACCTCCAGCGTCTGGAGAACGGGACGCCGGTCGAGCAGTGGGTCGGCGGCACCGCAGCGGCAGATGAGGAGATCCTGCTCGAGGCTCCGGCAGCCGGGCAGTATCGCGTCATCGTCGTGCTCTACTCCGCAGGCGACGCGGGCACTCCGATGGAGTTCACCGTCGACACCGTGGGTGTGGGCGACGGCCAGCAGGAGGGCGCGTTCAGCACCGACCCCGCGTCGGTGATGGGCGAGACCGGCGAGCCGTTCAGCTTCGCAGCTGAGTGGCGCGGCCTCGACCTCGACGCCGAGTACCTGGGCGTCATCGGCTACAGCGGCTCGCAGGAGCAGACCTACGTGCACGTCACGACCGGCGAGGCCACGCTGCCCGCTCCCGACCGCCTCGCGGGCGGGAACCGGTTCGAGACGTCGGTCGAGGTCTCGCAGCAGGGCTACCCGGATGGTGCTGACGTCGTCTACGTCGCCAGCGGCCTGAAGTTCCCGGATGGCCTGGCAGCAGCTCCCGCTGCCGCCAGCGACGACGCTCCCCTGCTGCTGACGCGGCCGGATGCAGTGCCGTCCGCCGTGCTGGAGGAGATCGAGCGCCTGTCGCCCGACCGCATCGTGATCGTCGGCGGCGAGCCCTCGGTCTCGGCGGCGGTCGCCGCGGAGCTCGAGGCCATCGCATCCGACGTGGTCCGTCTGGGCGGCGCCAACCGCTACGAGACCAGCCGTCTGGTCGCGCAGTACGCCTTCGAGGGTGCTGACAGCGCCTTCCTCGCGACGGGTCGCAACTTCCCCGACGCGCTGTCGGCGGGGGCTGCAGCTGGCAAGATCGGCGCGCCGATCCTGCTCGTGGACGGGCGCGCGAGCGGTGCGGATGACGCAACGCTGGCGGAGCTCGACCGTCTCGGCGCACAGAACGTGTACCTCCAGGGCGACCAGAACTCGATGTCGAACGGCATCGAGCTCGACCTCGACAACGAGGCGCTCACGGTGCACCGCTTTGCAGGCTCGGACCGCTTCCAGACGGCCGTGCTCGTGAATCAGGCGTTCTTCGAGGGCCCGGTGCCGGCGATGTACATCGCCAGCGGGCTGAAGTTCCCGGACGCTCTGAGTGCTTCGGCGCTCGCAGCAGCCGAGGGCTCGCCGCTGTACCTGACGCGTCCGACCTGCATCAACTCGGCCATCGTGACGGAGAGCCTGCGGCTTGACCAGCCGCCGGTGATCCTGCTCGGTGACGAGGCGACGCTGTCGGCCTCGGTCGCGGAGTACGCGATCTGCGGCTGAACCATCGCACGATGACGGGGGCGGGGACTTCGGTTCCCGCCCCCGTTCTCGATGGGGCTAGAATCGCAGGGTTGACCTTTCGGGGTCAGCACGGAGGATTCGCCTAGTGGCCTATGGCGCACGCTTGGAAAGCGTGTTGGGTGCAAGCCCTCAGGGGTTCGAATCCCCTATCCTCCGCCACCGAATACATGCGTGCCGCGCACCATGTAGCGTGGAGCTACACCGCCGACTCGTCACGTTGGAGCACGCATGCGCCAGAGCAGTCCGCCGTCGCTGACGGCGTGCGCGGGAGCCACATCGTGAGCGCCCGCATCCTGGTCGTCGATGACGACCGCGACATCCGCGACCTCGTCGCGATCAAGCTCGAGGCTGCGGGCCTCGACGTCGTCACCCGGGCCGACGGCTCCGAGGCGCTCGACGCGGTGCGCGAAGGCGGCTGGTCCGTGATCGTGCTCGACGTCATGATGCCCGGGATGTCCGGCGTCGACGTGCTGCGGACCATCCGCGATGCGGGGGACCGCACCCCGGTCATCCTGCTCACGGCGAGAGGTCAGGAGAAGGACATCGAGGCGGGCTTCGCCGCGGGCGCCGACGACTACGTCACGAAGCCGTTCAGCCCTCGGGCTCTGCTCGCGCGCATCACCGCCGCCGTCGAATGACCCCGCTGCCGCCCGCCTTCATGCTGGCGATCACCGTGGTCTCTGCAGTCGTGGTCGTGGCCATGCTCGTGTCGCTGCTGGTGCTGCGAACCATGCGGCATCGAGGCCAGCGACGCCGCGTGGAGCTCGATCGCCGCGTCCGACCGCTCGTGCTGACGGCAACGGTCGCCGAGGCCGACGAGATGGATCCGCTGCTGGCCCGCGTGCGGGCTCTCGCGGACGGCGAGCAGCGTCACGTGCGACGCACGGTCTTCCACATGCTGCGCGACGTCACGGGCGAAGCGGCCGACCGACTGCGCATGATGGGCGACGCCGCCGGTCTCACCGAACGTGTGCTGGCTGCGAGCTTCGATCGACGCCCCTCGCTCCGCGCGGACGCCGCGGAGGCCCTCGGTCTGCTGCAGCCCCCCGGGGCGCTGGACGCGCTCTGCCGGCTCGCGGCGGACACGTCACCGCAGGTGCGCACCGTCGCGGTGCGAGCGCTGGGCGGCTTCTCCGATCCTTCCGCTGTCGACCTCGTCGTCGAATCGCTCGCGCTCGGCAGCGGGGTGCCGAACAGCGTCGCTGCATCCGCCCTGCTCGAGCAGGGCCGCGCAGCGAGCGATCGGGTGCGCACGGCGCTGACGGACGACGATGCGGGCATCCGCCACGGAGCGGCCAGGGTCGCGGGTCTGCTGCAGGTGCCAGGTTCCGGAGCAGCGCTCACGCGCCTGCTGGATGACGAGCAGCACTCGGTGAGGCTCGCAGCCGCCCGATCCCTCCGCCGCATGCCGGTAGAAGCTGCGGTGCCCGCGCTGCTCGCGGTGGCGCTCGCCGACGACCTCGGCGGAGGGGAGGCTGCCGCACGGACGCTCGCGACCATGCCCGCCGCCTGGACGGCTGCTGCGATGACGCGGATCGATCGCGAGGGATCGTTCGCGATCCGGCGCGCGGCCGGCCTCCGTCGTCGGGAGACGGCAGCATGACCTGGCTGCACGACGCGCTCGAGGCGACCTTCGCGGTGCTCGCCTGGCCGGCAGCGATCTACTTCCTGCTCGCGAACACGGCGATGATGCTGCTGGTGCTGCTCGCCGCCCGGCACTTCGCGCGCTACCTGCGCACGCGGGATCACCGCGGTGACGACGCCATGGCTGCCTCGCCGCTGAGCCAGGGCGTGACCGTGCTGATGCCGGCGTACAACGAATCGGCGGTCATCGGCACGAGCGTGCGCTCGGTGCTCGACCTGCGCTACCCGGACCACGAGGTCATCGTGATCAATGACGGCAGCTCCGACGGCACCATGCAGGTGCTGCGCGACACCTACGACCTCGTGCTCGACGACCGCGATCAGCCCTCCCGCGTCCCGATCCGTGGCAAGGTGCTCGGGATCTGGCGCTCTCGCGGGGGCGTCGTGCCGCTGATCGTTGTCGACAAGGAGAACTCCGGCCGGTCCGACTCCATCAATGCGGGCCTCGATGTCGCCAGCAAGGACCTGATCGTGATGGTCGATGCCGATTCGATCCTCGAACCGGATGCCCTGCTGTCGGTGTCGAAGCCCTTCGCCGATGATCCGGATCGCGTCGTGGCCACCGGTGGTGTCGTGCGCATCGTCAACAACAGCCGCGTCTCCGGCGGCCGGATCGTCGAGATGCGCATGCCGAAGCAGCTGCTCGCGCGCATCCAGGTCGTCGAGTACCTGCGCGCGTTCCTGCTCGGCCGCACGGCCTGGTCGGATCTGCGCGCGCTCGTGCTCATCTCCGGCGCCTTCGGCATGTTCCGCCGCGATGTGCTGCTCGAGCTGGGCGGGCTCGACCCGGATGCGATCGGCGAGGACTTCGAGCTCGTGATGCGCATCCAGCGGTGGATCCGCGACGGTCGCAAGGATCTGCGCGTGGAGTTCGTCGCTGAGCCCGTCAGCTGGACGGAGGCGCCGTCGACGCTGCCGGTGCTGGCTCGCCAGCGCCGTCGCTGGCACCGAGGCCTGTGGGAGGTGCTGTGGAAGTACCGCGGCATGCTCTGCAATCCGCGCTACGGTCGGATCGCGTGGCTCGCGCTCCCCTACTACTGGCTGTTCGAGCTGCTGGCGCCGCTGTTCGAGCTCGTGGGCCTCGTGCTCGTCGTGCTCGGCCTCGCCGTGGGGGCGGTCGACCCGCAGATGGCCCTGCTGCTGCTGCTCGCCTCGTACGGCTACGGCGCCCTCGTCACCGTGACCGCGGTGATCGTCGAGGAGGCGAGCTTCCACCGCTACGAGCGCTGGCGCGACCTCGGCGCGACGCTCGTCGCGATCGTCGCGGAGAACCTCGGCTACCGGCAGCTCACCGCCGTGTGGCGCCTGCAGGGTTGGTGGGCGGGCCTGACCGGCCGCGCGCAGGTGTGGGGCGTCATGACCCGCACCGGATTCGCCGACGACGCGACGGCGTCAGCCGCGGGCGGGCAGCCGGAAGGACGCGGCTGAGCCCTTGCCAGGCTCGCTCGCGAACGAGATCGATCCGCCGTGCGCGTCGATGATCATCCGGCAGATCCACAGGCCGAGGCCCGCGCCCTGCACGCCCGAGGAACGCGCGCTCGTCGATCGGTAGAAGCGCTCGAACACGCGCAGCGCCTCCGCGGCCGGCACGCCCTCGCCGTCGTCGACGACCCGCACGCAGTGCTCCCGTCCGTCAGCGTCGACGTGCACGTCCACGGTGCCATCGTCGCGCGTGTACTTGATGGCGTTCGAGATCAGGTTCTCCATCACCTGCGTGATCCGACGCGGGTCTGCCTGCACGACCGCCGGTCCGCCTTCCAGGAGCCGCAGCCGCACACCGCGCCGCCGAGCGCGATGGTCGAGCGTGTGCACGGCCTCCGCGGCGAGCATGCGCAGATCGACCGACTCGTGCTCGAGTCGCACCTCGCCGCGGCTCATCTCGCCCACGATCAGCAGGTCCTCGACGAGCGCTCGCAGCCGGTCGCCGTTGCGCTGCACGATCAGCAGCCAGGATCGGAGCGACTCCGGCAGCTCCTCGTCGAGCACCAGCTCGAGGAAGCCCGCGATCGATGTGAGCGGCGTTCGCAGCTCGTGGGAGACGAGCGCGACGAAGTCATCACGATCCTCCAGCATCCGCATGTAGGTCGTCACGTCGTCGACCGACGCGATCGACCCGTGGAACTCGCCGTCGATGACGATCGGGCGCGATGACACGGTGACCGCCGACATGGCCGTGTCCCGGTCCGCGCGCTCGATCCAGAACACGACATTGTCGAACGCTTCCCCGCGGGCCGCGCGCATGAACGGGGATGCGGACTCAGCGATCTCGCGCCGGGACTCCAGATCCCGGATGCGCAGCTTGCGCAGCTCGGTCAGCGAGTCGCCAGCCAGCACGGGGTGCTGCGCGAGGGTGGAGTTGACGCGCTTCACGTTGCCGTCCGCGTCGATCAGCAGCAGCCCAACGCGCGCCGTCTCGAAGATGGCGTCGAGCAGGGTCGCATCGGCGGCGCGCTCCTTCGCGAGCGCTGCCTTCTCGCGCTCGCGCTTCAGGATGGCGAGCTGCTGGCGCTCGATGGTGCGCGAGTAGTTGTAGGCGAACCATGCCGTCGAGATCAGCGAGATCGGCACCAGGACGGCTCCGACCGCGTTCGCTGCCAGGACCACGCCGACCGAGTCCGTCGCCCGCACGGCCATGACCGCGGCGAGGACGCCGCTGGCGCCCATGACCATGCCGATGCCCAATCGGCCAGCGGTCACGCCGAGCCAGAACGCAGGCATCACCATCAGGATCGCGACGTTGCGCGGGACGAGCGGCTCGGCGAACAGCGCGGCGAAGGCCGCGAGGTCGAGCGCCGGGACGATGATCGACATCGTCACGCCGGCAACGCGTCGGTCGACCACAGCGAGCACGGTCGCTGCGGTCATCGTGAGCGCGGCGAGCGTGACCCACGGCAGCCCGAAGATGGAGTGATCGACCGCGATCACCACGGCGAGCACGACGGCGAGGATGCCGGCGACGATCAGCTGCACGCGGTTGAGGCGGAGCGCACCGATGACGCGCGGGCGGACGTCCCTGGACGTGTGCGGGGTCGCGCTCATCGGCGCCAGTTGCCGAAGATGCCGCGCACGACGTCGCGGATCATCGCCTGGCCGGATCTGGAGCCGAGGAAATCGGTGATGACGTTGCCACCCGTGGCGGAGGTCGATGAGCGGGTCGAGCGATTGCGCTTCGCGTCCGCCTCCAACCGCCCAGCCTCCTCGGCTGCGGCCGCCCGCGACGCTGCATCCTGCTCCGCCCGCTCGGCAGCCTGCAGCCTCGCCTGCAGCATCTCGTACGCGGACTCGCGATCGACTGCCTCCCCGTACTTCGGCAGCAGCGCGGAGGCAGTCACCGTGCGCTCGATCTCCGTCTCCGGTGTCGGGTCCATCGAGCCCTCCGGGGCGCGCAGCCGCGTCCAGGCCACGGGCGTCGGCGCACCCCGCTCGTTCATGACGGTGACGATCGCCTCGCCGATCCCGAGGCCCGTGAGCACCTGCTCGAGGTCGTAGGCGCTCTTCGGATAGGTGCGCACCGTCGCACGCAGCGCCTTCTCGGCATCCGGCGTGTGCGCGCGGAGCTGGTGCTGCACACGGGAGCCGAGCTGCGCGAGCACCTCGCCCGGCACGTCCTTCGGGGTCTGGGTGACGAAGAAGATGCCGACGCCCTTCGAGCGGATGAGGCGCACGGTCTGCACGATGGCGGCGAGGAAGTCCTTCGACGCGTCCTTGAACAGCAGATGGGCCTCGTCGAAGAAGAAGACGAGCTTCGGCTTGTCGATGTCACCGACCTCGGGCAGGTCCTCGAACAGGTCGGCCAGCAGCCACATGAGGAAGGTCGAGAAGAGCGCCGGCTGATCGGCGACGCCGGGCACCTCGAGCAGGCTGACGACCCCGCGGCCGTCCGGCGTCACGCGCAAGAACTCTCGCGTGTCCATCTGGGGCTCGCCGAAGAACACGTCGGCGCCCTGGGCGCTGAACGCCGTCAGCTCCCGCAGGATCACCCCGGCGGTCTGGGAGGAGATGCCGCCCAGCTGTCGCAGCTCCTCCTTGCCCGCATCCCCGGTGAGGTGGAGCAGCAGCTCGCGCAGGTCCTTGAGGTCGACGAGCGGCAGCTTCGCCTGGTCGGCGTAGGCGAAGATGAGCCCGAGGCTCGACTCCTGGGTGTCGTTGAGGCCGAGCACCTTCGACAGCAGCGTCGGCCCGAAGTCGAGCACTGTCGCGCGCACGGGCACACCGTGGCCGATGCCGCCCAGTGCGAAGTACTCCACGGGGGCTGCCCGGGGCGTCCACGCCTGGCCGATGCCGGAGGTGCGTGCGAGCAGCTTGTCGCTCGACGCTCCTGGCGTCGCGATGCCGGACAGGTCTCCCTTGATGTCGGCGGCGAACACCGGCACGCCAGCGGCGGAGAGCTGCTCGGTCAGCACCTGCAGCGTCTTGGTCTTGCCCGTACCCGTGGCACCCGCGATGAGGCCGTGGCGGTTGACCATCTGCAGCGGGATGCGGATCTGGGTCTCCGGGTCGGCCTCCCCGTTGACGAGCGCGCCCATCTCGAGCGCCGCCTCGGCGAACGCGTAGCCCGAGCGGATCTCGGCGACGGCCGCCGCATCCAGCGGCCCGCCGCTGCCCCGCTCCTCGACCGGCGCCTCGTCGGGCTCCGTGGTCTCCTCGGAGGCGGACGCCTGCTGCTCGGCGAGGCGCTCGCTGTCCTGCAGCGCCGCAAGTCGCGCCTCGGCCTCGCGCTGCGCCTGCCTGGCCGCCTCGATCTCTGCTTGGACCCGCGCCAGCTCGTCAGTCATAGCGACATCCTACGGCCGCCGGGCGGACGGTTCAGTGGATGGCGGGCACGGTGCGCGGGCGCACGATCAGCCAGAGCGAGCCGGTGGCCAGCACGCCGCAGATGAGCATGATGACGCCCATCGGAACGGCGTCCTCGATCTGGAAGAGGCCGACGATCGGGCTGACGGCCCCGGCGATCGACATGTTGAGCGCGCCGAGCAGCGACGCCGCGGTCCCCGCCTCGTTCGGGTGACTGGCGAGCGCGAGCGTCTGCACGCACGGCATGGAGAGGCCGAATGCGAACGCGTACAGCACGAGCGGCGGCACCAGCCCGGCAACGCCGAAGCCCGCCACGTCCAGCGTCACGACGAGCGCCGCAGCGACCACCAGCAGCGACGTGGAGACCGCCAGCACCCACTGGGGCCCGAAGCGATTGGCTGCTCGTCCGGCCACCTGCGTGCCGACGAGCACTCCGACCGAGCAGACGGCGAAGACCATGCCGAACTCAGCAGGCGAGAAGCCGTAGACCTCCTGGAGCAGCAGCGACGAGGTGGAGATGTAGGCGAACATGCCGCCGAAGATGCTCGCGCCGATGACCGCGACGCCGATGAACACGCGGTCGGTGAGCACCGCGCGGTAGCGCTGCCTGAGGGTCGAGTGCCCGGGCGCCTGGCGCAGCCACGGCGGCAGCGTCTCGCGCAGGAAGAGCAGCTGCAGCACGATCACCAGCGCCGCGTAGCCCGCCAGCACCCAGAACAGCCCGCGCCAATGCATGATGCCGACGAGCCAGGAGCCGACCACGGGCGCCGCGATGGGTGCGATGCCGATCACGAGGGCGAGCCTGGAGAGTGCCGTCGTCAGCTGCTTGCCGCCGAACAGGTCACGCACCATCGCCATCGCCACGACCGTGCCGGCAGCAGCGCCGAAGCCCTGGACGATGCGCAGGAGCGAGAGCGTCAGCAGGTCGGGAGCCATCGCGACCGCGACGCTCGCGAGCACGTGGACGCTGGTCGCGATGAGCAGCGGCTTGCGACGTCCGATCCGGTCGGAGAGCGGGCCCACCACCAGCTGCCCGATCGCGAACCCGAGGGTCGTCGCCGAGAGGGTCAGCTGCACGGCGGCATCCGTGGTCTGGAAGTCGTCCTTGACCGCCGGGAACGCCGGCAGGTAGAGGTCGATCGTGAAGGGCCCGAGCCCAGCAAGCAGGCCGAGGACGATCAGGGTGATGACGCGGTGCCGCCGGCTGAAGGCGACGCCGGACTCGGTCGTCACTCCTGCGTCAGACGCAGCGGCACCTCGTGACGCGATGCGACGTGCTCCTCGCCGGTCGCCGCATCGTGCTCGAAGACCACGCGCCCGTCGATCAGCACGGTGCGCGGACGCGCCATCGGGTCCATCCAGTCGCCGCTCCACACCACGAGGTCGGCGCGCTTGCCGACCGCGAGCGAGCCGACCTCGTGGGCGACACCGAGCACCTTCGCCGGGTTGATGGTGATGGCGCGCAGTGCGGTGTCGCGGTCGAGTCCCTCGCGGACGGCGAGCGACGCCTGGTGCACGAGGAAGGAGATGGGGATGACCGGGTGATCGGTGATGATGGAGATCTCGACACCGGCTGCCGCGAGCTTGCCCGGGTTCGCGATGGAGCGGCCGCGCAGCTCCATCTTCGACTTGGTGGTGAACAGCGGGCCGATGAGCACGGGCACGCCCCGCTCGGCCAGCAGGTCGGCGACCACGTGCGCCTCGGTGCCGTGGTCGATGACCAGGTCATAGCCGAACTCCGCCTGCAGCCGCAGCGCCGTGACGATGTCGTCCGCTCGATGGGCGTGCTGCCGCCAGGGCATCTCCCGCCGCAGCACCTTGCTGAGCGCCTCCATCGTGAGGTCGACGTCGCGACGCTCATCATTGTCGGGGTCCGCGTGCCGTCGCTGGTAGTTCTGCGCCGCGACGAAGGCGTCCCGGATGATCTTCGCCGTGCCCAGGCGAGTCGAGGGCGTGATCTTCTTCTCGCCGTAGACCCGCTTCGGGTTCTCCCCCAGTGCGCTCTTCACGCCCGCGGGCTCGCGCAGCACCATGTGATCGACGATGCGGCCGTGCGTGTGCAGCGTGGTCGCCTGCCCGCCGATCGGGTTGCCGGAGCCGGGGTTCACGTTGACGGTGGTGACGCCGCCGGCGAGCGCGAGATCGAAGCCCTCGTCGAAGGGGTCGATCGCATCGACGGTGCGCACGCCCGCGGTGTTGGGGTTCGTCATCTCGTTGGTGTCGCTCGCGCCGCTGCCGTCGCCCTCCGGGTGCACGCCGAGGTGCACGTGGGCGTCGACGAGCCCAGGAGTCACCTGCGCGCCGTCCACGTCGAGCAGCGTCGCGCCATCCGGCACCGCGATGTCGGCACCGAGCGCTCGGATGCGCCCGTCCTCGACCAGGATGGTGCCCCGGAAGTCGTCCCCCTCGACGGGCACGACGTGGGCGTTCACGATCGCGAGCAGCATGCTTCCCTCGTTTCTCTCAGACAGCGGCCACCAGCCTACGCCTCGTTAGACCGGCGAACGACTGCTCGATCGACGATCCCCTCGCCGCGCACGCGAGACGGGGCGCCCGTCGCCATGACGAGCGCCCCGCAGCCGAGCCGTTCAGCCCTGCGCGCGCGAGCGCCGCTTGTTCCAGACGTCGAAGGCCACAGCAAGCAGCAGCACCATGCCCTTGATGAACTGCTGGTAGTCGGTGGAGACGCCCAGGAGCGACATGCCGTTGTTCAGCACACCCATGATGAGGCCACCGGTGATGGCGCCGACCACGGTGCCGATGCCGCCCTGCACCGCGGCGCCGCCGATGAAGGCAGCGGCGATCGCATCGAGCTCGAACAGGTTGCCGGCGCCGGGACCCGCGGAGTTCAGGCGCCCCGCGAACACGATGCCCGCGAGCGCCGCCAGCATCCCCATGTTGACGAAGAGCATGAAGTCGATGCGCTTCGAGCGGATGCCCGAGAGGTCCGCCGCGTGCCGGTTCCCTCCCACCGCGTAGATGTGGCGGCCGAAGCGGGTGCGGTTCATCACCACGGTGTAGCCGACGATCAGCAGCCCGAGCACGATGAGCACGATCGGGGTGCCGCGCGACCCGTCCGCGATGCCGAGCAGGAACGTCAGCAGCACGATCAGGATGGCGCCGAACCCGGTGCGCAGCCAGAACCACCACGCCGGTTCGCCCTCGACGCCGAGCTTCACGCGCTTCACGCGAGCACGAAGCTGCGAGCCGACGAACAGCACGAGCGCGAGCACACCGAGACCGACGGTGATCCACTCCGCCGGGCTGGTCGACGCCGGGAACAGCTGCGGGAACAGGTAGCCGCCGCCGAGCTCTCGATACTCGCTCGGGAACGGCGTGATCTGCGTGTTGCCGAGGGTGATCTGCGTGAGCCCGCGGAAGATGAGCATGCCCGCGAGCGTCACGATGAACGCGGGGATGCCGACCACCGCCACCCAGAAGCCCTGCCACGCCCCGACCACGGCGCCGAGCACGATCCCGACCAGGATGCCGAGCCACCACGGCCAGCCCCACTCCACGATCATCACACCCGTGGCGGCGCCGACGAACGCGGCCACCGAGCCCACCGAGAGATCGATGTGCCCGGCGATGATGATCATCACCATGCCGATCGCGAGGATCAGGATGTAGCTGTTCTGCACGATGATGTTCGCGACGTTGCCCGCGGTCAGCAGGCGGCCGCCCGTCAGGCCCTGGAACAGCAGCACGATGACGATCAGGGCGATGAAGATGCCGATCTGCTGCACGCGCGAGAGCAGGAACGAGCCCGCCGATCGCATCGGCGACGGGGCGAGATCGCGGTCGAGGGTGGTGTTATTGCTGGGCGACGCCATGGTCCGCCTCCTTCTCCTGGGTCATGCGCTGCATGAGAGATTCTGGGGTCGCCTCGGCGATCGGGAACTCACCGGTGATCCGACCCTCGGAGAGCGTGTAGATGCGGTCGCAGATGCCGAGCAGCTCCGGCAGCTCGGACGAGATGACGATGACGGCCTTGCCGTCGGCGGCGAGCGTGTTGATGATCGAGTAGATCTCGTACTTGGCGCCGACATCGATGCCGCGGGTCGGCTCATCGAGGATGAGCACGTCCGGGTCGGCGTAGAGCCACTTCGACAGCACGACCTTCTGCTGGTTGCCGCCCGAGAGCTTCCCGACCACCGCCTGCACGTTCGGCGTCTTGATCCGCATGCTCGTGCGGTACCCCTCGGCGACCAGGATCTCCTCCTCGGCATCGACGAGACCGCGGCGGACGAGCTTGTGCAGCGAGGCAGCCGAGATGTTGCGCTTGATGTCCTCGATCAGGTTGAGCCCGTAGCGCTTGCGGTCCTCCGTCGCGTACGCGATGCCCGCCGCGATCGCGCCGGGCACGCTCCGCAGGTCGACCCGCTCGCCGTGCATGAACGCGCGACCCGAGATGCGCGAGCCGTAGGAGCGGCCGAAGATGCTCATCGCGAGCTCCGTGCGACCGGCTCCCATGAGGCCGGCGATGCCGACCACCTCCCCGGCGCGGACGTGCAGCGACGCGTCATGGATGACGACCCGATCGGATTCTGTCGGATGGTGCACCCGCCAGTCCTCGATGCGGAAGGCCTCGTCCCCGATCGGCACGTCTCGCTCCGGGTAGCGCGACGCGAGATCGCGGCCGACCATGCCCTTGATGATCCGGTTCTCGGAGACCTCGTCGGTGACGAGGGTCTCGATCGTCCGGCCATCGCGGATGACGGTGACCTTGTCGGCGATCGCCTTGATCTCGTTGAGCTTGTGACTGATGATGATGCAGGTGATGCCCTGGCCCTGCAGGTGCCGGATGAGGTCGAGCAGGTGCGCGGAATCCTCGTCGTTCAGCGCGGCGGTGGGCTCATCGAGGATCAGCAGCTTCACATCCTTCGAGAGCGCCTTCGCGATCTCGACCAGCTGCTGCTTGCCGACGCCGACCTCGTTGGCGCGGACGCCGGGATTGTCTCCCAGCCCCACGCGAGCGAGCAGCTTCTGCGCCTCGTCGTTCGTCCGGTGCCAGTCGATCAGGCCGGTGCGGCCGACGATCTCGTTGCCCAGGAAGATGTTCTCGGCGAGTGACAGGTGCGGGCTGAGCGCGAGCTCCTGATGAATGATGACGATGCCTGCCCGCTCCGAGTCGCCGATGCCGCGGAACCGCACGGGCTCGGCCTCGAACACGATCTCGCCCTCGTAGGTGCCGTGCGGGTACACACCCGAGAGGACCTTCATGAGCGTCGACTTGCCTGCGCCGTTCTCGCCGCAGATGGCGTGCACCTCGCCGCGCTCGACGGTGAGCGTGACGTCGGAGAGCGCTTTCACGCCCGGGAACTCCTTCGTGATGCTGCGCATCTCGAGGATCGCCGTCATGGCGGGCCTCCCTTTCCCATGATGGTCGGCGCAAGCGCCGGGGTTCGAGGATGCGGGGCGGGAGCGTGAGCCCCCGCCCCGTTCCGTCACTGGAGCTCGGACGCCTCGTAGTAGCCCGACTCCACCAGCACCTCTTCATAGTTCTCCGCGGTGACGATCGTCGACTCCAGCAGGTACGACGGCACGATGTGGTCGCCGTTGTCGTATGTCTCGGTGTCGTTCACCTCGGGCTCCTCGCCGTGCAGCAGCGCGTCCACCATGGCGACGGCCTGCTCTGCGAGCAGTCGCGTGTCCTTGAAGATGGTCGCGTACTGCTCGCCGGCGATGATCGACTGCACCGATCCGACCTCTGCGTCCTGACCCGTCACGATGGGGAGGTCGCTCGTCGAGTAGCCGCCGGACGTGAGTGCCGAGATGATGCCGATCGAGAGGCCGTCGTAGGGCGAGAGCACACCGTCGAGCTTCGTGTCGCCGATGACGGTCAGCAGGTTCTCCATGCGCGCCTGCGCCGTCGCGGGCAGCCAGCGGAGGATCGCGGCCTGCTCGAACTCGGTCTGGCCGGAGGGCACGACGAGCGTGCCGTCGTCGATCAGCGGCTGCAGCGTGTCGATCGCGCCGTTCCAGAAGAACGTCGCGTTGTTGTCGTCAGGGCTGCCTGCAAAGAGCTCGATGTTGAACGGGCCGGCCTCGTCGGTGCGCTCGCCGCTCTCGTCGACCACGCCGAGTCCCTGCAGGAGGCTCGTCGCCTGCTGCACGCCGACCTGGTAGTTGTCGAAGGTCGTGTAGTAGTCGACGTTCGGGCTGCCGTTGATGAGGCGGTCGTAGGCGATCACGGGGATCTCCTGGGCGCCCGCCTGCTCGAGCACATCGGTCAGCGTGGTGCCGTCGATCGAGGCGATGATCAGGGCCTCAGCACCCGAGGAGATCATGTTCTCGATCTGCGACACCTGGGTGGGGATGTCGTCGTTCGCGTACTGCAGGTCGACGGTGTAGCCGAGGTCCTCCAGCTGCGTGCGCACGTTGTCGCCGTCGGCGATCCAGCGCTCCGACTGCTGCGTCGGCATCGCGACGCCGACGATCTGACCCTGGCCGCCCGGCTCGGCTGCCGCGTCGGTGGGCTCGGGGTCGCCCGAGCCGCCACGGCCGCAGCCTGTCGCGACGAGCGCGATCATGCTGGCAGCAGCGACAGCGCCGAGAATGCGGTGCTTCTTCACTGTGGTTCCTTTCCTGGGTGCCGCGATGCGGCGAGGGGTGGTGCGACGTGGGTCGCGGGCAAGGGGTGGGCGTCAGCCCAGTCCCTGTGCGAGTCGGTGGTAGGCGGCGTTCCAGCGGACCTCGCGCTCGAACGCCTCCGCGGTGGTCGCGTCGTCGATCGCGAGGAACTCGATGCCGGTCTGCCTGGCGAGCTCACGGAACGCGTCGATGGAGACCTGGTTCGACATCACGGTGTGGTGGGCAGCACCGGCGGTGAGCCAGGCGGTCGCCGAGGTCGCGAGATCCGGTGCGGGACGCCACACGGCGTGACCGACCGGCAGCTTCGGCATCGGCTCCGGCAGCGCGACGGTCTCGACGGCGTTCGCCACCATCCGGAAGCGCTCGCGCATGTCGCTGAGCGCCACGACGACCGCGGGTCCGGCGTCAGCGGTGAAGACCAGGCGCACCGGGTCGTCCTTGCCGCCGATGCCGAGCGGATGCACCTCCAGCCGCGCGCGCGCGCTGCTGAGCGACGGGCTCACCTCGAGCATGTGCGCGCCGAGGATGAGCTCCTCCCCCTCGACCAGGTGGTAGGTGTAGTCCTCCATCAGGCTCGCCCCGCCCGGTAGACCCGCGCCCATGTGGGACGCCGCGTGCACGAGCATCGCGGTCTTCCAATCGCCCTCGGCGCCGAAGCCGTAGCCGTCGGCCATGAGGCGCTGCACGGCGAGGCCGGGCAGCTGCGGCAGCGATCCCAGATCCTCGAAGCTCGTGGTGAAGGCGCCGAAGCCGCCGCCCTCGAGGAACGAGCGCAGGCCGACCTCGATGCGAGCCCCGTCGATGAGGGACTGGTGGCGGTCCGCACCCGGCAGCAGCTCCGCCGCCACGTCGTAGCTGGCGATGTACTCGTCCACCAGCGCACGGACCGTCTCCTGCGGCGCGTTCGCCACAGCATCCGCCAGCTCGTTCACGCCCCAGGTGTTGATCTGCGCACCGAGCCTGATCTCTGCCTCGGTCTTGTCCCCCTCGGTGACGGCGACGAAGCGCATGTTGTCGCCGAAGCGCGCGACCTTCAGGGTGCGCAGCGCGGCGGTGCCGAGCGCCGCACGCGCCCAGGTGCCCACCTGCGCTCGCACGCGCGTGGCGGATGCGTGCCCCACCACGATCGTGCGGGGCGTGCCGAGGCGAGCGGCGAGGTAGCCGAACTCTCGGTCACCGTGCGCAGCCTGGTTGAGGTTCATGAAGTCGAAGTCGATCTCCGACCATGGCAGCGCGACGTTGTGCTGCGTGTGCAGGTGCAGCAGCGGCTTCGCGAGCGCGCCGAGCCCGCCGATCCACATCTTGGCGGGACTGAAGGTGTGCATCCAGGCGATGACGCCGACCACGCGCTCGTCGGCGTTGGCCTCGAGCGCGGCGCGATGGATCGCCTCCGGGGAGGTGAGCACCGGGCGATGCTCGACCGTGACCGGCACCTCGTCGGCCTCCGCGAGCATCGCGGCGACCTCGCGTGACTGCTCCGCGACCTGCCGCAGCGTCTCCTCGCCGTACAGCCCCTGGCTGCCGGTGAGGAACCAGACGACGCGCGTCGAGGGGTCGGGGATGATGCTGGTCACTGCGGATGCCCCTCGCTCTGGCCGTACACGTGCTGATAGCGGTCGAAGAGCGAGTCGATGGCCTCGGGCGCGATCGCGACCGGATCGCCCAGTTGGCGAGCGATGTGGACCGTGCGCGCGACGTCCTCGCACATGACGGCGGCCTTCACCGCGTCCCTCGCATCGCTCCCGATGGTGAAGGGCCCGTGGTTCTGCATGAGCACCGCGCGCGAGCGATGGCCCGTCAGGGTCGCGACGATGCCCCGGCCGATTGAGTCGTCGCCGATGATCGCGAACGGGCCGACGGGGATCTCGCCCCCGAACTCGTCGGCCATCGCGGTGATGACGCACGGGATCGGCTGCGCACGCGCCGCCCACGCGGTGGCGTAGGTGGAATGCGTGTGGACGACGCCGCCGACCTGCGGCATGTGGCGGTAGACGTAGGCGTGCGCCGCGGTATCGCTCGACGGAGTGCGCTCGGAGCCCTCGCTGCCGGGGACCGGCACGCCGTCGAGGTCGCAGAGGATCATCGACGCGGGGCTGAGCTCGTCGTAGGAGACGCCGCTGGGCTTGATGACGAAGAGCTCCTCGCCCGGCACCCGGCCAGAGACGTTCCCGCCCGTCCAGACCACGAGGCCCGCGCGCACGAGCTCGGCGTGCAGGCTGGCGACCTCCTCGCGCGTGGCGCGGATCGCTGCCTCGCTCACGACGACGCCTCGAGCGCTTCGCGCTTGATGGCCTTCAGCCGCCGCATCACGTCGTTGCCCCCGCGACCGAAGTGGTCGTGCAGCGTCCGATACTCGGCGAACAGGGCGTCGTACGCGTCTGCGGCGGCCTCGTCGGGCACATACGCGTTCTCATCCGCAGCGCCCATCGCCTCGCCCGCCGTGATCGTGTCGGGGTAGGCGCCGGCGGCGACCGCCGCGTGGATCGCGGCGCCGAGCGCGGGACCCTGCGTGCTCGCGATGACCGAGATCGGCATCCGCAGCACGTCGGCGTAGGTCTGCATGAGGTGACGGTTGCGCAGCAGGCCGCCGGCCGCGACGAAACGCTCGACCGGAACGCCGGAGGCATTGAACGCCTCGACGATCACGCGGGTGCCGAACGCGGTGGCCTCGACGAGCGCTCGGTAGATGTGCTCCGGGCGCGTGGCCAGCGTCACGCCGAGCACAAGGCCCGAGAGGTTCGTGTCGACCAGCACCGAGCGGTTGCCGCTGTGCCAGTCGAGGGCGAGCAGCCCGTGAGCGCCCACCGGCTCGAGCCAGGCGAGCTCGGTGAGGTGCTCGTGCACGCTGCGGCCGGCAGCGCTCGCGGCATCGTGGATCGCGGGCGGCACCTGGTTGTCGACGTACCAGCCGAGGATGTCGCCGACGCCGGACTGCCCGGCCTCGTACCCCCACAGTCCATCGACGATGCCGCCGTCGACCACGCCGCACATGCCGGGCACCTCGGCGAGCGTCGCGCTCGACATGACGTGGCATGTGCTCGTGCCCATGATCGCCAGCATGCTGCCCGCTGCGGTCGCCTTCGCCGCGGGCGCCGTGACGTGCGCGTCGACGTTGCCGACCGCGACGGGGATCCCCGCGGGCAGTCCGGTGAGCGCTGCCGCCTCCGCGGTCAGTCGCCCGGCGCTGGAGCCCAGCGGGCCGATCTCGGCGTCGAGCTTGTCGGCGAAGTCGGCGAACGCCGGGTTGAGCGCGGAGAGGTACTCCCTCGAGGGGTACGCGCCGTCCTGCAGGATGCCCTTGTAGCCCGCGGAGCAGGCATTGCGCACGTAGCGACCCGCCAGCTGCCAGACGATCCAGTCGGCCGCTTCGACCCAGCGGTCGATGCGCGCGTACACCTCTGGATCCTCCTCGAGGATCTGCAGCGCCTTCGCGAACTCCCACTCGCTCGAGATGGCGCCGCCGTAGCGCGGCAGCCACGGCTCGCCGCGCTCCGCGGCGAGCGCGGTGATGCGATCGGCCTGCGCCTGCGCCGCATGGTGCTTCCAGAGCTTGGGGTAGGCGTGCGGACGCGCCGCGAGGCCGTCGATGCGGCACAGCGGCGTGCCATCGTGCATGACCGGCATCGGCGTGGACGCGGTGAAGTCGGTGCCCACGCCGATGATGCTGGTGGGATCGACGCCGGCATCGGCAACGGCCGCGGGCACGGCGCGTCGCAGCACCTCGAGCCAGTCGTTCGGCTCCTGCAGCGCCCACTCCGGAGGGAGTCGCTCCCCCGACACGGGCAAGCGGTCGTCGATGACGGCATGCGCGTACTCGTGCACGGCGGCACCGAGCTCGGCGCCGTCGCTGACCCGCACCACGATCGCGCGCCCGCTGAGCGTGCCGAAATCGATGCCGACGACATGCTGGGCGCGGTCGGCGCCGGCAGTGGCATTCGGCAGTGCACTCATTGGAGACTCCGTCGTCCTCAGGATCCGTCGGCGCGGGACCTCCCGCACCATGCTGGCAACACTGTAGGCGAAACGGTCACAAGAGCGCTACCCCGTGATGCAACCGTGACCTTGACGATCACGTGAGCGAGCACCGCGGGCCACGTGCGCCGCTGATCGTGAGCGCTCAGGCGGTCGGAGCGGCGGTGGATTCCCGTTCGATGAGCGTCGGCGCGATCCGCAGGTGCACGAGGCCGGCGCGCCCGGAGAGGTCATCGAGCAGCACCCGCATCGCGGCGGCGCCCACCTCCTCGAACTCCTGCCGCACCGTCGTCAGCGCCGTCGGGTAGTGCGGCGCCTCCGGCACATCATCGAAGCCGATGATCGAGACATCCCGCGGCACCGACAGTCCTGCGTCCCGGCAGGCGTGCATGAGTCCGAGCGCCATCTGATCGTTGCCGACCACGATCGCCCGTGCGCCCTGCTCGAGCAGCACCCGCCCGGCGCGATACCCGGAATCGGCCGTCCAGTCGCCCTCGTCGGCGCCGGCTGCCTCCAGGCCGAGCTCGCCGACGCGATCCTGGAAGCCGCGCGCACGCGCGCTCGCGTCGATGGATCCCGCCGGACCGCGCAGGTGCCAGAGCCTCCGGTGCCCGAGCGCGGCGAGATGATCGACGGCCAAGCGAGCGCCGAGGCGCTGATCGATCGCGACGCTGTGACCGAACGCGAGCCCGGTGGGCTCGAGCGTGACATAGGGGACGCCGATCGACAGCTGCGCGAGCGCCTCGAGCATCGATGTCTCGGCGACGCTCACGACCACCGCATCGACGCTCGTCTCGCGCAGGAACCGGAGACCGGCGGCGAGATCCTCGACGCTGGTCGACACCGCGATGGTCATGACGATCCGGTAGCCGGCGTCCCTGGCGGCCGTCTCGATGGCGATCGCCTGCGTCTGCGGACCGTAGTCGGTGGTCGGCAGCGTGAGCAGGCCGATCGTTCGCGAGCTCTGCCGCACGAGCGCCCGCGCCGCAGCATTGGGCTGATAGCCCAGCTCGAGGATTGCCGCCTCGACGCGGGCAAGCGTCTCGGGCCGGACGTTGGGGTGACGATTGAGCGCCCGAGAGACCGTCTGGTAGCTGACGCCTGCGAGCGCGGCAACGTCGCGGATGTTCGGTCGCCTGTTGGCCGGTCGTGCCATGCCGCGCCTCCCATCACCCGTGCCGTGCAGTCAGCATGGCACGAAGTGACCGTTTCGCCGCGCCGATCGCGATCACGGCAGAAGCCCGGCCGCTGGGGTACGGATCACGGCCCTCAGTCGTCGAAGTGCTCCTCGAGCCGCGTCAAGGTGTCCTGCCAGCCCTCGCGCAGGTCGTCGAGCTCGTCGAGCGGCGCAGTCTGCGTGACGCGCACATGCGTGCCGTCCCCGGTCTCGCGGAATTCGACCACGACGAGCTGCTCCTCGGTCTGCAGCTCCTCGCCGCCGCCGAGCCAATCCCAGCTCTGCACGATGCGCTTCCCCGCGTCGAGCTGCAGGTAGCGGCCCTGCACGCCGAAGCCACCGGTCGCGGTGCGGAACCGGTACATGCCGCCCTCCTGCACATCGAGCTCGTAGTGGGCATCGTCGAACTGCGGCCACCACCACTGCTCGAGACCCTCGCGCGTGGTCCACAGTCCCCACACGACATCCGCAGCAGCCACGACGAAGGCATCGATCTCGGCACGCTCGACGTCGTCGGGAATCTCGATGCGCTCGCTCATGCCGCCACGCTATCCGGGCCGGATGCCCATCGCACTATCGTTGTGCCGTCCGGCGAACACCGCGCCCTCGATGAGAGACCACAGCATGAGCGCTCTGCCCACCACCGGCCCGACCCGCTCCGAGCGGCTCGACCGGCTGCCCTTCACGCGCAAGCACGGGCGCCTGCTCGGCACTGCCGGCATCGGCTGGGCGCTGGATGCGATGGATGTCGGCCTCATCTCCTTCGTGATCGCCGCGCTCGCGCAGCAGTGGCAGCTCACGAGCATCGAGACGAGCTGGATCGCCTCGATCGGCTTCGTCGGCATGGCGATCGGCGCCACCGTCGGCGGTCTGCTCGCCGACCGCATCGGTCGCCGCAGCGTCTTCGCGCTCACGCTGCTCGTCTACGGCATCGCCACCGGCGCATCCGCCCTGGTCGGCTCGCTCGCGGCACTGCTGGCGCTGCGATTCCTGGTGGGGCTGGGCCTGGGCGCGGAGCTGCCGGTCGCCTCGACCCTCATCAGCGAGTTCGCGCCCAAGAAGATCCGCGGGCGCGTCGTGGTCTGGCTCGAGGCCTTCTGGGCGGTCGGCTGGATCCTGGCGGCGATCATCGGCACCTTCGTCATCAGCGCCTCCGACGACGGCTGGCGCTGGGGCCTCGCGATCGGTCTGGCACCGGCGATCTTCTCCATCGTGGTGCGCTGGGGCATGCCGGAGTCGGTGCGATTCCTGCTGTCGAAGGGGCGCGTCGACGAGGCCGAGCGCACCGTGCGGCAGTTCGAAGCAGCGGCGGGCATCCCCGCACCGGACGAACCCTCGCGAGGCAGGCAGCCGGATGCGTTGCCGTCGGCTCGCGCGGAGCCGGCGGTCGCTGGCATCGCACCCGCCGCAGCCGAGCCCGCTGTCTCGATCTGGTCGGCGTCGCTGCGCCGCCGAACGATCGCGCTCTGGACGGTGTGGTTCTGCATCAACTTCTCGTACTACGGGGCGTTCATCTGGATTCCCTCACTGCTGGTCGAGCAGGGCTTCTCGCTCGTGCGCTCGTTCGAGTTCACGCTCATCATCACCGTCGCGCAGCTGCCCGGCTACGCGACCGCCGCCTTCCTGATCGAGAAGTGGGGCCGACGCCCCACCCTCACCGTCTTCCTCATCGGGTCGGCGTGCGCAGCAGCCTGGTACGGCACCGCGTCGAGTGAGGCGATGATCATCGCGGCCGGCTGCACGCTCTCGTTCTGCAACCTCGGCGCGTGGGGCGCGCTCTACGCGATCGGACCGGAGCTCTACCCCACGAACGTGCGAGGCACCGGCACGGGCGCCGCGGCTGGCTTCGGCCGCATCGCCTCGATCATCGCGCCGCTCGCGGTGCCGTTCCTGCTCAGCGCGGGTGGTCCGCTCGTGCTGTTCGGAGCCTTCGCACTCGCCTTCGCGATCGCGGCAGCCGCCGCCTGGACGATCCCCGAGCAGCGCGGCAAGCCGCTGCTGTAGCGCGGCTGTCCGCTGCTGCGGCGCGGCGCGTCACCCGTCAGGGGTCGCGTCGCGCGCCCTCGGACGGATGCACGGAGAAGATCACCGGGCGCACGTGACCCGCAGCCACGACGGCATCGGCCGTCTCCCTCGCGATGCGGCTGGCCTCGGTCACGTCGACGAGCGCGATCGCCGCCCCGCCGAAGCCGCCGCCCGTCATGCGGGCGCCGAGCGCTCCGGCCGCGACGGCCGCATCGACAGCCGCGTCGATCGCTGGCACCGAGTTCTCGAAGTCATCGCGCTGCGACGCGTGCCCATCGGTGAGGATGGGCCCTATCTCGCGGGCGCGTCCCTGCCGCACCAGTTCGGCGACGCGTCGCGCGCGCTCGGTGTCGGTGACGACGTGTCGCATGCGCCGGTGCACGTGCGCGGGCATGCGATCGGCCCAGGCGTCGACATCCGCCGCGTTGATCTCACGCAGCGTCGAGACACCCGCGATCTCGGCGGCACGCTCGCATTCCCGCCGGCGCTCGCCGTAGCCGCCGGTGGCATGGTCGTGACGCACGAGCGAGTCGATCACCAGGATCTCGAGCTGCGCCGCCTCGAATCCCAGCGGCACCTGCTCGGCGGTGTCGGCAGGGAAGTCGAGCAGCACGGCGTGGTCGCGCTCAGCGAGCAGCACGGCGGATTGGTCGAGCGTTCCGGTCGGGGCGCCCACGACCTCGTTCTCCACCAGCTGCCCGAGCCGCACCATCTCGCGGCGGTCGAGCCCCGTGCCCCAGAGCTCGTCGAGGGCGACGATGGTCGCCGACTCGAGCGCGGCAGAGGAGGAGACGCCGACGCCGACCGGCACGTCGCTCGAGACCAGCGCCTCGAAGCCCGAACCCTCGACGCCGAGCTCTCGCCGCAGCACGTGCGCCGCACCCAGCAGGTAGCGGCTCCAGCCGCTCGCCTCGCTCGCGGTGTCGAGCGTCGATTCGATGACGCCGAATGCAATGCCCTCCTCGACGAAGTCCGTGGCGACTCGGATGCGCGCATCGTCGCGCAGCCGCACGGCGACCCGTGTGCGGCGATCGATGCCGAACGGCATCGCGAGTCCGCCGTTGTAGTCGGTGTGCTCACCGATCAGGTTGACGCGGCCGGGCGCCGACCACACGCCGTCCGGCACGGACCCGAAGGCTGCCCGGAACGCGTCACGCATCCGTCGCCTCCGTGCGGATGCCGCCAAGCGGCTCGACCGGGTTCGACGCGTCGGCCTTGGCGATCGCGTCGCGCAGTCGTGCAGCGCCGTCCTCCGGGGCGATGTCGCCGACCCATGCGCCCATGGCGGCCTCGCTGCCGGCCAGGAACTTCAGCTTGTCCGCGGCGCGGCGCGGGCTCGTGACGTGCCATGTGAGCCGCACCTCGTCACGGTGGGACGCGACCGGCGCCTGGATCCATCCGGCGATGTACGGTAGCGGCGCGTCGTAGATCGCGTCGAGGCCGCGCGCCAGGCGCAGCGTCATGGTCGCGAGCTCGGCGCGCTCTTCGTCGGTCGTCGCCGCCAGGTCGGGCACCTGCCGGTGCGCCATCAGCTGCACCTCCACCGGCCAGCGCGCCGCGAAGGGCACGAAGGCGGTGAAGTGCTCGCCTTCGAGCAGCACGCGCGGGCCGCCCCGCTCGCTGTCGAGGATGTCGGCGAACAGCCCCGGCCCGTAGTCCTCCACGGACTGCGCGATGCGGCGGATGCGCTGCGGCAGGTAGGGGTAGGCATAGATCTGCCCGTGCGGGTGCGGCAGCGTGACACCGATCTCGATGCCGCGGTTCTCGAAGGGGAACACCTGCTGCACGCCGGGCACGGCCGAGAGCGCTCGGGTGCGCTCGGCCCACGCCTCGACGATGGTGCGCGCGCGGAGGGTCGGCTGCGTGCCGAATGAGCCGTCGTGCTGCGGACTGAAGGCAACCACCTCGCAGCGGCCGACAGCCGGGCGCGCTGCGCCGATGGCGACGGGGCTCACGGCCGCTGCCGGCTCGGCGTCGCTCGCCGCTGCTCCACGCTCAGCGTCGCTCGCGGCCTCTTCCTGCAGGTCATCGGCGCTCGCAGGACCGAACGACGGTGACCGGTTCTCGAACACCGCGACGTCGTAGTCATCCGGGATCTCGCTGGGGTTCGTCGGCGACTGCGGCGCGAGCGGATCGGCGTCGGCGGACGGCAGGTGCACGCGGCTCTGCCGGGCGGTCGCGATCGTCACCCATTCGGCGCTCAGCGGATCCAGCCGCATCGTCGGCGTTGCGGGGCGCTCATCGAGCGCTCGGCGGTCGAGCCGGCGCTCGCGCGGCTGGGTGCCCGCATCGTCGAAGTACACGATGTCGCGGCCGTCCGCCAGCTGCGCGGTGGTCTGTCTGATGGCACTCACCCCTCGATCATGCCGCAGCGCGTGCGCTGATGCTCGTGTCTGTGCGAAAGTGTGCGCATGGAGTCGAAACGATCAGGGCGGGCGGCGCGGGGCGGGGCTGCGCTCGAGGCCGGACTGCTCGACGTCGAGCGGCGCGAGCGCATCCTCGCGCTCCTGCGGCGCGAGGGAGCCGCCCGCGTCACCGACCTCGCACGAGGCCTGGGCGTCTCGGCGATGACGGTGCGGCGCGACGCCGACCGGCTGGTCGCCGAGGAGCGCGTCGAGCGTGTGCGCGGCGGCATCCGGATCGTGCGAGCGGGGGTCGTCGATGAGCCGGCGCCGCTCGCGAAGGCCGGACTGCATCGCGACGAGAAGGAGCGCATCGCCAGGGTCGCAGCGACGCTCGTCCGTCCCGGCACGGCGGTGGGCATCGGCGCCGGCACGACGACGCTCGCCCTCGCTCGCCTGCTCGCCGACGCGCCCGGCGTGACGATCGTGACGAACTCGCTGCCGGTCGCGCTGGCGCTGCCCGGCCGGGATCAGGTGGTGCTCACCGGTGGCGAGCGCACGCGCTCGGACGCGCTGGTGGGCCCGGTCGCGAACCGCACCGCTGCCTCGATCGGGCTCGATGCGCTCTTCCTGGGGACGCACGGCATCGACGCCGAGCGCGGCTGCACCGCGCCCAACCTCGCGGAGGCCGAGACCAATCGTGCGCTCATGGCCGCCGCCAGGACGACCGTCGTGCTCGCGGATGCCTCGAAGTGGGGCGTGCAGGGCCTCGCCGCCTTCGCCGCGCTGGAGCAGCTCGACGCCCTCGTGTCGGACGCGACGCTGCCCGATGCATCCGCCCGCCTCGCCCGCCGCGCCGTGGGCCGTCTGCTGCTCGCCTGAGCCGCCCCACCGCTCTCCCCCAAGCGCCAGCTCGTCGACATCGACGGCATGGTCGTCGTAGCGGCATCCCCGCCCGTTCGGCTTCAGCGCGATGCGCTCCACGCGCCAGTGCGGCAGCGCACGTTCCAGCACATCGGCGGGGTAGTCGCCCGAGTGGTTCGTGATGCGCCACCAGGGGACGCCGTCGCCGTAATGCCGCAGGATCGAGCCCACCTGGCGGGGGCCGATGCCGCAGATGGCCGCGATCGCCCCGTATGCGGCCACGCGCCCCGCGGGCACCAGCTCGACGCAGCGCAGCACGCGTTCGATCACCAGCTCGCGGCGCGCATCCATCCACCCATCCTGCCCCGAGCTCCGACCCCCCCGCACAACGCAAGCCAGCGGCGGCAGTTTCGGGGCGCTCCAGGAAGAGGCGTCCTCGCAGCCGCGAGCTGCTGTCGGCGGGCTTGCGTTGTGCGGGGCGGTCGGAGCTCGGGGCAGGATGGGTGGATGGATGCGCGCCGCGAGCTGGTGATCGAACGCGTGCTGCGCTGCGTCGAGCTGGTGCCCGCGGGGCGCGTGGCCGCATACGGGGCGATCGCGGCCATCTGCGGCATCGGCCCCCGCCAGGTGGGCTCGATCCTGCGGCATTACGGCGACGGCGTCCCCTGGTGGCGCATCACGAACCACTCGGGCGACTACCCCGCCGATGTGCTGGAACGTGCGCTGCCGCACTGGCGCGTGGAGCGCATCGCGCTGAAGCCGAACGGGCGGGGATGCCGCTACGACGACCATGCCGTCGATGTCGACGAGCTGGCGCTGCGGTGGCGCGCCGCCGTGGCAGAGCTGCCGGACCCGGACGCGATGGCCCCCGACGCGTCCGACTGAGCGGGCGCGCTGCACCGAGGCGCCCGCAGTCTCCGCACTGAGCGGGCGGGCTGCACCGAGGCGCCCGCAGTCTCCGCACTGAGCGGGCGGGCTGCACCGAGGCGCCCGCAGTCTCCGAACGGCAGACTGCCGGCACTCGCGGATGTCGCTCAGAGCGCGGCCTGCTGCGCGAACAGCGACGCGTAGGTGCCGCCGAGCGCCAGCAGCTCGACGTGGGTGCCACGCTCGACGATGCGACCGGCATCCACGACGAAGATCACGTCGGCGTCGCGGATCGTGGAGAGCCGGTGGGCGATCGCGAGTGTCGTGCGGCCCCTGGCGGCCTCGTCGAGTGCGCCCTGCACGACACGCTCCGAGACCGTGTCAAGCGCACTGGTGGCCTCGTCGAGGATGAGCACCGCCGGGTCCTTGAGCAGTACGCGTGCGATGGCGATGCGCTGCTTCTCGCCGCCGGAGAGCCGGTAGCCGCGCTCGCCCACGACGGTGTCGTACCCGTCCGGGAAGCGGTGGATCGTGTCGTAGATGCTTGCCGAGCGTGTTGCGACGTCGAGCTCCGCATCGGTCGCATCGGGCTTGGCGTAGCGCAGGTTCTCGGCGATCGTCGCGTGGAAGAGATACGGCTCCTGGCTGACGATGCCGATGTGGTCGGTGAGCGCCGACGGCTCGATGTCGCGCACGTCGACGCCCGCGAAGCGCACCGCTCCCCCGGTCACCTCGTGGAGTCGCGGCAGCAGGTAGCCGATGGTCGTCTTGCCTGCCCCGGACGGGCCGACGAACGCGGCGAAGGTGCCCGGGTCGAGCGTGAACGAGACGCCGTCCAAGGTGTTCGCCTCGCTCTCGCGCGCATCCGGGTAGCGGAACTCGACCGCGTCGAACTCCACCTCCCCCAGCCGCGCTGCGACAGGCGGCACCGGGTCGGCAGCGGGCACGATCGCCGGCGTCAGGTCGAGGTACTCGAAGATGCGAGCGAACAGCGCAGAGGAGGTCTGCAGGTCGAGCGAGACTCGCAGCAGGCCCATGAGCGGCATCAGCAGCCTCGCCTGCACCGTCGTGAAGGCCACGAGTGTGCCCGCTGTGACTCCCTCTTCCGCCCCCGGTGCCTGCCCGGTGAGCAAGTAGCCGGCGATCACGTAGATGACCGCGGGCAGGATGGAGATGAAGATCGACACGAGTGCGAAGAAGGTCTGACCGCTCATCGTCAGTCGTACCTGCAGGTCGATCTGCCGGTCGTTCTCGTCGCGGTAGCGACGCGACTCATCGGTCTGCCGTCCGAACGCCTTGGCGAGCAGGATGCCGGAGACCGACAGCGACTCCTGCGTGATCGCGGTCATCTCGCTGAGCGACTCCTGCGTCTTCGTGGCGATGCGGGCGCGCACCTGCCCGACTCTGCGCTGCAGGATGATCAGCACCGGCGTCAGCAGCACGGCGGCGATCGTGAGCTGCCACGACAGGATCAGCATCGTCACGAGGCTGGCGATGACGGTGACGGTGTTGCCGACCACCGAGGAGACCGTGTTCGAGAGCACGCTGGCGACACCGCCGACGTCGTTCTGCAATCGCGATTGGATGACGCCCGTCTTCGTGCGGGTGAAGAACGCGAGCTCCATGCCCTGCAGCCGGTCGAAGAGCGACGTGCGCAGCTGACCCATCACCCGGTTGCCGACGCGCGAGGTGATCCACGTCTGCCAGATGCCGAGCAGGCTCGCGGAGACCCACAGCGCCACCATGATGCCCACCAGCGTCCACAGCAGCCCGAGGTCGACGCCGCCTGCGGGCGGGAAGAGCGCCTCATCGAACACGCGCTGCGTCAGCAGCGGTGGGAACACCGAGATCGACGCCACCACCCCCACGAGTGCGATGGTGAGGATGATCTGGCGCTTGTGGGGTGCGAACAGGGCGAGGATGCGCTTGCCCAGGTCGGGCACGCGGGGAGCGTCTGCGTTGACCCGCCGCTGCGCCTTCTCATCGCGCATCGCGACGCGTCCGCCCATCCGCATGCTCATAGGGGCAACCGTAGCGCCGCGCGTCGGCAACACTCTGCCGCCCCGGCCCCGCTGCTCGGCATCACCCGATGCGCAAGTGCCAGGATGAGCCGATGTCCGTTCCCACCGCCTTCGTCATGCCGCCGCTGCCTGCGGGTCGATGGCTCGACGACGCAGGGTGCGAGATCCCCTTCGGACGCCGCTGGGGCATGGAGGGGCCGCCGGAGGACGCGTACTCGCGGGTCACGCATCCCGAGCGCTACGCACCGCTGCACCGTGTTGCCGATGCGCTCGTGGCGCACCTGCTCGCAGAGTACGACTGTGTCGCCGAGGAGGACGCCACCGAGGCGCACGAGACTCGCGCCGTGCGGATGCGCCCCGCCGGTGGCCCGGCCTTCCGCATGGCTTGGACGAGCTTCCCCGGCGTGTGCGCAGCGCTCGGCGGAGACGTGGATGAGGCTGCGCCGCTCTGCGGCTGCGACGCCTGCGACGAGGCGCTCGAGCCCGCCGCAGCGCAGTTCTGCGACCGGGTGCTCGCGTTCGTCGCGCGGGGCTCAGCCCGCTGGCCGACGCGCCGCTGATCCCCTCCGCGCGGCGCCTGATCGATGGCGCTGCGCAACTCGGCCCCGCGACAGCGAAGCGACCCAGCGTCGAGGCACGTGATGCCGCCGCGCGCGCCGTCGTGCACCGCGCCTCAGGCGCCGAAGCCCCTGCCCTGCTGCTCGAGCGCCTTCCGCAGGAGGCGAATCGCGCGCGGTCCGACGCCGTGCAGCGCGAGCAGCTCGGCCTCAGGCATCGCTGCGACCTGGTCGAGCGTCGTGACGCCGATGGCCAGCAGCGCCCGGTTCGCAGGGCGGCCGATCTCGGGCAGGTCGCCGTTCTGAGCCGGGGTGTCTCGCGTCGACATGCTCGCCAGCATGCCACGGGACGGTCCGGATCTCCGGAGCTCAGCGGATCCGGCTGCACAATCCCGCAAGATGGCCTGAGCGCGGGAGATGCTTCGCCGGATCCAGGGTCCTCAGCCAGTAGAGCCGGATCATCCAGTCACGTGGCCCCAGCGCCACGGATCTCCCGGTGGGCTCCGTCAGCCGCATCCTGCAGATGACGAAGGGCCGCGTCCAAGATGGACGCGGCCCTTCGTGCAGCAGCAGGTGACTACTTGACGGTCACCGTCGCGCCGACCTCTTCGAGGTCAGCCTTTGCCTTGTCAGCGTCTTCCTTCTTCGCGCCCTCGAGCACGTTGGCGGGAGCGCCATCGACGAGTGCCTTGGCCTCGCCGAGACCGAGCGACGTGAGCGAACGCACGACCTTGATGACCTGGATCTTCGCCGAGCCGGCGGACTCGAGGACGACGTCGAACTCCGTCTGCTCCTCAGCCTCCTCAGCAGCAGCGCCACCACCGGCAGCCGGAGCTGCAGCAGCAGCGACCGGGGCCGCAGCGGTGACCTCGAAGGTCTCCTCGAATGCCTTCACGAACTCGCTGAGCTCGATGAGCGTGAGCTCCTTGAACTGCTCGAGCAGCTCGTCAGTCGACAGCTTTGCCATCGTCTTCTCCTTGTTTCTGGTTCCGACCGCGACCTATTCGGCCGCGGACTCCTGCTTCGCACGCAGCGCCTCGACCGTGCGAACGGCCTGAGCGAGCGGTGCGTTGAACATGTATGCAGCTCCGAACAGCGAGGCCTTGAAGGCGCCCGCCAGCTTGCCGAGCAGCACCTCCCGAGACTCGAGGTCTGCGAGCTTGTCGACGTCGTCGGCCGTGAGCGGGTTCCCGTCGAAGAAACCGTTCTTGACCACGAGCGCCGGGTTCGCCTTGGCGAAGGCACGCATCTCCTTCGCGACGGCGACAGGGTCGCCGTGCACGAATGCGATCGCGGACGGGCCGACAAGCGACTCGTCGAACGCCGTGATACCGGCGTTGTTGGCTGCGATCTTGGTGAGCGTGTTCTTCACCACGGCGTACGTCGCGTGCTCACTGATCGCACGGCGCAGCGTCTTCAGCTGGCCGACGGTGAGACCGCGGTACTCGGTCAGCAGAACGGCGTTCGAGGTCTCGAAGAGATTCGAGAGCTCGGCGACCGCAGCTTCCTTGTTCGCCATGGTGCTCCTAGCTTCGTTGCCGGCTTCCCTGGCTCACCCATGAAAAAGAGCTCCGGCGGCAGCGCACGGAGCTCGGTCCTCGACGGGACATTCGCACCTGCGCAGGCCGGCGCTCTCACGAGCAAACCTTCGGCTGACACGCGCCTTTCGAGCACGCGCCAGCGACCAGCGGTCTTTGGTATGCGAAGACTCTACCGCGCCACGGCTGCGTGGTGCAAACCGGGTGCCGCGTGACGCGACGGCTAGTCGTGGGCCGAGGCGGCATCCGATCTCACCGACGCCTCACCGCGCACGACCGGCTGCCACAGCGGCAGCCGCACCCTGAACGCCGTGCGCCCGGGCGCACTCTCGAGGCTGATGCTGCCGTGGTGCGCATCGACGAGCGCCTGCACGATCGCGAGGCCCAGACCCGAGGAGCCGGTGGCGCGGGAGCGGCTGGAGTCGCCGCGCGCGAAGCGCTGGAAGACGGTGTGCTGCAGCTGCTGCGGGATGCCCGGGCCGGCATCGATCACGTCGATGACGGCGTCGCCCGCCTCCGCCCGCAGGTGCACATCGATCGCCGTACCGACGGGCGTGTGCACACGGGCGTTCGCGAGCAGGTTGGCGACGATCTGCTGCAGGCGCAGGGGGTCGCCGCCGACGATGACCGGCTCCTCCGGCAGCTCCAGGGAGATCGGATGCCCGTCCCCCGCGGCCTGCGCATCGGCGACCGCCTCGACCACCAGCAGCGACACGTCGACCTCGCCGCGCTCGATCTCGCGGCCCTCGTCCAGCCGCGCGAGCAGCAGCAGGTCGTCGACCAGTGCCTGCATCCTGTGCGCAGCGGCTTCGATGCGCTCGAGCGATGCGCGGGAGTCGTCGCTGAGGTTGGACTCGTGCTTCTGCGTGATCTCCGCGTAGCCGCGCACGGCGGCGAGCGGCGTGCGCAGCTCGTGCGACGCATCCGCGACGAACTGGCGCACGCGCCGCTCGCTGAGGGCACGCGCCTCGAACGCCTCCTCGATGTGCGTGAGCATGCGGTTCATCGACTCCTGCACGCGCCCGACCTCGCTCGCAGGCTCCTCGATGCGCACCCGGTTCGTCAGCTGTGCGTCGCCGGAAGCCAGCGGCAGCTGCGAGATGCGCTCGGTGGTCGCGATCACCGAGGTGAGCGGGCGCAGAGCCCGACGGATGATCACGTCGCCCAGCAGCAGCACGATCGTGACGGCCGCGATCGCCGCGACGGCGATCACGAACGCCAGTGCTGCGAGCGTCTGGTTGGTGTCGGAGAGCGACATCCCCACGATCACGCGCGCCTCGCCGACGTCGGTCGCCATGACGCGGTAGTTGCCGTATCCGGGCAGCGCGGCGTTGGCCGGTGCACCGACGGGCGCATCCATGACCGCATCGACATCCGTCGTCGCGAGCGCCTGTCGGGTGCCGGTGCGCGTGAAGACGAAGTAGTCCAGCAGATCGCCGTCGTGCTCGACCACCACGAGCGCGCCCGACATCCGCGGGTCGAGCGGTTGCTTCACCCCTGTGGCCAGCGCGCGCTCGACGGCCACGGAGGTGCGATCCGAGAGCTCCTGCAGCTGCTCGTCGACGCGGGATTCGAGCACCACACGCATGGTCATGACGCTCGCGATGGCGACCGCCGCGGTGAGCACCGCGAACAGCAGCGCGACGACGACGAGCAGCCGTCGACGCAGCGACCACGACGACGGGTTCTGGATGCGCCTGCCCAGTTGGGCGGCGGATGTCGCGGCCTGGGTCACGCCGCGGAGCTCCCGCCGATCACTCGGCCGCGCGCAGCTGGTAGCCGACGCCGCGCACGGTGTGGATCATGGCCGGCCCGAGCGTGTCGATCTTCTTGCGCAGGTAGGAGATGTAGAGCTCGACGACGCTCGCGCGACCGCCGAAGTCGTAGGACCAGACACGGTCGAGGATCTGCGCCTTGGAGAGCACGCGACGCGGGTTGCGCATGAGGTAGCGCAGCAGCTCGAACTCGGTCGCGGTGAGATCGACCTGCTGACCGCCACGGCGCACCTCGTAGGAGTCCTCATCCATCATCAGGTCGCCGACCCAGAGCACGCTCGACTCCTCGGCCGCTGCTGCCGTGCGGCGGATCAGCCCGCGCAGCCGCGCCACGACCTCCTCGAGCCCGAAGGGCTTCGTGACGTAGTCGTCACCGCCGGCCGTGAGCCCGGCGACGCGGTCGTCGAGCGAGTCCTTGGCGGTCAGGAAGAGCACCGGGACGTCGAATCCGGCTGAGCGCAGGCGCTGGAGCACTGTGAGCCCGTCGATGTCGGGAAGCATGATGTCGAGCACGACCGCGTCGGGGCGGAATTCGCGCACGGCCTGCAACGCCTGCTGGCCATTGGCCGCGGTCTTCACATCCCATCCCTCGTACTTGAGGCCCATGGCGACGAGGTCTGCGAGGCTCTGCTCGTCGTCGACGACGACGACGCGGATGGGCGAGCCGTCCTGGCGGGTGAGGCGGGGCTGAGCCCGCAGCTGCTGCTGAGCGGTGTCGGTCATGCGTTCCATTGCGCCAGAGTCTCCTATGGATCGATCCGCACTCATTCTATGCCCTTCCTGTGCGTCTCCTTTTTACCCCGGCCGATTGCGGACTCGCGTGCAGGCGCAGTGCTCGCGGCTCGCGGGCGGATGCGTCCCGAGGGCGCGCCGGGTCCGCGGCGGCGGTGCTTCGTGGGACGATGAGCGGGTGGATCTGCAGCTCGACATCTTCGGCGATCTCGCCGAGACGTTCGAGCCGACGGCTCCGTCCGAGACAGTGTCGATCATCGCGGCGGCACCGTTCGCGGCCGCAGCACCGGCCGCGCGCAGGACGGTCGTCGCACCCGTCGCGACCGCGCCGCACCCGGCAGCGCCGCGCGTGGTCATCTCGGGTCACGTGCAGCGCATCGTCGCCCGTTCGAGCGACCGCATCGCCTGGCTGCGCGCACGCTCGCAGGGCGTGACCGCGACCGACGCGGCGAAGCTCAGCACGCAGCGCTCGATCGAGACCGTCGCGCGCGACAAGTTCAGCCTGCGCGGCTTCACCGGCAACGCGTTCACCGAGCACGGCCGCGCCCGCGAGCCGCACATCGCCAGCTGGGTGCACGATCACTTCTCCCTCTCGCCCTCCGATGCGCTCTTCCACTCGGTGCCCGATCGCCGCCACCTCGCCACGCCCGACTGCATCAGCGACGACGGTGCCGTGCTCGCCGAGATCAAGACGACCTCCAAGCCCTTCGACCGCATCCCGAAGTCGTACCTGCGGCAGATCTGGTGGCAGCAGTATGTGCTCGGTGCCGAGCGCACGCTGTTCGTCTGGGAGGAGCACCACGAGTTCGTCCCCATCGGCCGACCGAAGCACCAGTGGGTCGAGCGCGACGAGGACGAGATCGCGGCGCTCGTCAATCGCGCGGATCTGCTGCTCGAGCTGCTGCGCCGCTGATGCTGCTGGCGCTCCACGGGCTCGGCTCCGACTCGAGCGCGCTGCGCGAGTACCTCGCCGGGGCTGTGCCGGCCGGGGTTCGGATCTTCGCTCCTGATCTGCGCGCGCACGGCGCCGACGGGCGGCTCGGCGAGCCCGAGGACTTCGCGCTCGAGGCGATGGCCGCCGATGTCACGAGCGCACTCATCCAGGTGGGAGACGGCTCACCGGTCTCGATCGTCGGCGTCTCACTGGGCGCTGCGCTCGCGACCATCATCGCCCGATCCGGAACCCTGCCACTCGATCGCGTCGCAATCGTTCGCCCCGCGTTCACGCACCAGCCGCTGCCGCCCAACCTCGCCGTCTTCCCGCTCATCGGGCGGCTGCTGGGCGAGCACAGCCCGCAGCGCGCCCTCGCGCACCTGCGAGCCTCCGGCGCGTGGCGCTCGATCGCGCACGAGTCGCTCGCGCACGCCCGCTACCTCGAGACGCAGGTGACGCAGCCGCAGGCGGCCGAGCGCCGCATCCGACTGACCGAGATCCCGCGGAACGCGCTGGCACTGCCTCTGGACCCGCGCATCCCGGCCCCGACCGTGGTGCTGGCGAGCCCGCGCGACCCGGTGCATCCCCTGCACGTCGCACAGGCGTGGGCAGACGAGCTCGGCACGCGGATGCTCGTCTCGCCCGCGAGGGACGACGGCGAGGACGCGATGATGCGGTGGTTCCAGCAGCAGCTCGGCAACTTCCTCACCGGTATCCGCTAGCCAGCCCAGCGTCGTCGAGAGCGGGAGCGGGCGCCGGGACCGGTCGCTGCGGCAGGGCGTGCACGACGCCCATCGCGAGCAGCCACACGAGGCCGATCCCCGCCGCAATGTACTCGAGCGTGGAACCGATGTCGGTGTTGCCCCTGGCGAGCGAGATGATGCCTCCCGTCGCGGCGATGGTGGCGACGGCAAGCCCGTCGACGATGGAGAGGCGCGCCACCCATCGGTCACCGGCGGCCGCGAACTGCAGCATCGCCACGCAGCCGGCGGCGAACCCGAGCACCGCCGCAGCGATGTGCACCCAATCGCGCCATTGGGCACCATCGGACAGCAGCGATGGACAGCCCATGGAGCAGGGCACTGCCGCCGCGACGAGGAAGCAGCCGCCGGCGGTGACCAGCGCCGCAGCCGGAGCCCAGCGCCGCAGCAGCGGCAGCCGCGTGCGGACGTCGCGCAGCACGACCGCGACGACGAGGATGCCGGCGATCACGAGCACGAAGCCGACCTGGAAGCTTGCGGCTGTGGGCATCGTCAGGGCGCCGAGCTCCGAGATGTAGAGGAACCGTCCGGCGGCTGCGCGCGCGTGCCCGATCACGACGGCGCCGGCGACGATGCAGCCCGTCGCGAGCACCGCGAGCAGCGCATCGGTGGAGCGGAGGCGCTGGAGCACATCAGCACTGTAGCGGCGGGTGCTCCAGCGAGTCATACGCCGTCACACGTCCCCCAGCTCGTCGAGGGGTTGCGATACCGTCGAGGCGACGCAGGAGGAGACGAGATGCGAGCAGTGCTGGTGAGGGCATTCGGCCCGACCGACCAGGTGGAGATCGGCGAGATCGAGGCGCCCCTGAAGCTCGGCACCGAGGTGATCGTCGATGTGCACGCCGCCGGGATGAACCCGATCGACTACAAGACGACCATCGGCAAGGGCGCTGCGAAGGCGGTCGAGCCGCTGCTGCCGTGGATTCCCGGCGGCGACATGGCGGGAGTCGTGGCAGAGGCGCCATATGAGGCGCACGACGTGCAGCCGGGGGACGCCGTGTTCGGGCTCGTCGACCACTGGCGCACGCGCGGCAGCTTCGCGGAGCAGGCCGCGGTGCCGAGCCTGGCGCTCGCACCGAAGCCCGAGTCGCTCAGCTTCGAGGAGGCTGCTGCAGTGCCGTGCGCCGCGCTCACGGCCTGGGACGCGGTGGTGCGCATCGCCAAGGCGCGCGCTGGTCAGCGCATCCTCATCCACGCCGGCGCCGGTGGTGTCGGTCACTTCGCGGTGCAGTTCGCGAAGTACTTCGGTGCCCACGTCGCGGCCACCGCCTCGGAGCGCAACATCGACTTCGTGCGCGGTCTCGGTGCCGACGAGGTGGTCGACTATCGCAAGGACCGCTTCGAGGACGTGCTGCAGAAGGTCGACGTGGTGGTCGACCTGATCGGCAACGTGCAGGACGACACCGGATCTCGCTCGCTCGACGTGCTCAAGCACGGCGGTCTGTACCTCAACGTGCCCACCGGGTCGTGGCCCGACTACGCGGCCGCGACTGCCGCGCGCGGGCTGCGCGCATCCTCGGTGAAGGTCGAGCCCGACGGCGCCAACCTCGGCATCATCGGTCGCCTCATCGACGCCGGGGACGTGCACGTCGAGGTGCAGCAGGTCTATCCGCTCGATCGGGTGCACGAGGCCTTCGAGACGCTGCAGGGCGGGCACGTGCGCGGCAAGCTCGTGATCTCGGTGCGCTGAGTCAGCAGAATCGTCGACGACAGGGCAGGATGGTCGCCATGAGCGACGCGTCGAAGCCTCTGCTGGAAGTCTCTGGCCTGAAGATCGAGTTCACCACGCAGGACGGCGTGGTGACCGCGGTCCACGAGGCGAACCTGACGCTGTCGGCCGGCGAGACGCTGGCGATCGTGGGTGAGTCGGGCTCCGGCAAGTCGACGACCGCCATGGCGATCATCGGTCTGCTGCCCGGCAATGGCCGCGTGACCGCGGGCAGCATCCGCTTCGACGGCGAAGAGCTGGTGGGCGCCAACGAGGCCAAGATGCGGCCCATCCGCGGCGGGCGCATCGGGCTCGTGCCGCAGGATCCGATGTCGAACCTGAACCCGGTCGCGAAGATCGGCACGCAGGTCGCCGAGACGCTGCTCGCGCACGGCCTCGCCAACCGGAAGAACGTCACAGAGAAGGTGGTCGAGACGCTCGAGGCGGCGGGCCTCCCCGACGCAGCTGCCCGCGCGAAGCAGTACCCGCACGAGTTCTCCGGCGGCATGCGGCAGCGTGCCCTCATCGCCATCGGCCTCGCCTGCCGCCCGCAGCTGCTGATCGCCGATGAGCCCACCAGCGCGCTCGACGTCACGGTGCAGCGCACGATCCTCGACCAGCTCGACTCGATGACGCGCGAGCTCGGCACGTCCGTGCTGCTGATCACCCACGACCTCGGTCTCGCGGCCGAGCGCGCCTCGCAGGTGGTCGTGATGCATCGGGGCCGCGTGGTCGAGCAGGGGCCGGCGCGGCAGATCCTTGAGGACCCGCAGCATCCGTACACGCAGTCGCTGGTGAGGGCGGCCCCGTCGGTCGCGATGGCGCGCCTGCGCCCGGCAGACTTCGCGACCAAGGATCGGGATGCGGCGGCTCCGGCGGAAGCCGAGAGCTCGGCGCGCGAGACGATCGTCGAGTTCGAGAACGTGACGAAGGAGTTCCCGGTGCGGGGCAGCCGCGAGCCCTTCAAGGCCGTGGACGACGTCTCGCTCTCGCTGCCGCGCGGCACCACCGTCTCGATCGTGGGCGAATCCGGCTCGGGCAAGACCACGACGGCGCGGATGCTGCTGAAAGCCTTCGAGCCCACGAGCGGCACGATCCGCTTCGAGGGCAAGGACGTCTTCGGGCTCTCGCGCGAGGAGCAGAAGGCGTTCCGCCAGCGCGTGCAGCCGGTGTTCCAGGATCCGTACTCGTCGCTCAACCCGATGTTCACGATCGAGAAGATCATCGAGGAGCCGCTGTCGTTCTACAAGAAGGGCTCGCGCGCAGATCGGGAGCGGCGAGTGCGCGAGCTGCTCGACCAGGTCGCCCTGCCCAGCGACATGGCGCGCCGCTACCCGTCGGAGCTCTCGGGTGGGCAGCGCCAGCGCGTTGCGATCGCCCGCGCGCTCGCGCTCAGCCCCGACGTGATCGTGTGCGACGAGCCGGTCTCGGCGCTCGACGTGCTCGTGCAGGATCAGATCCTCCGGCTGCTGGGCGACCTGCAGCGGGAGCTCGGTCTCAGCTACCTCTTCATCTCGCACGACCTCGCCGTCGTGCGCCTCATCAGCGACTACGTCGCGGTGATGCAGAACGGCAAGCTCGTGGAGGCCGCGACGTCGGAGGAGATCTTCACGAATCCGCGCGACCCGTACACGCGCACGCTGCTCGCATCGATCCCGGGCAACGAGCTCAAGATCGCAAGCTGAGCGGCTGGGGCGGCGGGGACCGTCCGGTCTCGTGACGCCCGCGCTGCGCGCGGGCTCCTCGACCTACGAGGGTCACGCGTGCGCTGCGCGCGGGCTTCTCGACCTACGGGCCTGGCTGCGGGCTGCCGAGGAGCGGCGGTCAGCGCTTGCGCGTGCGGGGGTCCATGGCCTCGCGCAGCGACTCGCCGAGCAGGGTGAAGCCGAGCGCGGTGATCATGATGCAGACACCCGGCAGGAACGCGAGCGACGGCGCGATCGCCAGCTCATTCTGCGCGTAGGTCAGCATGCGGCCCCACTCCGCTGTCTCGGGGCGCCCGCCGCCCAATCCCAGGAAGGACAGCGCAGCGGCGTCGATGACGGCGGTCGCGAGGGTGAGCGTGGCCTGCACGATGACGGGGCCGACCGAGTTGGGCAGCAGGTGCGTCATGGTGACGCGACCGGTGCCGAGCCCGAGCGTGCGGGCAGCGAGCACGTAGTCCGAGCCCCGTTGGCCGAGCATCGACGAGCGCAGCAGGCGCGCGAAGATCGGCACCTGAGCGACACCGATGGCGATCATGATCGCGAGCGGCGTGCGGCCCAGGATCGCGGCGATCGAGACCGCGAGCAGCAGGTGCGGCACCGACAGCAGGATGTCGACGAAGCGCATGATCACGCTGTCGACCCAGCCGCCGAAGGCGCCGGCGAGGGCGCCGAGCACCATGCCGCCGAGCAGCCCGAAGAACGTCGAGACGACGCCAATGATGAGCGAAGCCTGCGCACCCCAGATGAGCTTCGAGAGCACGTCCCCGCCGAAGCGGTCGATGCCCAGCGGGAATTCCGGGATGTCGCCGATGCCCGGCAGCGAGGTGGGTCGCAGGAACTCGCGAGCGGGCGTGGCGAGCTCTGGGTAGGGCGCGAGCAGCGGCGCGAAGGCCGACACGAGGATGAACAGCAGCACGATGATGCCGCCGACCCAGGCTGCCGGGTTCTTGCGCACGCGGCGGAGGACATCGCCCCAGAAGCTGCCGCTGCGGCGCGGTGCGCTCGCGTCGGCGGCATCCGGCTCGGATGCCGGGGGGAGGACGTCTGCGGCGCTCACTGGATCCTCACTCTCGGGTCGATGAAGCTGTAGGAGATGTCGACGAGCAGGTTGATGAGCGCGTACGCGACCGCGATGAACAGCACGAAGCCCTGCAGCACCGGGAAGTCGCGCGCGAAGATCGCGTTGGCGAGGAACGCCCCGATCCCTGGGAAGGCGAACACCGTCTCGGTGAGCACCGCCCCCGAGACGAGCAGCCCCGCCTGCAATCCGATCGTCGTGACCACCGGCAGCATGGCGTTCCGGAGCACGAAGCGGTTGCGGATGAGGGGCTGCGAGACGCCCTTCGCGCGTCCGGTGCGAACGTAGTCGGCGTTCACCACCTCGAGCACGGATGCGCGAGTGATGCGCACGATGATCGCCAGCGGGATGGTCGCGAGCGCGATGGCCGGCAGCAGCAGGTGGATGAACGCGTTCCAGCTCGCATCGAACTCCCCGGTCAGGAAGCCGTCGAGCATGTAGAAGCCCGTCACATGCGTGGCATCGACGCTCCGATCCTGACGCCCGGTGGTCGGGAGCCAGCCGAGCTGCACCGCGAACAGCCACTTGAGCATGAACGCGAGGAAGAAGACCGGCACGGTGATGCCGAGCAGGCTCAGGCCGACGGAGAGATGGTCGAAGAGTCGGCCGTGGTTGCGCGCCGCCCAGTAGCCGAGCGGGATGCCGATGCCCACCGCGAGGATCAGGGCCAGCACCGACAGCTCGAGCGTTGCGGGGAAGCGGTTGGTGAACTCCTCGAGCACCGGCCGACGGGTCTCGATCGAGTTGCCGAAGTCGCCCTGCACGAGCTTGCCGAGCCAGGTGAGGTACTGCTCCGGCAGCGGCCGGTTGAATCCGTAGGCCTCGTTGATCCGCTCGATGGCTTCCGGTGTCGCGCGTTCGCCGAGCAGCGCAGCGGCCGGACCTCCCGGCAGTGCCCGCACCCAGAAGAACAGCAGCACGGTGAGCCCGAACAGCGTCGGGATCAGCAGCAGCAGGCGTCTGCCGATGGTTCGCAGCACGTCGTCTCTCCGTCAGTGGATTCTGGGATGGCCGGCCGGGGCCGGGCGCAACGGATGCCGTGGGACGAGTCGCCCCACGGCATCCGCGTGACCGATCGAGACTACTCGCTCAGCTCGATCATGTTGTACACCTCGTCGTTGACGGGGCTCGCCGGGTAGGACGTGACGCGCGGGTCGAACGCCAGCGACGGCGCCGGGTGCGCGAGCGGCACACCGGGCTGGAACTGCGCGATCTGCTCGTTGATCTCCTGGTAGCGCTCCCCCGCCTCCTCGAGGTCGGGGATCTGCCGTGCCTCTTCGAGCGCCTGGAACAGCTCGGGGTTGTCGAAGCCCCACTCGTTGCCCTGCTGGCCGAAGAAGACGCCGACGAAGTTGTCGGTGTCGTTGTAGTCACCCGTCCAACCGAGGATGTGGATGCCGTGGTCGTCGGTGCCCTGGATCTTGTCGAGGTAGTCGACCCACTCGTCGGCGACCGGCGTCACGGTGATGCCGACCTGCTCGAGCTGGCCCGAGAGTGCCACGAAGATCTCCTCCGGGTTCGGCATGTACGGGCGCGAGATGTTCACCGGGTAGTTGAACGTCAGCTCCAGTCCGTCCTCGTAGCCAGCCTCGGCGAGCAGCTCCTCGGCACGCGCGGGGTCGTAGTCGTACGTCGTCACGTCCTCGTTGTAGCCGTTGACGACCGGCGGGATGAACTGCGTCGCCGGCTGCGTGCCCTCCGGGAGCACCTGGGTGACGAGCGCGTCACGGTCGATCGCGTGTGCGATCGCCTCGCGCACGAGCGGGTCCTGCAACTCCTCGACCTGCTGGTTGAAGGCCAGGTAGAGGACCGTGAACGGGTCGCGCTGCATGACGTTGAAGCCAGCCTCATCGAGCGCCGCGGTGTCGGCGGGCGCGACCAGGTCGTAGCCGTCGATGTCGCCGGCCTCGAGCGCCTGGCGGCGCGCGGTCGGGTCATCGATCACCCGGAAGATGACCTCCTGCACCTGACCCTGCTCGCCCCAGTAGTCGGGGTAGGCCTGCAGGACGACCTCTGAGCCGGGGTTCCAGGAGTCGAACGTGAACGGGCCCGTGCCGGTCGGGTGCGCCTCGGCGTACTCGCTGTACTCCGGTGCCTCCTCCGAGCCACCGACATCATCGGCGCCGTACTCCTCCATGGCGGTCGGGCTCTGCATCGCGAACGACGGCAGCGACAGCGCGGGGATGAAGCCGGAGAACGGGCGGGTGAGGTTCACGGTGGCCGTGAGCTCGTCGTCTGCGGAGCAGGACTCGTAGAGCGCGTTCTCGTCGCCTGCGAAGCCGCCGAAGAGCGAGCCGTAGTAGTAGGAGAGGCTCTCGGTCGCGGCGATGCCGGTCCAGTTGTACCAGCGCTCGAAGTTCGTGCAGACGGCCTCCGCGTTGAACTCGGTGCCGTCGTGGAAGGTGACATCCGACTTCAGGTTGAAGGTGGTCGACAGGCCGTCCTCGGTCGTCGTCCAGTCCTCGGCCAGCAGGGGCTCGGGGTCGGCGGTGCCGGGGGTGACCCCGATGAGGCCCTCGAAGATGTTGCGCGAGATGCGGAACGACTCGCCGTCGTTGGCGAACGCGGGGTCGAGCCCCGACGGGTCCGACGAACCGGCGAAGATGAACGTCGAGTCGACGTCGCTGGCGGCGGCGGTGCCTTCGGCATCGCCGTCGTCGGTGCGCTGGCTCTGCACGCAGCCGGTGAGCACGAGCGTCATGGCTGCGCCTCCGGCGAGGCCTGCGAGCAGACGCCGCTGTACGGGTGAGATCACGGTGCTGGACCTTTCCTTGTGGGACCGTTCGCGCACACCGCGACTCCGCGGCGAGCGTGCGTGTGCTCCAACCTAGTCCGCACACGGCGAAAACCTAGGCTCTTGACAGTCACGATCCCGCAACGGCTCGTCCGGCGGGGCATCGGTCTCGTCCTTCGGGACGAGATGGCGGCGGATGCGGTGCACCGGCCGTGCGCACCGGCCTAGCCTGTGGCCATGACCACGACCCTCTTTCTCCGCCGGGCCGCCCGCTGGTGGCCCGCGCCGATCGCTCTGGTGGTCGCCGTCGCGCAGCTGCAGCGCTCACTGTTCGCCGATGACGCGATGGGCGTGCTGGCGCTGCTCGGCGCCTGCGGAGCGTTCGCGGTCGCCCGCGCCTTCCCCAGGACCGCCTTCTGGGCGGCGCTGGTCGCCGCGATCCTCGGCAGCCTCGCGCCTCGGACCGGCTGGTTCCCGATGCTGATCGCGCTTGCCGCCGCGTCGGTGGCGATGTGGGGCGTCGAGAGCCTGCGTTCCCGTGGCTGGCTCACGATCCCCCTCATGGCCACCATCATCGCGGCGCTGGCGATCGCCGGCTCCCTGCGAGAGCGGGTCGGCGGCTTCGACTGGCTGGGACCCACGGATGCTCTGTTCTGGGGCGTGTTCTGGGGCATCCTCGCCGTGCTCACGTGGGGCGCGACGCTCGCAGCCCGAGCGATCGTCGAAGCGGCGGGTGCCGAGTCGGCGAAGCAGCAGGCCGTCGCGCGCACGACCGTGGTCGAGAGTGAGCTGCGGGACGAGCGGCTGCGCGCCGATCTGACGCACGACTTCCACGACGTGATGGCGCACTCGCTCGCGGTGCTGGCCGCCCAGGCCGAGGGCCTGCGCCTGAGCCACACGCAGCATCCGGAGCGCATCGACCCGGTGCTCACCACGATCAGCGACACGGCGCGTCTCGCGCTCGTCGAGGTGCGGCAACTGCTCGAGCGGGTCGACGACGACGCGCGCCGGCCGCAGGCGACAAGCGCCGACATCCCGGGCCTGGTCGCGCAGCTGCGCTCCGCGGGCCCACGCGTGGCACTGCACGACATCGGCGCGCACGGGCACCTCGCGCGGCTGGCAGACATCGCGGCGTACCGCATCGTGCAGGAGAGCCTCACGAACGCGCTGCGTCACGGTGGCGCCGACATCGACATCGTCGTCGCGCTGACCTGGACAGGGCCGGGCCTCTCGCTCGCCGTTGCCTCCCCCATCCACGACCGCGGGGCGCTCAAGCCCGCCGGTCGCGGCATCGCCGGCATGCACGAGCGCGCGCGCCTGGCCGGCGGCACGGTCGAGATCGACGCCGACGGCGACAGCTTCGTCGTGAGCGCCTACCTGCCGTATGAACCGATCAGCCACGAGCCGACCCCGCCGCTCACCGAGGAGCAGCTCTTCACGCTGCCCGTGCAGACGCAGCCTCGGCCCGAGGATGTCGTGGCGCCCTGGATCGTCGAGGCGACGCGGCTGTACGAGCAGCGGCACCCGCAGTCGGATCGCCCAGCGGGCGACGCGCAGCCCACGCGCGCGTGGTCGCAGGCGACCACGGTCGATCTGACGCCCGCCCGGCTGCCCGACGGGCGCATCCGCAACCCCGCCGCGCCCGACCGGGCGCCGCAGTGATCCGGCTGCTGCTGGTCGACGATCAGGAGCTCTTCCTCCAGGGCCTGACCATGATCCTCGAGAGCCAGGAGGGGCTGGAGGTCGTGGGCACAGCCCTCGACGGCGAGCAGGCGATCGCGCGCGCACGCGAGCTGCAGCCCGACGTCGTGCTGATGGACATCCGCATGCCGGTGCTCGACGGCGTCACCGCCACCGCTGCGATCCGGCGTGCGTCGCCGGAGCCGCCCCCGCACGTGATCGTGCTGACGACGATTCGGCAGGACCGGGCAGTGGTGGATGCGCTGCGAGCGGGCGCGAGCGGCTTCCTGCTCAAGGATGCTCGGCCCGAGTTCCTCGTGCAGTCGATCCGCGCAGTGGTGGACGGGCAGCAGGTGATCGCGCCCGCCGAAACCTTCGACCTGCTGCGGGCATTCGCCCCCGTGCGGCCCGCGCCCGACACCTCGATCCTGGCTGAGCTCACGCAGCGGGAGCGAGAGCTATTCGCCCTCGCAGCTCGCGGTCGCTCGAACGCTGAGATCGCGACGCAGCTGTGGGTCGCGGAGACCACCGTGAAGACCCACATGCGCGCGATCCTGACGAAGCTCGGCGTCGCGAGCCGCGTGCAGCTCATCGCGCTCGCCTACGAGCACCGCCTCATCGAGGTCTGAGCGCCGAGCCTCCGCATCCCGGTCCGGCATCCGGACCCAAGTTCGGCATCCGGACCCGAGATCTTGGGTCCGCGCGCCGAACTGAGGTCCGGTTCGCGGCAGGCCGGGGCCCGGGGGCGAGGTGGGGCCGG
>NZ_JBISGY010000037.1:0-333621 GCF_045064095.1 Agrococcus sp. Ld7 | reverse complement strand
GGCGGGTGGGGCCGGAGACGACGAAGGCCCCGCCGGAGCGGGGCCTTCGTGCGAGACGGATCTCAGATGGTCGTGACGTCCACCGGGATGCCGGGGCCGAAGGTCGTCGAGACCGTGGCCTTGGTGATGTAGCGGCCCTTCGAGGACGACGGCTTGAGCCGCACGATCTCGTCGAGCGCGGCCTGGATGTTGTCGGTCAGCTGCTCCGCCGAGAACGAGGCCTTGCCGACGATGAAGTGCACGTTCGAGTGCTTGTCGACGCGGAACTCGATGCGACCACCCTTGATGTCCGTCACGGCCTGCGCGACGTTCGGGGTGACGGTGCCCGTCTTCGGGTTCGGCATCAGGCCGCGCGGGCCGAGCACCTTGCCGAGACGACCGACCTTGCCCATGAGCTCGGGGCTCGCGACGGCCGCGTCGAAGTTGGTCCAGCCGGCGGCGACCTTCTCGATCAGGTCGTCGGAGCCGACCTCGTCGGCGCCGGCCGCGATGGCGGCCTCAGCCGCGGGGCCCTGCGCGAACACGATGACGCGAGCGGTCTTGCCGGTGCCGTGAGGAAGAGACACGGTTCCGCGGACCATCTGGTCAGCCTTGCGCGGGTCGACGCCGAGCTTCAGCGCGACCTCGACGGTCGAGTCGGTCTTCGCAGAACCCGTCTCGCGTGCGAGCGTGACGGCGTCGCCTGCCGTGTAGGACGAGTCAGCGTCGATCTTCGCCGCCGCGGCCTTGTAGGCCTTGGACTTCTGTGCCATGTGATGCTCCTGAATCTTCAGTTCGCGGTGCGCGCCTGGCCGGCGCTCCCACTGGATGAGCCGTGCGGCTCGGGTGTCGAGAGGATCAGCCCTCGACCGTGATGCCCATGGAACGGGCGGTGCCGGCGACGATCTTCTTCGCGCCTTCGAGGTCGTTCGAGTTGAGGTCGGGCAGCTTCTGCTGCGCGATCTCCTCGACCTGCGCCTGCGTCAGCTTGCCGACCTTCGTCGTGTGCGGAACGCCGGAGCCCTTCTTGACGCCTGCGGCCTTCTTGATGAGCTCTGCTGCGGGCGGGGTCTTGAGCACGAAGTCGAACGAGCGGTCCTCGTAGACAGTGATCTCGACCGGGATGACGTTGCCGCGCTGGTTCTCCGTCGCGGCGTTGTACGCCTTGCAGAACTCCATGATGTTGACGCCGTGCTGACCGAGCGCCGGACCGACCGGCGGGGCGGGGTTGGCGGCGCCGGCCTGGATCTGCAGCTTGATCAGACCCGTGACCTTCTTCTTGGGTGCCATGTCTCTTCCTTCTTGGTGTGTTGCGGTCGCGGGCTCGCCTGTGGAGCCCTGAGCCGCATCCAGCCCACTCGGGGGCTAGAGCTTGCTGACCTGGCCGAAACCGAGCTCGACCGGAGTCTCGCGCTCGAACAGGCTGACGAGCACGGTGAGCTTGCGGCTCGCCGGCTGGATCTCGGAGATCGTGCCCGGGAAGCCCGCGAACGAGCCCTCGGTGATCGTGATGGTCTCGCCGACCTCGAAGTCGACCTCGACCGTGAGCTGCGTCGGCTTGTGGTCGGGCGTGGACTTCTGCTGCTCGGCGAGCTGCTCGTCTGCGATGGGCTTCAGCATGGTGAAGGCCTCATCGAAGCGCAGCGGCGCCGGGTTGTGCGCGTTGCCCACGAAGCCGGTGACACCGGGCGTGTGGCGCACGATCGACCAGGTGTCCTCGTTCAGCTCCATGCGCACCAGGACGTAGCCGGGGATGCGCACGCGGTTGACCCGCTTCGCCTGGCCGTTCTTGGTCTCCAGCACGTCCTCGGTCGGAACCTGGATCTCGTGGATGCCGTCGATCTGCATGTTCTCGGCGCGCGAGGCGATGTTCGCCTTGACCTTCTTCTCGTACCCCGCGTACGAGTGGATGACGTACCAGCGACCCGGCTTCATGCGCATCTCGCGCTTGAAGTCCTCATAGGGGTCGGTCGCCGGCTCCGCCGGCTGCTCGTCGGCGGGAACGAGGTCGTCGAGGGCCTTGTTCAGCTCGATGTCGAGGTCGTTGACGTCAGACACGTATCCACTTCTCCTTCACGTCTCGAATCGGGCTCAGACCAGGCCGAACAGCGGCAGGTCGCCGAACATCCAGCCCACGAATGCGCCGAACACAAAGTCGAGCCCAGACACCAGGAGCATCATGAAGACCACGAACACCAGCACGACGAGCGTGTAGCGGATCAGCTCCTTGCGCGTCGGTGTGACGACCTTGCGGAGCTCGATCAGCACTTCCTTGAGGAAGGCGACCAGGCGCGCGAACGGGTTGCGAGAGGCGGCCTCGCGTGAGCGGGGTGCCTCCTCGATCGCGTTCTCAGCCACAGTGACCCTTCGTCTGTTCAGCCCGGCGAGTGCCGGAGCCCGTCAGGCTCCGATCCTGGAGCCTCGAGCAGGGCGGACAGGACTCGAACCTGCAACCTGCGGTTTTGGAGACCGCTGCTCTACCAATTGAGCCACCGCCCTGGGCTGGTGGTGCCCCACACCCTCGTGCACCCGGAGGCACGCGACAGCATGGCAGTCGTCAACCACCAAGGGAACAGCATACTTCGACTCGGACACGCCTGTCCACTTGACCGCGCGTCCCGGTCGCGCGCGGGAGGAACTGTCTCGCGGTCGCGCCGCACCCTAGGGTGTTGGTGTGAACCGCATCGCAGCGCGCATCGCCGCCATCAACGAGTCCGCGACCTTGAAGGTCGATGCCAAGGCCAAGTCGCTGAAGGCCGCTGGCCGCGACGTGATCTCCTACGCCGCGGGCGAGCCCGACTTCGCCACGCCGCCGAACATCGTGGAGGCCGCGCAGCGTGCGCTCGCCGATCCCAAGAATTATCGCTACACGCCTGCGGCCGGCCTGCCGGTGCTGCGCGAGGCCGTCGCGGCGAAGACGCTGCGCGATTCGGGGCTGCAGGTCGATCCCAGCCAGGTGGTCGTCACCAACGGCGGCAAGCAGTCCGTGTACCAGGCGTTCCAGACGATCCTCGACCCGGGCGACGAGGTGCTGGTGCCGACGCCCTACTGGACCACCTACCCCGAGGCGATCGCGCTCACCGGCGCAACGCAGGTCGACGTGTTCGCGGGCGCCGACCAGGGCTACCTCGTCACGGTCGACCAGTTGGAGGCCGCACGCACCGACCGCACCAAGGCGCTGCTCATGGTCAGCCCGTCGAATCCCACGGGTGCCGTGTACTCGCCCGAGCAGGTGCGCGCGATCGCCGAGTGGGCGGACGCCCACGGCCTCTGGGTGATCAGCGATGAGATCTACCAGAACCTCACCTACGACGGCGAGCGGGCCGTGTCGATCGTGGAGGCCCTGCCCGCGATCGCCGACCGGGCCATCCTCGTGAACGGCGTGGCGAAGACCTATGCGATGACCGGATGGCGCGTGGGCTGGATGGTCGGCCCGGCCGACGTGATCAAGGCGGCCGCGAACCTGCAGTCGCACCTCACGAGCAACGTGAACAACGTGGCGCAGCTCGGCGCCGTGGAGGCGCTGAACGGCCCGCAGGACGCCGTCGCCGAGATGCTCGCGGCGTTCGACCGACGGCGCCACACGATCGTCGACGAGCTGTCGAGGATCCCCGGCCTCTCGGTGCCGACGCCGAAGGGCGCGTTCTACGTCTATGCAGATGTCTCCGAACTGCTCGGCCGTGAGTGGGGAGGCGTCACACCCAGCTCGAGCCTCGAGCTCGCCGACCTCATGCTGGAGCAGGCCGATGTGGCAGCGGTGCCCGGCGAGGCATTCGGCCCGTCGGGCTACCTCCGGTTCTCGTACGCGCTCGGCGACGACGCGCTGCTCGAGGGCGTGCAGCGCCTCCAGCGCCTGTTCGGCACCAGGTAGCCGGGCAGCACGCCGCGACCGAAGCGTGACGGCCCGCTGGAGCGCACAGCCCGCTGGCGCGCACAGCCCGCTGGCGCGCACAGCACTCGTGCGTCGCTGAACCCTAGATGTGCTGGGCGTAGGCCTTGAAGCGCTCGAGCAGCATCGGCCAGTCGGCGTGCTTGCCGCGCGCCTCGCTGTTCGAGTCGTTCCAGCCGCTGTGCACCAGGCGCACCTCGGTGCCGCCGTGCGGCAGATCCTCGAACTCGACCGCGATGGTGGTGACATCGCCGTGCTCGGTGAGCCGCAAGGTGTGTGCGAAGTGCGAGCCCGGCACCGCCTCCTGCACCTCGCCCCACACGCGCTCCCGGCCGTCGCGCGCGTGCTCGACGATGCGCCCGCCCTCGTGCGGCTCGACCTCGATGTGCTCGAGCCCGGCGCTGTAGCCGGTGAGCCCGGGACGCCACCACTCGGTCATGCCGTGGACGTAGGCATCCCACGCACGGTCACTGCTCACGGCCACAACGATCGAAGATTCGATCGGTGACGTCAGATCACGGTCTTCAGGCTGGTCAACCTCGTGCTGCTCCATCGCACCCCCAAGCCTCGACTCTCCCATGCTCACCTGCATGGATCAACCGTCCAAGACGTCGGCACCGCCAACGACGTGCTCCTCGCCGTCGAGCTCTTGGAAGATCGTGAGCTGCAGCTGCGCCGGCGCATCGAGGCGCGCGTTGAGCGATCGCCAGGGCGTCTCGACGGGCGAAGCGACCAGGGTCGCACCCGCACCCTCCAACCGTCGCGTGACCCCGGCGGCATCCTCGACCTCGAAGGCGACGCGGATGCGCGGGCTCGGCTGGCCGCTCGCCTCCACCTCGTCGATCATGCGCTTCTGCGCCGCGTTGGCAAGCTCGAGCGTTGCGCGGCCCGCGTCGAGGATCGCGACCCTCGCATCCCCGTCGCCCTGGAACGCCGCGATCTCGGGCAGCCCGAGCGCGTCGCGGTAGAAGGCGAGCGCCTGGTCGATGTCGTCGACCTCGACCACGAGCCGCAGCTGTCTGGGTGCGTCTGTCATGGTCACCGCAACGCGACCGCGCCGCGGTGCATTCCGGTGGCGGTGCGCCCGCCGAGCGCCGGCTCGGTCGCTGCGCTACAGCGGCAGATGCACGAGCACCGGCTCGGGCACGAGGTGCACGCCGAACTGGTTCTCGACGCGAGCCTGCACGAAGCGCGCCAGCTCGGCCACCTGCTCCCCCGTCGCGCCTCCGCGGTTCGTGAGCGCGAGCGTGTGCTTCGACGAGACCGCTGCGCGGGAGCCCGGCAGCGCGAAGCCGCGCGCGATGCCCGCGTGCTCGATGAGCCACGCAGCCGAGAGCTTCACCTGCGGCACAGGCCGCTCGAGCGACGGCAGCGCGTCGAAGGCTGGCGTGTCAGCGTCCAGTGGCAGCACGGTCGCAGCCAGACGGGGCGCGACCGACCATCGCGGCGCGTCTGCCGGCAGCGTGTTGGCGAAGCGCGCGGAGACGATGGGGTTGGTGAAGAACGAGCCGGCGCTCACGGAATCCGGATCGTCCGAGAGCACCATGCCCTTCGATCGCCGCAGCTCCAGCACCGTCGCTCGCACGTCCTCCAGCGGCACGCGCGTGCCGAGGTCGACGCCCAGCGCCGTCGCGAGCTGCTGGTAGGCCACCGGCTGGCTGCGACCGTCGGGCGCACGGTGCAGGCGCAGGTCGACCGACAGCACGATGCCGGAGAGCAGCCCCTGCTTGATGGCCGAGTCGCGGTACCCGAGACGCAGCTCCGATGCCGGCACCCGGCGAACCTGCAGCGTCTCGCGCTCGAGCAGCTCGATACCCACCAGGGTGGAGGCGATCTCCTGACCGTAGGCGCCGATGTTCTGGATGGGCGCCGCGCCGGTCGAGCCGGGAATGCCGCTCAGTGCCTCGAGGCCCGCGAGCCCATCGGCGACGGTCTGGGCGACCAGCGTCTCCCACGGCTCGCCGGCCTCGACGCGCAGCACCACGGTGTCGTCGACCGGTGGCTCCTCACCCGCCGGACGTCGCGGCGGTTCCGCAGCGGCCAGGGTGCGGATGCCGCGAGTGGCGACCTGCAGCACCGTGCCCTCGAAGCGCTCCGAGCCCGCGACCGTGTTGGAGCCGCCACCGAGCACCAGCAGCGGGGTCTCGTCATCATCGACGGCGTCGGCGTATGCGGCTTCGATGGCCTCGCGCGTGGTCGCGACGGCCCAGTGCTCCGCCTCGCCGCCGACGCGCATGGTGGTGACGTCGGCGAGCGTGCGGGGCGCGGGAGCGGTGTCGAGGGCAGGAGGGTGCATCGGAGCGGTCATCGATCGGTCGCGACGATGACCTGTGCCTTGCCGAGCACGGTCTTCTCGTCGAAGGTGACGGTCAAGTCGATGCGCGCGGTGCCCTCGCCGAGCTGGCCGACGGTGGCGAGCACGTGCAGGCTCGCACCGGCATCCGCATCGACGACGACGGGGCGCGTGAAGCGCACCTGATAGTCGAGGATGCGCGCGGGCCCCGCCCAGTCGACGACCGGCTGCACAGCGGCACCCATCGTGAGCATGCCGTGCGCGAGCACGCCCGGCAGCCCGACCGCGGCCGCGACGTCGTCACGGTAGTGGATGGCGTTGAAGTCACCGGAGGCTCCCGCGTAGCGCACCAGGCTGTCGCGCGTCAGCTGCAGCTCGCGCTCGGCGACCACCAAGCCGACCTCGAGCTCGCCGAGCTCATGCTGCGTCTGGCCCATCATGCCTCCCCCGCCACCACGAGCGATGAGGTGGCCGTCACCACGTGGCTGCCAGCGGCATCCGTCACCTCGGTCTCGCAGGTGACCATGTCGTTGCCCCCCAGCGAGCGCACGCGCGTGACCGTCAGCTGCGCGGTGAGCTCATCGCCCGCGACGATCGGCCTCGTGGCGGTGAAGCGCTGATCGCCGTGCACGATGCGCTCCAGCACGATGCCCGCCGCCGGGTCGTCGAGCAACTGGTTCCAGGTGAGCTGCTGGATGACGATCGGGAAGGTGGGCGGCGCGATCACGTCGGCGTGGCCGGCTGCCCGGGCGGCGTCGACATCGTGGTGCTGGGGATGCGTCGCCAGCACGGCGCGCGCGAACTCGCGCACCTTCTCGCGACCGACCAGATAGGGCGCCGTGGGCGGGTACTGCCTGCCCTGGATCTCTGGGTTCACTGCCACCCGCCCAGCCTAGCGAGGGCGGTGAGCGGAGCCTGGAACGAAGAAGGGCCCGGTCTGAGACCGAGCCCTTCCTGGCGGTAGCGAGGGCGGGGTTCGAACCCGCGACCTCACGATTATGAGTCGTGCGCTCTCACCAACTGAGCTACCCCGCCAGAACGCTCACCCAAGCACGAAGCATCAAGCGAACGCGAGCCCCGAGCGAGGATCGAACTCGCGACCCCTTCCTTACCATGGAAGTGCTCTACCGCTGAGCTATCGGGGCGCTGCCGTGCAGGCAACCGAACGATCATAGCATCGGCTGAACCGTCATCGCACCCGCCGGGAGGCACCGTGGACCACGTCGTCATCGCTGGAGCATCGGGCTTCATGGGCAGGCACCTCGCGAGCGCCATGCGGCGCGACGGTCGCTACGTGCGAACGGTCGGGCGTGGAGCGTCGGCGGATGCGACGTGGGGCGACCGGGATGCGCTCGCGCGAGCGGTCGATGGTGCCGCACTCGTGATCAATCTGGCGGGCAAGCCGGTGCACGCGCGCTACAACGATGCCACCAGGGACGAGATCCTGCGCTCGCGCGTCGAGACCACTCGTGCGCTCGGCGAGGCGATCGCAGCGGCTGCGGCACCGCCTCCGGTCTGGCTCAACGCGTCGACGGCGACCGCCTACGCGCACAGCACCGCGAAGGCGCACACGGAGGCTGATCCCACGAGCCAGCAGGGATTCTCGGAGGACGTCGCTCGGGCGTGGGAGCGCGAGCTCGACGCGGCAGCAACGCCAGCGACCCGTCGAGTGGCGCTGCGCACCACGATCGCCCTCGGACACGACGGTGAGGCGACGCGCCTGCTCTTCCGCCTCGCGCGGCTCGGACTGGGCGGACCGCAGCTGGACGGGCGGTGGTTCGCGCACGAGCGCTATCGGGGACTCACTGCTGCGCGAGGCACCCCGGAAGCCTCGGCGCCGAGCGCAGGAAGGGCGACGCGCGGCGGGCAGCGCTTCTCGTGGATCCACATCGATGACGCGGTCGCTGCCGTGCGCCACATCGAGGCGACGCCGGCGCTCGTCGGCCCGGTGAACCTCGCGGCCCCCGAGGCGTCCACCAACCGCGAGCTCATGCGACTGCTGCGGCATACGGTCGGCATGCCGATCGGGATTCCGGCGCCCCGCTTCGTGCTGGAGCCGGCCATGTGGGCGCTGCGCACGGAGAGCGAGCTGGTGCTCAAGAGCCGATGGGTGTCCCCGGGCAAGCTGCTGCAGAGCGGGTTCGCGTTCCAGCATCCTCGGCTTGACTGGGCGCTGCGGGCGATCTGGGCGAGGATGCGGGCGGCGGGGTGAGGGGGCGGGTTGCGGGGTCTCGTGACGGGGCCTGCGGCCCCTCCTCGACCAACGGAAGAGCCCGCAGATCGAGGAGCGGGCGGGCGCAGCACGCCCGCGTCACGAGATCGCAGACCGCGGCAGCTCGGGTCTTGAGACGGAACAACCCGCAGATCGAGGAGCGGGCGGGCGCAGCACGCCCGCGTCACGAGATCGCAGACGGCGGCAGGTCGGGACTCGAGACGGGGGCGGCTGGCCGCGCGGGGTCTCGTGACGGGGCCTGCGGCCCCTCCTCGACCGACGACGCGGGGTCAGGGGGCGGCGGTTCGCTGCCAGGAGCCGTGCACGTGCTCGACGGCGCCGGCGGCCTCGAAGGCCTCGAGCCATCCCCGCATCGGCCAGAACCCCCAGCGATCGGCGAAGAGCCGGCCGTTGCGCAGGATGTCGTCGAGGTGCTGCCACGGCGGGCTGGAGGTGGGATGGAACTGGTGGTACGCATGCGCCCCACCCACCCACGAGAGCGTCACCGATGTGGCGCTCGCGCGCATTGCGAAGTCCGTGTCCTCCGCGCCATACCCCACGTACGACTCGTCGAAGCCGCCGATGCGGCGCCACGTGTGATCCGTGAGCGCGAACGACAGCGACCAGAAGAGCACCTGCTGCTCCTCTGTCGCGTCCTGCACCGTGCCGTCGGGCGGTGACGGCCGCGCCGCGTGCGGATCGGTGAGGGCGGACAGATCGGTCGTCTCGTCGACCAGCGCCGCCTCTGGCAGGTAGGTGACCGGACCGCTCAGCAGGCCGTCGGGCCGGGCCTGCAGCGCGGAGGCATAGGCGGCGAGCAGCCCATCCCCCGGCACGCAGTCCGCATCGAGGAACACGAGCGCATCGCAGCCCCGCTCGATCGCCGCAGCCGCGCCCGCGTTCCGCGCTGCCGCGAGTCGCATGCCGGCAGCCGCCGGGGGAACGTGCAGCACGAGGGTCGCGGGAACGTCGGATGGCGGCGGATCGGTATCCAGCCAGACGACGATGCGCTCGAGCCCCGGAGCGTCGCGCAGCCGCTCCTGTTGTCGCCCCAGGTGCAGCGCGCGCGAGCGCGATGCGAGCGTGATGGTGGCCATCGTCACGGGTGTCCTCCCTCGGCGATGCGATCGATGATGGCTGCTGCGCGGCCGGCCGCTCCGGTCACGCCCCAGCGGCTCCAATCGGGCTCCAGCGCCCCCGCCCGATCGAGCACGTCGCTCCAGTCGCAGCCGGCGGGGTCGTCGACGACAACCGCGAGACCGAGTCGCTCGAGCGCCGCCGCCGTGTGCTGCTGCTCGCCGAAGGGCCGCGGCCGTGGCACCACCACTGCCCTGGCGCCGGCGGCTGCGACATCCGCGATCGCGTTCTGGCCGCCGGCGGTGATCACGACGTCTGCCTCGCAGAGCGCATCCCACGGGTCCTCCAGCCAGCTCGACCCGCCCGCGAGCCGCCACCGCCGATCGGGCGCCGCCGCCTGCGCGGCGCGCAGCATCGCGTCCCACTCGGCGTCCTCCCCACCGCCGCCGAGCGCGAGCACCGTCCCCGGCCGCCGATCGGCGCTGCGTGCGCGAGATGCGTGCCGCGAGATGCCGCCGACATGCTCGAGCCCTGCCTCAGTCGCGGATGACGCCGCCGCGGCGGGCCAGGGTGCGAGCACGGCGCCTGCGAGGCGTCGGCCGAGCAGGTGTGGCTCATCGCGCCGGTCGCCCGGCTGCGCCACCAGCACCACCCGGCGGCCCAGCAGCCGGGCCAGCAGCGTGACCTCGACGGACACGTCGACGACGAACGCGTCGAGCCGAGGCGCGAGCGCCGCCATCGTCGACATCCGCGTCGCGTGGCCGCGATGGCCGATCGGCGCCCAGTGGAGTGCGCCGGCAGCCGAGGGATCCGCGTGCGCCGGGTTGCCCCGACCCTCATCCCCGTCGTCCCTCGGCAGCTCGACCCAGGTCGTGTCGGGCGGCAGCGCAGCGGGCCGCGGCAACGAGCTGCAGACGACGACGGATGCCTGCACGTTCGGTCGGATCGCGCGGAAGCGGGCGAGGTGCCCGAGCCCGTGGTGGTGGATGTACCAACCGATCTCGGTCACGGCTCCGCCGGCACGCGGTCGAGGGAGACGACAGGGCGCGACACCTGCTGACGGTAGAGCGCGTCGAGCCGCGGCAGCCACCGCTGCGGGGAGAAGCGCTCGATCGCGTGCTGGCGGATCGTCTGGCGCTCGGCGGGCGTGGTCTGCAGCAGGGCGGATGCGGCGGCAGCCAGGGCCGCTGTGTCACCGGGCGGCACGAGTCGGGCGCCGGGGAGCCCTCGGACGACCTCCGAGATGCCGCCGCGGTCGAACGCGGCCACCGGGGTGCCGGTCGTGAGCGCCTCTGCCACCACCATCCCGAAGGGCTCGTCCCAGCAGGGCGTCACGAGCGCGCATCCGCTGCTGCCCACGACCTGCGCCAGGCGGCGGCGACGCAGCGGGCCGAGGTGGCGCACGTCGGCGCCGAGGCGCGGAGCGACCGCCTCGTCGAAGTACTGCACGTCACCGACCCGGCCGAGCACGGTGATCTTGCGTGCGAGCATGCGTGCCGCATCGATGGCCAGGTGCGCGCCCTTCTCCGGTACGAGGCGACCGAACCACACCAGATCCTGCCCACCAGGCCCGAGCGGCCACGCCCCGGGGTCGACGACGTTCGGCAGCACGGTCGAATCCACGCCGAACGCTCGCCACTCGCTCGCCGTGTGGCTGCTCACGGCCACGAACGAGTGGGCTGCGCCGGCGACGACGGCGGCCGCGACGAGCTCTGGCAGCGGCGGCGTGTGCAGTGTCGTGAGCATCGGGATGCCGTGATCGGCGGAGCGCTCGATCGGCGTCGGGTGCAGGCTGTGGTTGTCGATCAGGTCGAAGGCGTCCGGATTCGCGATCAGGTGGTCGACGACACCGCCCAGCACGCTCGAGACCTGATCGAGGTAGCCATCGGGGTAGGCCTCGTCCGACGTCCGCGCGCCGCCCCAGACGACACCGGGCAGCAGCATGCGCTCGGGCGTGCGGTCGAGGAAGTCCGAGCCGCGCGCCGCGATGAGCGTGACCTCATGCCCGAGCGCGCGCAGCGAGCGCACACGATCCCAGACCGCCGCCTCCAAGCCGCCGGGATGGGGCTGGCGGATCAGGTGCCGGGACGGTGCGATGACGAGGATGCGGAGCCGTTCCGCGCGAGCGAGCCGGGTCACTCGGCCGCTCCCGCACCGACGACGAGCGAGCGGTAGAGCGTCGCATGCGCGTCGGCGATCGCGGCGCGCTCAGCGTGCCGCGCTGGTGCCCGATCGGCGACGAGCGTTCGACGCGCCACGGACCCGGCGCGGGTGCCGCCCGCGAGCGCCTCGCGCACCGCTCGCCCGGCGTCCGCCGGCTCGGTGAAGCCGGAGTAGGCATCCGGATGCTGTCCGGCCATGGCCAGCGCGCCGGGCCCGACGACCGGGACGCCACGATCGAAGCAGAGCTCGACCCATCCGGAGTGCGTGCCGTGGCCGTAGGGCAGCAGGGCGGCGTCGAGCTCGTCGATCTCGGCCAGCAGCGCGGCGTCGTCCGGGCGATCGCGCACGATCAGCTCGCAATCCGGTCGCTCACGCAGCATGTCCGTGAGGTGACGGGCGAGTGGGGCATCCCTGGTGGTTGCGTTCAGCAGCACGCGCCCCACCGTTCGCTCGCTTGCGAGCGAGTGGTCGTCCAGAGCCAGCAGCAGCGCCTCGATCGCCGCAGCCGCCGCGATGTTCGGGCGCAGATCTCGCAGGTGCACGCCGATCACGCGCTGCGTCCGCTCCTGAGCGGCAGGGGCAGGCGCATCGAGCGGCAGCAGCGTCGGATGCGCGAGCACGGTCGCCTCCCGGCCCCACCCGCGGCGCACGTCGTCGGCAGCCGCTGTCGTGAGCGTCAGCACGGCGCTCGCGCGCGGGATGAGGAGGTCGAGGTCTCGCAGGTGCCGACCCTGGTCGGTGAGCTGCGGATTCTCCACATCGTGCACGGTGTACACGAGCGGCCTGTTGCACTCCCGCAGCGCCTCGATCGCTGCCTCGAGCCGCCCCGCCGGCAGCGACTCCATGCCGAAGTGCACGTGCAGCACATCGAAGTCGGCGGCGTGGTCGCGGATCCAATCGGCGTCGAGCATCACGGGCGGCCACCATCGCTCCGGGTGCCGCGGGTCGGGCGCGAGCTCGTCGTGCACCGCGATGCCCGCATGCGCGGTCACGGCGGCAACATACGGATGGCGGGCCGGCACGGCGGCGACGCGCACAGCGGCGGCATCGCGCTCGGCAGCGATCGGGGACCGCGACGCTCGCGAGGCTGACGGGCGCGGACGTGGTTCGTCGACGCTCGGGATGAGGTGCACCGGCATGCATACACTATTGCCGAGAAGCCTGAACCTGTACCCCAGGCCTGGCGCCATCGCCCGGTGCCAAAGCCGAGAGGAGCACGCATGCCTGGCGAGGATGCCGCACGTCGGCAGCACTATGCGGACTTCTACGCGCCGGCGGACACCGACGGCCCTCGCGGTGTGGTGCTGGGCAATTGCCAGGCGGAGTCGCTGCGGCAAGCGCTCGCCGGCTCCGGCGTGCGGTTCTCGCGCGTACCGCCGGTGCACGAGCTCGTGACCAGCGACATCCCGCACCTGCAACGACTACTCAGCCGGGTCGACGTGATCGTCGCCCAGCCGATCCGCGATGGCTACCACGGGATGCCCCTCGGCACCCGCCAGATGCTCGATGCGGCTCCTCCCGGCGTGCGCTCTGCGCTCGTGCCCGTGATCCGCTTCGCAGGGCTCTACCCCTGGCAGGCGATCGTGCGCCCACCGCAGGATCCGTCGGCCGATCCGCCCGTCGTCCCGTACCACGACCTGCGCACGCTCGCGGCTGCCGCCGGATCGGCGACCATCGCGCGACCGTCGCAGGCCGCGCTGCGCTCGATCGCCGATGCCTCCCTGGATGAGCTGCGATCCCGCGAGGAGCGGCACCGCACCGTGCCGATCTCCGACGCCTTCGCGCATCCGTCGTTCGCCCTCATGCGCACGATCAATCACCCGGGGAACCCGGTGCTGGAGGTGCTGGCCGAGCGCGTGCACGACCGGCTCGGGCTCGACGGCGCGACGGCGCCGCTCGGCCGCCCGATGCTCGATCGCGTGCACGCGCCCAGGGAGGAGCCCGTCATCGACCTGTTCGGGCTGCCCGACGAACCCCGCGCGCACTGGCTGGTCGACGGCGAGCCGGTCGACGACGCCGAGGTGCGTGCCGCGCAGCTCGCCTGGTATCGCGAGCACCCGGATGTCGTGCAGGCGGGCCTCGACCGGCATGCCGAGACGATGCGGGCGCTCGGCCTGTGACGGCTCAGCTGCCGCTGCTGGTGCACTTCGGCGATCCGCAGCACGGGGTCGATCGCTGCGCCCGGGCGCTCGCCGAATCGGTGCAGGCGCTTCGGCCGGAGATCCGGCTCGCGCGCATCGAGCGCGCTTCCGACGCGCCGCGGGTGCACATCCACTTCACCGACCGGCTCTGGGGCGCCGACGCCGAGTCGGCGGCTGCCGCGGTCGAGGCACTGGCGGCGGATGCGCGCGTCGCCGTCACCGTGCACGACGTGCCCCAGCGCTCGGACGGTGAAGAGGGCATGCGGCGGCGCGCACGCGCCTACCGACGAGTGGTCGAGGTGGCAGACGTGATCGTCTGCAACAGCGAGCACGAGCGATCGCTGCTGCAGGCCTGCACGGGCACCGACGCGGCCATCGATGTCATCCCGCTGCCCTCGGCCGTGCCGCTGGTGCGCCCTGCGGCCGGCACGCCGCGGAACGAGGTGGCCGTGCTCGGATTCTTCTACCCGGGCAAGGGGCACCGGGAGGTGGTCGATGCCGTCGCGGTGCTGCCCGAGGCGCCGGCCGTGACCGCGATCGGGCGCGCAGCCCCCGGACACGAGGCAGAGCTGGCCGAGCTGCAGGACTACTCGGCCGGCCGCGGCGTCGCGTTCACCGCGACCGGCTTCGTGCCCGACGACGCGCTCCTCGAGCGCGCCCAGCAGGTCGCCGTGCCCGTTGTCGCGCACCAGCACGTCTCCGCCTCCGGATCGCTGAACGACTGGATCGCCGCGGGTCGGCGGCCCATCACCGTCACGAATGCCTACTTCCGGGAGATGGCAGCGCTGCGGCCGGGCACCGTGCGCCTCGTCGAGCCGGCTGGGCTCTCGGATGCGATCGCCGCAGCACTCGAGGACCCTGCCAAGACGTGGCTGTCCGATCGCGCGCAGACCGGACCGCACGCCGACGACGTCGCGATCGCGTACCTCGCGCGATGGAGCCGCTGGTGAGCGCGCCGTTCGGACGTCCGATCATCGGCAATCGATGGGACGCGGCGGCGGATGCTGCCGAGCCGCGCTCGGTCTCCGTGATCATCGCGCACTTCGACCAGCAGCGAGAGCTCGACCGCACGTTGGCGGCGCTGCGGCGCCAGACGCACCCTCGCGCGCTGCTGCAGATCATCGTCGCGGACGACGGCTCGCCGACGCCGCCGGTCGTCCCGGCCGACGTGACGCTTGCGCGCCACGAGGATCGCGGCTTCCGGCTGGCTGCCGTGCGGAACCTCGGCGTGCGGCACAGCACCGGCGACATCCTCTGCTTCCTGGACGCCGACACCGCCCCCGAGCCCGACTACGTCGCACGCATCACGCGTCTGCCGTCGCTCGCTCCGGACGTGGTCGCGGTGGGGCGCCGTCGGCACGCCGCGCTAGCGGATGACGATCGGCCGATCGAGCTCGCGGGTCCCGCCAACGAGATCGCGGAGCCCGCATGGCTTGACGACGCCTATCGGCGATCACGGGATCTCCTCGATGCCGACGCGCGCTCCTACCGCTTCATCATCGGCGCCGTCGTTGCGTGCAGCCGCTGGCTGTTCGACCATGTGGGCGGCTTCGACGAATCGTTCGAGGCGTACGGCGGCGAGGATTGGGAGTGGGCGTATCGGGCTTGGCTCCAGGGCGCAGCCTTCGCGCACGTGCCCGACGCCGTGGCGTGGCACGACGGGCCGGATTGGGCCGGGCGCGACGAGGCGGACCGCCGCGCCCGGAAGAACGAGGAGACGCTCCGTCTGATGCGGTCGATCCGAGCGCCCGGCGCTGCGCCCTTCGCGCTGCTGGGCCCGAACGCCGATGTGCTCGTCATGCTGCGAGCGGCCGAGTCGGTGGCCGCGGGCGTGGTGTGCGTCGACAGCCTGCTGCAGGCGCTGCCCGACGCGCGCGTCGTCGTGCCGCCAGCCGTTCGAACGGCCCTCGAGGCCGACCCGCGCGTCGTCGACGACTGGCAGGGCCGAACCAGGGTGGAGGTCGAGGTGCCCGCGCCCGTGCACGTCGACTCGGATGCTGCGCTCCGGCTGCGAGCGGCCGTTGCCGCTGTCGGCGACGGCGACCTCGGTGCGATCGCGTTCGGCTCGCACGCGATCGTGCGGGCGTCGCGGGCGAGAGCACGGGATGCGCGCTGGGGTGCGCCGACCGGGTGGCGGACGGAGACGCGCTCGGCGGCGAGCATCACGCCGCTGCATGATGCGCCCGATCTTGAGGCCTACTTCGGTGGCTGGTGGCCGCCGGGGTAGAGCGCCGAGCCCGGCCTCGAGCCGGGCACCCGCAGATCGAGGAGCGGGCGGGCGCAGCCCGCACGCGTCACGAGATCGCACACGGCGACAGCCCGGTCTCGAGCCGGGGCCTCCGGCCCCTCCTCGACCTACGGGGATGACCGGCCTCCGGCCCCTCCTCGACCTACGGAGGGCAACGCGGCACCCCGCAGATCGAGGAGCGCGCGGGCGCAGCCCGCACGCGTCACGAGATCGCAGGCGGCGACAGCCCGGTCTCGAGACGGGGCCTCCGGCCCCTCCTCGACCTACGGAGGGTGACGGGGCCCACGGCCCCTCCTCGACCTACGGAGGGCCCCGTTACTCCTCCAGGGTGTCCTTGCTCCAGGCGGCGGTGAGCGTCGGCTCGGCGGCCTCGCCGTGCGCGAGCGCGGCATCCTGCGCCGCGTTCTCGTCGAGCATCTCGCGCTGCGCCTGCTCTTCGTCGCCATCGGTGTACGGCAGCGCGACCCCTGGCATGCCCCAGGCCGCGAATCCGGGCCCAGCGCCGGTCAGGCGCAGTCCGCTGTCACCGAAGACGCTGACACCGCCGTCGCCGAACAGCCGCGCGGGCTCCCCCGCGAGCCCGACGTCGCCCTCCTCGATCACGACATCGTAGAAGCCGCGCGCGGCCACGCACAGCACGCTCGAATCAGCCGTCTCACGGATCCAGACCAGCGCCTCCTCGCCCACGTGCAGCCACCGCATCCCGCCGCCGCGCAGCGCCGGCTGCTCGCTGCGAAGCGCCAGCAGCTCTTTGTGCAGCGCGATGGAGTCGGCGTGCTCGTCGATGGTGTCCCACGGCATGGGGGTGCGGGAGTCCTCGCCGTTCACGCCAGTGAGGCCGAGCTCGTCGCCCGACCAGATCACGGGGATGCCCGGCATCGACACCGCCATGCCGAGCGCGACCGGCACGGCGCCGGGCAGCGCGTTGGTGGCGAACCGCGGGGTGTCGTGCGTGTCGAGCGCGTTCATGTTGTGCAGCCGCGTGCGCCACGGGATGCCGGCGATGAAGCGCTGGTGCTGCGCGTGCACATCGACACCCGTGTAGGAGGGAATGACCGAGCGGGCCATGCCGAGGCCGCCGAACGCGGCGGATCCGGGCACCGACAGCCAGCCCCACACCGGGCGCGTGAAGTTCGCGTAAGTCATCGCGCCGTGCCAAGCATCGCCCTGGAAGTCGTCGGTCGCGTCGTTGGTGGACTCCCCCAGCAGCAGCGTGTCGGGGTTGATGTCGATCATCGTCCTGCGGATGATCTGCCGCACCTCGGCGTTCAGGTCGTCGGTCTCGTAGCGACCGGTCATGTTGGCCACGTCGATGCGCCAGCCGTCGAACGAGTAGGGCGGCCGCAGCCACGTGCCGACCACGGAGTCCGGGCCCTCGATGAAGCGGTCGCGCAGCTCCTGCGAGTTCCAGTTCAGCTTCGGCAGCGAGCCGTGCCCGAGCCACGAGGCGTAGGTGCCTTCCTCGTGGAAGTAGTAGAACGCGCGCTCGGGAGCCTCCTCGTCGGCCTGCGCAGCCTGGAACCAGGCGTGCGTGTCACCGGTGTGGTTGCTGGTGAGGTCTCCCATCACCTTGAGCCCGCGCGCGTGCGCGGCCTCGACGAGCGAGATGAGCGCCTCGTCGCCGCCCAGCAGCGGATCGACGACGTCGAACGTGGACGCATCGTAGCGATGGTTCGAAGCGCCGGGGAAGACCGGCGTGAGGTAGAGGACGGTGGCGCCCAGCTCGACGAGGTGGTCGAGGTGCTCCTCAACGCCCGGCAGGTCGCCGCCGTAGAGCTGGGTGGAGACACCCGGGCCCGAGCCGATCACCGGCTCGTCCCAGTTGGCCGCCTGCGCCCACTCGGGCGTCGGGTGCTGCGCCGCCTGCTCGGAGCGCGCGAACCGGTCGGGGAACACCTGGTAGAGCACCGCATCCGTCGCCCAGGCGGGCGGCGCCGGGTGAGCGACGAGCGCGAAGTCGGCATCGTCGCGGGTCTCGATCGGGTGCACGCCCTCCTGGTTGATCCAGTCGGTGTGGCCGGAGGCGTAGTGCACGAGCCAGCGATAGCGATGCACGGGATTCACCACCCGGATCTCGGCCTCCCACCAGTCGTACGCGCCAGCGGTGCCCACGTGCACCGCCTTGTTGAAGAACGGCTCGCGATCGGGGTTGGAGCGCACGAGCACCTCGAGCGGCGTGTCGTGCGAGACGGGCACGCGCAGTCGCACCGTGACGATCTGGCCCATGGCGGGCGTCAGCGTCGAGACGTGCAGGGATGAGCCGTCGTGGTGGGGTTGGAGCACCAGACCACGCTAGGTCATCGCGGTCACAGGTCTCGCATCGAGTCGGCCGGCTCCGGGCCCTTGAACCGGACGATGTTGATGATCGCGGCCGTGAGGCCGCCCCATAGGACGACGATGCTGATCGTCATCATCACGATGGCTCCGATGGTCATCGGATCACCTCCTCGTCATGCTCGGGCGCCTCGAGCGGCGTCGCGGTCTTCCACTTGGGGATCGAGAGCAGGACTGCCGCTACGAGCGCTGCGCCGGCGACGCCCCAGCCGAACACGCCCAGCATCCACGCAGGGTAGCCCTCGTAGGGCGTCGCGATCGCGGCGCCCACCTCGAGCACGAGGATGAACGCGATCGCAAGCGGCGTGATGACCATCACGAGCGCGACCCACCACCGCCCGAGCCTGACGGATCCGTAGCGGTTCATGTGCGCCGCGAGCGACGGCACGCGTCGCACGGCCCACGCGACCGCGAGCATCGCGACGAGCGCCACGAGCAGGATGCCGAAGCGGTTGATGAAGTAGTCGGCGATGTCGAGCACGAGCACGCCGCTCGTGGTCGAGAACAGCAGGATGCTCACGGTCGCCATGGGCACGGTGACGACGAGCGTCGCCGTGATGCGTCCGAGCTCGAGCTTGTCGCGCACGGCCGAGATCACGACCTCGAGGATGCTCACGAGCGAGGTGAAGCCGGCGAGCACCAGCGAGGTGAAGAAGAGCACCCCCAGCAGCGCCCCCAGCGGTGCCTGGGAGATGATCGCCGGGAAGGCGACGAACGCGAGGCCGATGCCGTCGGCGACGACGTCCGCGACGCCGAGGCCCGTGGACTGCGCGAGGAAGCCGAGCGCGCTGAACACGCCGATGCCGGCGAGCAGCTCGAAGCCCGAGTTCGCGAAGCCGACGACGAAGCCGGATCCGGTCATGTCGGTCTTCCTGCCGACGTAGGAGGCGTAGGTGATCATGATGCCGAAGCCGACCGACAGCGAGAAGAAGATCTGGCCGAAGGCGCTCGCCCAGACGGCGGGCTCGAGCAGCGCCGCCCAGTTCGGCTCGAACAGCGTCTGCAGCCCGGTGAGGGCACCCGGCAATGAGAGCGCCTGCACGACGAGCGCGCCGAAGGCGATCAGCAGCACGGGGATGAAGATCACCGCGGTGGCGCCGATGCCCTTCTGCACACCCAGCGCCATGATGACGATCGTGAGGGCCCAGATGATGAGCATCGGGATGAGCACGGCGGGCACGAACTGCAGCGTCGCCTCGTTGTCGGCCACCTGCAGGAAGTCAGTGAAGAAGAAGGCCTCGGGGTCGTCGCCCCAGGCCTGTGTGAACGAGAAGCCGACGTACTGCGTCGACCAGGCGAGGATCGCGGCGTAGTAGACGGCGATGACGACGCAGATCGTCACCTGCCACCAGCCGATGAACTCGAGCCTGCGCGACAGGCGCGCGAACGACAGCGGCGCGGAGCCGCGCTGGGAGTGCCCGATCGCGTAGTCGAGCAGCAGCAGCGGGATGCCCGCGACCAGCAGCGCGATCAGGTACGGCAGGATGAACGCGCCGCCACCACCCTCGTACGCGACGTACGGGAAGCGCCAGATGTTGCCGAGGCCGACCGCGGAACCGATGGCGGCCAGGATGAAGACGGTCTTGTTCGAGAACCGACCGCGGTCGATGGGGGCCTTGGTGACGGGCATGGCGGCTTCCTCCGGGGCGACGACGCGGACGGTGACGGACTCACCTTGCCACAGCCGCAACCGGTGCGGCAGTCGGTTACTTCACCGCGCCCGCGGTGAGGCCGCTCACGATGTACTTCTGCAGCCACAGGAATAGCGCCATCACGGGAATGGCGGCGAGCACCGCACCGGCGGCGAACACCGGGTAGTTCGTGTTCGTCTCCTCGGAGACGTAGCGGAACAGCCCGACCGCGAGCGTGAGCTTGTCGGGACTGTTGAGGATCACCGAGGCGAGCAGGAAGTCGTTCGTGGTGCCGATGAACGACAGCAGGCCGATGACGGCGAGGATGGGCGCGACCAGCGGCAGGATGATGGTGAAGAAGATGCGGGCGTGACCGGCGCCGTCGATCTTCGCGGCCTCGTCGATGGAGGCGGGCACGGTGTTGAAGAAGCCATACATCAGGTAGGTGTTCACGCCCAGCGCCCCGCCCAGATAGACCATGATGAGGCCGATGAGGGTGTCGAGGCCGATCGCAGGGAAGACCTGGCTGATGCCGCGCATCAGCGCGTAGATCGCCACGACCGCGAGCAGCTGCGGGAACATCTGCACCAGGATCAGCCCGAACAGTCCCTGGCGCCTGCCCGTGAAGCGCATGCGCGAGAAGGCGTAGGCCGCGAGCGCACCCAGCAGCACCGTGCCGAGCGACGTCACGATGCCGACGATCAGGGTGTTGCCGAACCACGCCGCGTAGGGTCGACGGGTGTCACTGAGCAGCTGCACGTAGTTGTCGATCGAGAACGAGCGGAACAGCTGGTTGGAGCCGGTCAGGGTGCCGGTGGGGTTGAACGATGCGCTCAGCACGTAGATGAGCGGGAAGGTCGCGAAGATCACGATCGCGATGCCGACGAGATGCCGCCAGCCGAGCACGCGCAGCCACTTGCCGAACCGCATGCGCGGCTGCGGGGCAGGCCGTCGGCGCTCCGCGCTCTCGCCGTCGCGCGCCACCGGGTCGATCTCTGTGCTCATCAGTTGAGCTCCTCTAGCGCCTTGGTCCGCGAGAATGCGACGAACGACACGGTCGCCACGATCAGGAAGATGATGATCGACAGCGCCGATGCGAGGCCGTAGTCACGCGTGCCCGCCTCGAACGCGGTCTTGTAGACCAGGGTGATGAGCAGGTCGGTGTGGCCGACGTTCTCCTCCACGCCGGCCATGCGCGGCCCGCCGCGCGTCAGCAGGTAGATGGTGTTGAAGTTGTTGAAGTTGAAGGCGAACGACGAGATCAGCAACGGCGCGGTCGACACCAGCAGCAGCGGGAACTTGATGCTGCTGAACACCTGCCAGCCGCTGGCGCCGTCGACCGTGGCCGCTTCCGTGAGCTCCTCGGGGATCGACTGCAGCGCACCCATGCAGATGAGGAACATGTACGGGAAGCCGAGCCAGACGTTGACGAGCAGCACCGAGAACTTCGCGAGCCACGGCTCGGTGAGCCACGGGATGTCTGCGGAGCCGAAGAGCACCTCGTTGACGAACCCGAACTCCGTGTTCAGCAGTCCGAGCCACACGAGCGCGGAGAGGAAGGAGGGGAAGGCGTACGGGAGGATCGAGAGCACCCGGTAGACCTTGCGCGAGCGCATGCGCGGATCGTTCAGCGTCAGGGCGAGGAACAGCCCGAGCACGAAGGTCACCGCGACCGACAGGATCGCGAACGAGAACGTCCACAGCGTCACGCCGAGCAGTGCCTCGCCGTACTTCGGGTTCTGGAACGGGTACAGGAAGTTCTCGAAGCCGACCAGGATCTGCCAGCCGGTGCCGAGCGCCTGCCCGTCCTCGGTCTCGAACTGTCCGTTGCCGAGGTCTCGGTAGACCGTGTCGGTCGACGTGTCGGTCATGGTGTCGGCAGCAGCGTCGTAGACGAAATTCGATTGGAACACGAACGCCTGCACAGCGTTTGTCGTGCGCAGAAAGCCGTTCGAGAGCTCGTCGTCGAGCGGCACCTGCAGCGCGGTGATCTCCTGCTGGCGCTGCAGGATGTCCTGCGTCGACAGGCTCGTCCAGCCCTCGAGCGCGGTCGCGCGCGCACCCTCCATCGTCACCGCGGCGGGGTCGGCAGGCTCGAGCGCATCATCGGCGGTGCCGATGAGCACGGTGCCGTCGGGCGCGGTCGCGAGCAGTCCCAGACCCCCGGGAGCCTCGACCATCTGCACCTGATAGACCGGCGAACCCTCGATGCGCTCCGTGTTCTGCGACACGAGCGCGGCGATCGCGTCGTCCTTGGTGGAGTTGTGTCCGTCTCCGTAGTTCGTGAACGCGATGTAGCAGGAATAGAGCACGACGAAGATCTGGAACACGGCCAGGAACACGAGGCCGGGGGTCAGATACTTGGCCGGGAGCATCCCCGGCGAGAGGTAGATGATGTTGACCAGCAGCGTCGTCAGCACCAGGATGCCGAGGACGAGCCAGCTCTCCTGGAAGAACAGGATGGTCATCGCGAACACGGCGACCGCGTCGACGATCGCGAGCATCGCGATCTTCGCGAGCATCGCTCGCGCGCTGGGCGGCTGATGCATGATGCCGCGCTTCGGGGCCCTGCGTGCAGGGGCGGACGTCGTCGTCACTCGGGCTCCTCGCCGACGGACAGCACTGCCTGCGACGCAGGTCAGCGGTAGTGCGTTTCAGGTGCTGCGGCGGCCGGCTCCCGAGAGGAGTCGGCCGCCACAACGAGGACTCAGTCCTCGAGCGTGCCCTGGATCTTGTCGGCCATCGACGTCCAGAGCTCTGCCGGGTCGCCGTCGCCGGCGATGATCTGTGCCTCGGTGGTGCCCCAGTCAGCCCAGAGCGCGTCCATCTCGGGGATGTTGGGCATCGGCACGCCGGCAGCGCCGACCTCGCCGTATGCCGCGACATCCTCGTTCGACTGCGCCGCCTCGAAGGCGGACGAGAGCGCGGGAGCGCGCTGACCCGACTCGAAGATCGCGGTCTGCGCCGTCTCGCCGGCGATGTAGTCGGTCAGGAACTGCGCGGCGACGATCGGGTTGTTCGCGTACTGCGACACCATGAAGCCCTGCACGCCGACGAAGGGCGTGGCGGGCAGCCCACCGGCCGACGGGATCTCGCTGACCGCGTACTCCACACCCGCGTCCTGGAAGGTCGAGAGGTTCCAGGGACCGGTGATCGTGTACGGCGAGGCACCGCTGGCGAACTGCTCCTTGGCGATGTCCTGCGAGATGTTGAGGTTGATGATGCCGTCAGCACCCCACTGCGCGAGCGCACCCGCGAACTCGACGTTGCCCTCGTTGCCGAGCTGCAGGTCGTCGGGGTTGTAGGAGCCGTCGTCGTTCATGCCGAAGACCGGGCCGCCGAAGGAGGCCTGCATCGGGTACAGGTGGTACGGGTCGGCATTGTTGGGGTCGATCCCGACGAGCAGCGGGAACTCCGCGTCGCCCGACTCCACGGCCGCCTGACCGGTCGAGACCAGTTCGTCCCAGCTGGCGGGCGCGTCGGGCGCCAGCGCGGTGTTGCGCACCAGAGCGATGTTCTCGATTGAGACCGGCACCCCGTAGACGGATCCCTCGTAGGTCATGGCCTCAATCGACACGTCTTCGAAATCGCCAGCGAGCTCGCCGAGCTCGACCGGCGCGATGACGCCGTTCTGCACGAGCTTCCCGATCCAGTCGTGAGCGCCGACGACCACGTCCGGGCCCTCACCGGAGGGCGCCTGGGTGGTCAGGTCGTCGCGGATCGTTCCGAAGTCCTTGACGACCAGGTCGACGGCCGTGCCGGTCTCCTCCTCGAAGGTCGCGATGACACCCTCGAGCGCCGTCGCGCGGTTCTCGTCCATCCAGATGACGAGGTCGCCGCCCTGCGGGGCCGCGCTCTCGCCCGAGCTCGACGGGGCGGGCGTACCGCCCCCGGAGCAAGCAGCGAGCGTCAGCGCGAGTGCGCCGACTCCTGCCACCTTCATGAAACTGCTGTGCTTCACGGTGCCTTCCTTCAGCTGTGGGGGCACCTCTCCCGACGGTCGCCGAGAGCAGGGCCCGGCTAATGCTGTCGCCGCGCCCTGTGAATCGCAACACGACTCGGGCCTCTGTCGCCGATCGTTCGCAAATCGTGACCATTGCGCCCCTCCCGCGCAGCGTCGTACGCGGCCTCTCGGCCGCTCGCCGACGAACGTCCATGCGTGACCCAGCGCATCCGCATAGCCTGGTGGCATGACTGATCTTTCGACGCAGCCCGTCGCACCCCAGGACTCCAGCACTGCCGGTGCCGAGTGGTGGCGCTCTGCCGTGATCTACCAGATCTATCCCCGCTCCTTCGCGGATGCCTCCGGCGACGGCGTCGGCGACCTGCAGGGCATCGCCTCCCGCCTGCCGCAGGTGGCCGAGCTCGGCGTCGACGCCATCTGGCTGAGCCCGTTCTACCGCTCCCCGCAGAAGGACGCCGGCTACGACGTCGCCGACTACCGCGACGTCGATCCGATCTTCGGCACCCTCGACGATTTCGACCGCATGCTCGAGACGGCCCACGGGCTCGGCCTGCGGGTGATCGTCGACCTGGTGCCGAACCACTCCTCCAGCGAGCACGTCTGGTTCCAGGAGGCGCTCGCCGCGGCCCCCGGCAGCGAGGCTCGCTCCCGCTACATCTTCCGGGACGGCAAGGGCGAGTCAGGCGAGCTGCCGCCGAACAACTGGCAGAGCGTCTTCGGCGGACCGGCGTGGACGCGCGTGCCCGACGGACAGTGGTACCTGCACCTGTTCGACTCCTCGCAGCCCGACTTCGACTGGAACCACCCCGCAGTCGGCGACATGTTCGTCGACGTGCTGCGCTTCTGGCTCGACCGCGGCGTCGACGGCTTCCGCGTCGACGTGGCGCACGGCAACGCGAAGGCTCCCGGCCTGCCGGATGTCGACGAGGAGCTGCTCGCCGCCGGATCGATGGACTCGCCGTACTTCGGCCAGGAGCACGTGCATGAGATCTACCGCCGCTGGCACCTGGTGCTGGAGGAGTACGAGGGCGACCGCGTCCTGTGCGCCGAGGCCTGGGTGCAGCCGCTCGAGAAGATGGCGCGCTTCGTGCGCCCCGACGAGATGCACCAGGCCTTCAACTTCGTCTACCTCGAGACCCCGTGGGACGCGCAGCGACTGCGCACCGTGATCGACGAGTCGATCGAGGCGTTCGGGGCCGTCGGCGCTCCTCCGACGTGGGTGCTCTCGAACCACGACACGATCCGCCACCGCACGCGTCTCGCCCTGGTGCCGCCGCCGACCCACGGCGCCGGCATCGGTGCGACCTCCGAGTCGAAGGCCGACCCGACGGTGTCGCTGCGCCGCGGCCGCGCCGCCACGATGCTCATGCTGGCCCTCCCCGGCAGCGCCTACATCTACCAGGGCGAGGAGCTGGGCCTGCCGGAGGTCACGGCGATCGAGGACCATCAGCGGCAGGATCCCACCTTCGCCCGCACGCAGGGAGCGCTGTGGGGTCGAGACGGATGCCGCGTGCCGATCCCGTGGGAGGCCGCGGCACCCGCCTACGGCTTCAACGCCAGCGGCGATAGCTGGCTGCCGCAGCCGCCCGAGTGGGCTGCGCTCGCGCGCGATGCGCAGGATGGCGTCGCGGGCTCGACGCTCGAGCTGTACCGTCTGGCGCTGCGACTGCGCCAGGAGCTCTCGCTGGGCACCGGCACGCTGGAGTGGATCGACGTGGGCCCGACCGCGCTGTCGTTCCGGAACGGCTCGGTCACGGTCGTCGCGAACCTCGGCCACGACGCGGTCGACGTGCCGCGCGGCGAGATCCTGCTGACATCGTCGCCGCTCGATTCGGCGTCGCTCGCGGCCGATGAGGTCGTCTGGGTCAGGACCGGCGCGTAGCGTCACTGATGCGCCTGGGGTGCCGCTTAGCGGTGCTCCAGGTTCATCTCGCGCGTCTGCAGCCACAGCATCGGGTCGAACGAGACGTAGTCGGCGTTCTTGAGCTCAAGGTGCAGGTGCGGGCCGGTCGAGCGGCCGGAGCTGCCGACCTGACCGACAACGTCGGTGATGTCGACGACCTGGCCGACCTCGACGTTGATCGTGCCGGGCATCATGTGCGCGTACCAGGACTGCACGAACTCGCCATCGATGTTGTGGTCGATGAAGACCGCGTAGCCGCCGCCGCCAGGGTTGTTGCCCTGCCATACAGCGGAGACGACGCCGTTGGCGATCGGACGGATCTCGGTGCCGAGGCCAGGCGTCAGATCACTGCCGCCATGGAACCCGCCCGGCCGATAGCCGAACTGGCTCGAGAGCGCCACCTGATCCATGGTCGGGAACGGCGTCTGCACGAACCCGGTCTTGAGCATGCTCCAGACCTGCGGGAACGCGGGGTCGCCCGTATAGGAGCGACCCACGGGCTCCCCATCGGCGACCGCCTGATAGGCGGCACGCTCGCCGGCCGACATCCGCGCGACAGCCATCTGGTCGTTGACCGTCACGTCGTCGCGCGCGAAGTAGGTGGTGGACTCGGCGGAGACGCTGTCGAGCGTCTGCGCGTCGTCATGGATCTGCGCGACCTCTGGATCAATCCCGGCACCGGGCTGGACCGCCTGCGCGGGCAGCGAGGTGACGACGACCAGCGAGCCGATGAACAGCAGCGCCCCGCCTGCCGAGAGCTTCTGCGCCACGCGGCGCCCTCGCCCTGGCTTCGGCTGCGGCGGCGGCGCAATCGAAGCCCGGCGGATGACGCGCGGGGCGAGCGGCCGTGCGGGACGCACGCCGGGCACTGCCTCGCCTCCGTTGCCCAGCGACGGCGCATCCACGGTGATGATGGGCGCCGTGTAGGTCGGCTCGGCGATCGTGACCGAGAGGTCACGGGCAACGCGGGTCGCGGCCTCGCGCAGCGCTCGGCGGCTGACGTACAGGGTCGCAGCACCCTCGACGACCGTCACGCGCTCAACCGCGCGGGCCTCGCTCGCCGTCATCGCGATGGCCTCGGCGGCCCGCTCCTGCTCGCGCAATGCGCGGCGGGTCGGCTGCGTCGCGTCGGTTCGCGCAGCGTCCACAGCAGACGAGCGGAGTGCTCGTCGGGTGGGATACGTCACGCTGTTGCCGTCCTCAGGAATTGGGGGTCACGGTCGGATCGCGCTCTCGCGCCAATCCGAGGGATCGACCGGCACCGATCGTCGCATGGACCGATGCTCGGGTGCAACGGCATGCCGAGGGCACGCGCATCGCCTTGTCCGACCACCAAATATAACGGATCGGTAACGGTGTGGCAAGGGTCAGACCTCGGTCGGGCGCAGCGGCGCGAGCAGAGCCATCAGCTCGTCGGCGAGTGCGGGAGCCGCCGCGATCAGGAAGTGGCCGCTCGCGGGAGCACCGTCCCAGCCGCGCACGACGCCGCCCGCCTCCTCCACGATCAGTGCACCGGCAGCCATGTCCCACGGCTGCAGACCGCGCTCGAAGTAGGCGTTCAGGCTGCCGTTCGCGACCGACGCGAGGTCGAGCGCTGCGGCGCCGATCCTGCGGATATCGCGCACCGACCCGATGAGCCCCTGCACCACGGCGGCCTGCCGCACGCGGCGCTCCGCGTCGTATCCGAAGCCGGTGCCGACGAGCGCGATCCCGGCGGGCACCGCATCCGCCACCCTGATCGCGCGACCGTCCTGCTTCGCTCCGCCACCGCGCTGCGCCTCGAAGACCGTGCCGGTGGCCGCGTTCACGACCGCGGCGGAGACGGCTCGCCACGTCGTCGGGTCGGGGTCACCCTCGACGAGCGCGATCGACACCGCATAGGCGGGAATGTCGTAGAGGTAGTTGACCGTGCCGTCGATCGGGTCGATGACCCAGGTGAGACCCGAGGTGCCTGCAACGCTCGTCCCCTCCTCGCCGAGGATGCCGTCGTCGGGTCGGGCAGCGCGGATGCGGTCCACGATCAGCCGCTCGACCTCGCGGTCGGCATCGGTGACGATGTCCTCGAGGCTTGACTTGCTGGCGGCGATCGTGACTCCCTCAGCGCGGCGGCGCTTCGCGAGCGCCGCCGCATCAACGGCAGCGCTGCGGAGCAGGTCGTGGAGCTCGTGCATCTGTCGAATCTATCCCCGTCGCAACGCCCTCTGCGCGGTCGTCGCGCGGCGTTGCCGACATGTATGCTGGACGGCGGCCGTGATCGGCCACGGCGAGTTACCCAAGCGGCCAAAGGGATCTGACTGTAAATCAGACTGCTCAGCATTCGGGGGTTCGAATCCCTCACTCGCCACGCTCCGAAGCCCCGTCCGCGCGACGGGGCTTCGTCGTTGGCGGCCGGCCGCCGCACCACGGGGCTTCGTCCTTGGCGGCCGGCCGCCGCACAACGCAAGCTCCGATCCCCGACCCTGCGGCTCGCTGCCCGGATCGCCCGGCTGTGCCGCTTGCCGAGACTGCCGGGCTTGCGTTGTGCGAGGCCGGGCGACCGGAACAATGCGTAGGATCGGGCCATGGCAGATTCCTCGTTCGACAACGTCGCATCCAAACGGTCGACACATTCGACCGAGGCTTAGGCCTCCCAGCGCGGCACGACCTGGAAGGTCCGCGAGTGCCGTGTCTCGCGCGAGCTCGGCGGCACCAGGACGTGGTCGATCAGCGGCCGCAGCAGCACGTTTCGGTCGGTCGCATCGAGCGTCGGCCACAACCTGGCGAGGCCCGTCGTGCGCAACCCTCAGCATTTGATAACGATCGAGTAACACTGGATGTTGGAGGTGCGCGAGAACGTCATCATCTGCCTATGAAGCGATCCCACGGCGCAGCGCTTAGCAGCATTGCCATCTGTGCTGCCTTGTCTGTTATTGCATCCCCCGCAATTGCGGCTGATCCCCCGGGTGGCAATGTTCCCTACGCCGACCTTTCTCGTGCTCAGGCGCAAGTAGCCGCCGAGCCAGCGCCTGATGAGGTCCTTCCGGCTCTGACAGCGGCAGAAATGCAGGCCTTTGTGAACACCGAACCTGGCACTCAGCTCCCTGATGAGTGGTCGATCAATTCCACGGAGTCCTATGCCATCTCTGAGGAGATGATGCAGACCGACCCCTTGCCGATGGTGAGCCCCTACGACTCGACGTCGAGCACCGGCCCGGTCGACCCTACAGTTGCGACGGCTGCTAAGGGTCCGCGATATGCGATCTACTGCAGTGCAATTCAGGACCGACCCCACCGCTCGTCAACGATCAATCGTCGCGTCAACACTCATATGCGTGGCAAGTGCCCGGTGCCCCCTGTGTTCCACTCGTTGGCGGGGGCGACTTACCGTCAAATGTGGTACGGCTGGCTCATGCAGGTCGCCGTGGCCGACGTCTCATCCTCGGCGCACATGGGGATCAACCTCGCGTTCCGGTGCCACAGCGGGAGCTATGAGCGCTACCGCTCCTTCGGTCGGTTCCATGCACAGTTCACGAACGGCTACAAGGGTGTCACGTACCGCGACACTTACGGGTACGCCGAGTGCCGTTAAGGGCTTGGCGGAAGCGAGTTCTGGCAACGGTTGTTGGAGGCATCGTGATCTGTTCTGTAGGTGGATGCGGTCTCAATCCTGACGAAACGCAGGTCAGCTCCGAGCCCACTGCAGGGTCCTCCCCAACTGAACCGCCATCCGCTGAGTCGCGGGAGGTCAGCATTGATGCATCCACTCTTCCGACCGAAGCCGATCTAGAGGAGGTGCCAAATTTGCAGGTCGCCGGAGTTGCGGTTGCACCTTTCCTCGTGATGTCCACGCGGACCGCGGCTCCGACGCGCGCACCCGAAGAGGTGGTATGGCACGAAGTGCCGGAAGCCGATTTCGTTACGCTAACGACCTCGTTCCCGCCACGATCCGTATTTTTCGCAGGTTCTTCCGAAGTAGACGAGGACGGAATACCGGACGTCGACGAGCAGACGTACGCTGACTGCCAGCTGGGGATGGACGGCGGGTGCGGCTACGACGCCACGGGTGACCAGATAACGATGCGCATTCCCGCTCAGATCGAGCGATCCGCGCCGCTCTATCTTGTGGTGCAGGCGGAATGGGACGTGGTGAGCCCGTCTTCGCCTTCGAAGTTCAACTCCGTGTTGGCGAGCTACGCGGTTCTCATTCAGCCGTAGCGAGACCACGCGTGGGGCGTGCGCCGGGTATTGCAGCTCGACGCACAGCGAGGTCCCAAGTGACGGTCTCACATACGAAGCGCCAGCGGTAATGTCGACTGTATGGACTCGAGTTTCGATGTGGTCAGCAAGGTCGACAAGATGGAGGCGGAGAACGCCGTCAATCAGGCGCGCAAGGAGGTCGAGCAGCGCTACGACTTCAAGGGCGTCGGCGCAGACGTCGCCTGGAGCGGCGAGAAGGTGCTGCTGAAGGCGACCTCCGAGGAGCGCGTGAAGGCCGTGCTCGACGTCGTGCAGTCGAAGTTCATCAAGCGCGGCATCGAACTGAAGATGCTCGAGCAGGGCGACCCCTACCCCTCCGGCAAGGAGTTCCGCATCGAGATCGCGCTGAAGGACGGCATCTCCACCGAGAACGCCAAGAAGGTCACGAAGCTGCTGCGCGAGGAGGGCCCGAAGTCGGTCAAGGCGCAGATCCAGGGCGACGAGGTGCGCGTGAGCTCCAAGAGCCGCGACGATCTGCAGACGGCGATCAAGCTGCTCAAGGGCGGCGACTTCGAGATCGACCTCCAGTTCCTCAACTTCCGCTAGGCCGAGCGACGGTGACCTGCGCGAAGCAGATGCAGTGGAGCTGACGCTCACTCAAGCGCTCACGTGGCTCTACGTGGTGGTCGACGTGGGCCTGCGGCTGCTGGCCCTCGTGACGGTGCCGTACAACCGCAAGCCCGCATCAGCGATCGCGTGGCTGCTGATCATCATGATCCAGCCGATCGCGGGCTGGATCATCTTCGCGCTGCTCGGCAACAACCGGCTGCCGAAGAGCCGCCGCAACAAGATGGCGGCGATCCAGAAGCTGATCGGCGAGACGACGCTCGAAGTCGCTGATGCCGAGGCGTTCCCAGGCCGGCCGAGCTGGCTCGCCGGTGTCGTGCAGCTCAACCGCGAGCTCTCCTCGATGCCGCACGTCGGCCCCGTCAGCGGCGTCGTCTGGGGCGAGTTCGATGCGCAGCTGGAGGCGATGGCGCGGCACATCGATGAGGCCGAGCACTTCGTGCACATCGAGTTCTACCTGCTCGTCGCCTCCGAGCGCACGGAGGTCTTCTTCGGCGCACTGGAGCGCGCAAGGGGGCGCGGCGTCATCGTTCGGGTGCTCGTCGATCACCTGACGAGCATCCGATACCCGCGCCGCAAGGAGACCATCGCCCGGCTGGAGGCGATGGGGGCCGAGTGGCGCGACATGCTGCCGCTGCGCCCGTTGCGGCGGCAGTGGCAGCGGCCGGATCTGCGCAACCACCGCAAGCTGGTGGTGGTCGACGGCGCGGTTGGCTTCACGGGGTCGCTGAACCTCATCGATCCGTCGTACTTGCTGCGCAAGAACATCCGACGCGGCCTGCAGTGGCGCGACGCCTGGGTCGAGCTCACCGGCCCGACGGTCGTTGCGCTCGACGCGCTCTTCTGGTCGGACTGGTGGGCGGAGTCGAACGAGCTCGTTGAGCTCGCCAGCGAGACCGAGGCGCCCGGGGGCGACCTCAACGCATCCGTCATCCCGTCCGGGCCCGGGTTCGAGGGCGAGGTGAACCTGCGCATCTTCTTGGAGCTCGTGCACGCGGCCGAGCAGCGCATCACGATCGTGAGCCCCTACTTCGTACCCGACGAGGCGATGCGTTACGCCATCACGTCGGCGGCGCTGCGGGGCATCGAGGTCGAGCTGTTCGCGAGCGAGGTGGGCGACCAGTTCTGGACCTATCACGCTCAGCGCTCCTACTACGAGGAGCTGCTGCGCGCCGGGGTGAAGATCATCCTGTTCGCCAAGCCCACCGTGCTGCACTCGAAGTTCATGACCTTCGACGACCGCGTCTCGGTGATCGGCTCGTCGAACATCGACATGCGCTCGTTCGGGCTGAACTTCGAGGTCTCGATGCTGCTTGAGGGCCCATCGATGGTCGCACAGCTGCAGGGCATCACGGACGCCTACCGGCGGCAGTCGACGGAGCTCACGTTGGCGGCATGGATGGCGCGGCCGCGGGTCGCGCAGGCGTTCGACAGCATTGCGCGGCTGAGCTCGGCGCTGCAGTAGCTGCAACCGGTCTCGTGACGCGCCCTCCGGGCGCTCCTCGACCTACGGGGAGGCAACCGGTCTCGTGACGCGCCCTGCGGGCGCTCCTCAACCTACGGGAGCGCAGCAACCGGTCTTCTGGCGCGCCCTGCGGGCGCTCCTTGACCTACGGCAGAGGGGTGCGGGGGCTACTCGGTGCGGGAGACGGCGATCATCTCGTCGCGCGGCACGACCTTCACGCGCGCCCGGCCGTGCGGCGAGCCCAGGGCCTGCTCGTGCTCGTCGAGCCGGATCCAGCCCGCGATGTCGGTCCACGCGACCTCGCGCTCCGCCAGCAGGGCGGGCACGGCCTCGGCGTCATAGGCCTGCGGCTTCCACCAGGAGTGCTCGTCCGAGAGCAGCTGCTCGATGGTCTCCTTCGCATCCGACTTCGTGTGGCCGATGAGGCCGACGGGGCCGCGCTTGATCCAGCCGGTGGCATACATGCCCGGCATCGGGCGCGAGCCGTCGTGCACACGCCCGGCGATGTTGGGGATCACGCCGCGTAGGTCGTCGAACGGCACGTCGGGCAGCGGTGACGAGAAGTAGCCCACCGCGCGGTAGACCGCCTGCACCGGGATGTCGCGGAACTCGCCCGTGGCCTCGAGCCCGTGCTCCGCGGGCCTCGTGCGCTCGACACGGAGTGCTTCGACGCGCTCCTCGCCCAGCACTGCGTCCGGCTTCGACCAGAAGTGCAGGTGCAGCCGGCGGCTGGCCTTGCCGGTCTCTCGCTGGCGCCACTGGTCGAGCACGCGCGAGATCACGAGGATCTGCTTGTTCTGCTTCAGCGTCTCCTCATCGGGGTCGACGCCGAAGTCGTCGTGGTGCAGGATCATGTCGACGTCGCGGAGCTCACCGAGCTCGCGCAGCTCGAGCGGCGTGAACTTCACGTGCAGCGGGCCGCGACGACCGAACACGTGCACGTCGGTGACGGGGGATGCGCGAAGTCCGTCGACGACGTTGGCGGGCACCTCGGTGGGCAGCAGGTCCTCCGGATGCTTGACCAGCATGCGCGCGACATCGAGCGCGACGTTGCCGTTGCCGATGACGGCGATCTCCTTCGCCTCGAGCGGCCACTCGCGCGGCACGTCCGGGTGGCCGTCGTACCAGGAGACGAAGTCCGCGGCACCGTATGAGCCGTGCAGGTCGATGCCGGGGATCTCCAGCGGCGCATCCTTGGTCGCTCCAGTGGCGAAGATCACGCCGTGGTAGTGCTGCTCGAGGTCGTCGAGCGTCACGTCCTCACCGAAGCGCACATTGCCGAACAGGCGGACGACGCCCGACTCCAGCACCTCGCGGAGCGCCGCGATGATGCCCTTGATGCGCGGATGATCGGGCGCGACCCCGTAGCGCACGAGGCCGTAGGGCGCGGGCAGCTGCTCGAACAGGTCGATGAAGACGTCGCGGCCCTGCTCGGCTGCCGACTTCTTCAGGATGTCGGCGGCATAGATGCCTGCGGGGCCTGCGCCGATCACGGCGATGCGGAGCGGTTCGCTCACGGTTCTCCTTCAGCGTGCGAGGCGGCTATGCCGCCGGGGTTCAACGGTCGCGCGAGACGACGTGCCGGGCAAAGGCTTCGAGGCCGCGCCGCACGGTTCCCGCGGGCAGCGCCTGCAGCGCGTCGAGCGCGCGCCGCTGGAAGCGCTCGGCCTCATCCACCGATTCCTGCACCACCGGGTGCGCGGCGAGCTCGGCGATGGCCGCTGCCAGGTCGGTGTCATCAGCCGGTGACTCGAGCCGAGCGCGCAGCGCGATCGACGCGGCGTCGTCGCGCTTGGCGAGCAGCAGCACCGGCAGCGTCTCGACGCCGGCCCGCACATCGTTGCCCTGGTCCTTGCCCGTTGCGGGGTTGGACGAGAGGTCGATGACGTCGTCGATGAGCTGGAAGGCGACGCCGATGTGCTCGCCGAATTCCCGCAGCGGCTCGCGGTAGGCCGGGTCGGCGCCGCTCACGACGATGCCGAGCTCTGCGGCGGTGGCGATGAGCGACCCGGTCTTGTCGCTCAGCACCTGCATGTAGTGCTCGACCGGGTCGGCGTCGCCGGGGCCCAGCGTCTCGTGCAGCTGGCCGAGGCACAGGCGCTCGAAGGTGCGGGCCTGCACCGTCGCGACCTCGCTCCCGAGCGGCGCCGAGACAGCGCCCGCGCGCGCGAACAGCAGGTCGCCCGCGAGGATGGCGACCGAGTTGCTCCAGACGACATGGGCCGCGGGCACGCCGCGCCTGGTGTCTGCCTCATCCATGACGTCGTCGTGGTAGAGGCTCGCCAGGTGCGTGATCTCGACCACCTGGGCGGCCGCCAGCACCTCGTCGTCGATCCCACGACCCAGGTGGGAGGCGAGCAGCAGCAGCAGCGGCCTGGCGCGCTTGCCGCCGGCCTCATTGAGGTAGCGAGCCACGGCATCCACCACCGGATCGGCAATGCGCAGGTGCTGCTCGAGCAGCACCTCCATGCGCTCGAGCCCGGCGTCGACCGCACGGATGACCCGTGTGTCGGCAGGCAGCGCGAAGCGCTGCCCGTGCAGCCCGAAGGCCGAGGTGACCGAAGCCATCAGGCGTCCTGCTCCTCCGACTGGGCGTGCCGGGCGATGCGCATCGCACTCGTGATCTCCGACGGCTTGCGTCCCCGGTGCAGCGCGACGACGCCCATGGTGAGATTGCGGTGCGCGACCCGCGTGAAGCCGGCGGTCCGGATCCACTGCGAGAGCACCTCCTGTTCGGGCCACGCCTGGATCGACTCGACGAGGTAGCGGTATGACTCCGGGTTGCTGCTGGCGCGCGCCATGCCGGGCAGCATGGTGCGCAGGTAGAGCTCGTAGCTGCGGCGCACCACGTTCACGGGAGGCTGCGAGAACTCGCAGATCACGACGCGACCGCCGGGCTTGAGCACGCGGAGGAACTCGCTCAGCGCGGCTCGGGGCTGCTGCACGTTGCGCAAGCCGAAGGAGATCGTCACTGCATCGAAGGTGTCGTCGTCGAACGGCAGCTCTTCTGCGGTGCCATGCACGAACTCGATGTCGGGGTGGCGCTTGCGGCCTTCGTCGATCATCCCCTGGCTCAGGTCCAGCGCCGTCACCAGCGCGCCCGCCTTCGCCATCGGTGCAGCGGACGCGCCGGTGCCCGCGGCGACATCGAGGATGCGCTCGCCTGGCTTCGGTCGCACGGCGCGCTGCATGTGGATGCGCCAGAGCTTGTCGTTGCCACCGGAGAGCAGCGAGTTGAGCAGGTCGTAGCGCTTGGCCGTCGCGTCGAACATGCCCGCAACCTCATCCGGGTCCTTCTGCATGTCAGCTCGGCTCACTCCTCCATCCTAGGCTCCCGCGGGTGCGCGTTCGCTGACCACCGTTCGGGCTGCGCGGCCATCCCGCGCGGCGCGCGTAGGCTGGCTCCATGCCAGGCTTGCGGGTGCGCACCGAGCGCGCGGAGCTCGGGCGCCTGCTGGAGCACGCCGACCCGCGGTTCCCGCTGGCCGTCCGACGCGGTGCCGACGGCATCGTGGGCCGCGGCGAGGCGATGCGACTCGAATTCGACGGCCCGTCCCGCTTCACAGATGCGGCGGATGCGTGGCGCGCGGTCGCGCGGGACGCCACCGTGGACGACGCGGTCGGGGTTCCCGGCACGGGCTTGATCGCCTTCGGCGCGTTCGCGTTCGACGACGCGTCGGCGGCGACCAGCGTGCTGATCGTGCCGCAGGTCGTGGTCGGCCGCCGCGGCGACGACGAATGGGTCACCTGGATCGGTGACGAGGGTCGCCTGCATCCGACCGCCGTGGACGACGTGCGGGTCGAGCTCTCCGACGGCTCGATCGACGGCCCCCGCTACCTGGCCATCGTGACCGAGGCGACCGAGCGGATCCGAGCGGGCGAGGCCGAGAAGATCGTGGTCGCGCGCGACCGGGTCGGGCAGCTGCCCGAGAGCGGCGACGTGCGGTCGGTCGCGGTCGGGCTGGTGCAGCGATACCCGGACGCCGTCACATACGCGGTCGACGGCCTGATCGGCGCGAGCCCGGAGACGCTCATCGCCGCCGACCGGGGCCACTTCTTCTCGCGCGTGCTCGCCGGCACTGCCGCGCGCGGCGCGACGCCGGGCCTCGACGCCGAGATCGCCGAGACGCTCGCCTCCGACGACAAGGATCTGCGAGAGCACCGTTTCGCCTCCGCGTCCGCGATGGAGGTGCTGCGCACGCTCGCCCCTGACGCGCGGGCGTCGGAGCCGTACCCGCTGCGACTGCCGAACCTGTGGCACTTGGCGACCGACATCACCGGCACCCTCAGCGCCGGATCCACGCTGGATGTGCTCGCGCTGCTGCATCCGACCGCCGCCGTCGCCGGCACTCCGCGCGCGGCATCCCTCGCGATCATCAGCGAGCTCGAGGGCGTCGACCGCGGACGCTACGCCGGACCGGTCGGCTGGATCGACGGTGAGGGCGGGGGCGAATGGGTGATCGCGCTGCGGGGTGCAGACATCGCCCGGGACGGCTCGATCCGGGCATTCGCCGGCGCGGGCATCGTCGCCGGCTCCGACCCGGATGCCGAGCTCGCGGAGACCGCCGTGAAGCTGCGGCCGATCACCGACGCGCTCGCCGACCCGCTCCCGTAGCCAGCCGGCTCGCGTCGACTCAGCCGCTCTTCTTGGCCTTCTCGGCCTGCTTCGCCTTCTTCTTGGCCTGCTGCTTCGCTTTCTTCTTAGCCTTCTTCTTGGCCTTCTTCTTCGCCTTCTTCGACTGCTGCTTCGGCTCCTCCACCGCTTCGGCGGACTCCCCCACCGCTTCGGCGGACTCCTCTACCGCTTCGGAAGGCTCCTCCTCCGGCTCGGGCACGCCGCCGAGGGCGAGCAGCCGCTCTCGCTCGCCCGCCACGTCGTAGTCGGCGGCGGGCCACTGCGGGTCGACCTCCTTGAGCGCCTCGAGCAGCAGCTCGCGCACGGCGAGCCGGGCGTACCACTTGTGATCGGCAGGCACCACGTGCCACGGAGCGTCCGCGCGGGCGGTGCGGTTGATGGCGACCTGGTACGCCTCCATGTAGTCGTCCCAGTGGCCACGCTCATCGACGTCGCCGGGGTTGTACTTCCAGTGCTTGTCGGGGCGGTCGAGTCGCTCGAGCAGGCGGGCTCCCTGCTCCTCGAAGGAGATGTGCAGCATGACCTTGACGAGTCGGATGCCGCGGTCGGCGATCTCGCGCTCGAACTCGACGATCCTGCCGTAGCGCTCCTGGATCTCTGCTGCCGGCGAGAACTGCTGCACCCGGTGGATCAGCACATCCTCGTAGTGCGATCGGTCGAAGACGCCGATCATTCCGGGCTTCGGCAGCGCGCGCTCGATGCGCCAGAGGAAATCGTGCTTCCGCTCGGTCGCTGTCGGCGCCTTGAACGCGGTGATGTCGACGCCCTGCGGATCGATCTGCCCGACCACGTGGCGCATGATGCCGCCCTTGCCGGAGGTGTCCATCCCCTGCACCATCAGCAGCACCGAGCGGTCCCCGCCCGCCCTGCTGGCTGCGAACAGCCGTTCCTGCAGGTCGGCGAGCCGGTCCACGCCGGCCGCCAGCGCGGCTTCGCCGTCGGCCTTCTTCCCGGTGAAGCCGGGGGTCGATCGTGGATCCACCTCCGCCAGCTGCACGGAACGGGTGATGCGGAGAGCGTCCGTGATCGCGGTCATGCGCCGACCCTACTGCGGCGGCCGCCCGCGGCCCTGGACGCCGGGGCTGATCGCCTGACGGATCCGGCCGTCGGCGGGTTGGTCGAGCTTGTTGGAGATGAAGCGGCTCACCCACGCCAGCTTCGGATCCGGGTCGATCAGCAGCGTCTTCACCGCGAGCGTCGCCGGCAGCGCCAGCAGCGCACCCACGGGGCCGAGCGCGAACGCCCACACCAGCAGCGAGAGGAACGATGTCGCCGGTGTCACCCCCACCGCGTCGCCAGCGACCTTCGGCTGGATGAGCGACTGCATCACGAAGTTGATGACGCTGAACAGGATCGCCGTCAGCAGCGCATTGAGCGGACCGTTGGCCAGCAGCGCCATGAGCGTCGGCGGCACGACGCCCAGCACGAAGCCGACGTTCGGGATGTAGTTGGTGACGAACGCGAAGACCGCCCACACGAGCGCCAGCGGCACGCCGAGCGCCGAGAGCGCGACGAGGTCGAGTGCCGACACGATCAGCCCGAACACCGTCGCGACCACCCAGTAGCGCTGCACTCCGGCGGCGAAGTGGTCGATGCCGAGGACGATGCCGGGGTTCGTCGAGGCGATGCGCTTCAGGCGCTCGGGCAGCCCCATGGAGTCCCAGGCGAGGAAGAAGATCACCACGAAGAGCGTGGCGATGAACACCAGCGCACTCCCCGCCTCCGAGGCGAGCGACCCGAGCGTGGTGGCGATGGCGCTGGGGCTGAATGCGTTCTGCAGCTGCTGCAGTGCCTCGTCCTGCGAGATGCCGAGGCTCGCCATCCACGCGAGCATGTCGCGGTACATCGCGTTGAACTCTGTCGAGTACTGCGGCAGCTCGGTGACGAGCGATTGCACAGACCAGTACATCGACCACAGGAGCGCGATGAGGAAGGCGTAGACCGTCGCCGCCGACGCGAGTGCCGCGAGCGCGCGGGGCACGCCGCGCCGCAGCAGCCACTGCTGGAGCGGCATCACCGCGATCACCAGATTGAACCCGAGGAAGATCGGCGCGACGAACGCGGCCACCTGGCTGAGCAGGATCAGCACCCCGATGACGGCGATGATCGACAGCAGGACGATGAGCGTGCGCGGCAGCATCCAGCGCTGCTCGGTCTCCGGCGAGATCTGCGGCACCGGCTGCACGGGCGGCCGCCGACGCCTGCGCCACGGCCAGCGGATCATCGGAGTCGCCCTCCATCCGAGCGCGGATGCGCGGCATCGTCCGCGCGCCCGATGAACCCGTCCATGCCCTCGTTGACGCCCAGCGCATCCGCCAGCCAGTCGCCCATGGCCGTCGGCAGCACCTTGACAGCGGGCACGAAGCGCACGAGCGGCGGCAGCGCGAGGAGCACTGCGCTCGACTCGATCGCACGCATGATCCGAGTGGTGGCGTGGGCCTGCGACATGATGGGCAGCAGCGCGGGCACCTTGGTCGTCACACCCGCGAACATCCCGGTGTCGATGTAGTACGGCGCGACCGTCAGCGCCGTGATGGGCGAGCGGGTCTTCCGCAGCTCGGCGCGGAGCGACTCCATGAAGCCGACCGCCGCGAACTTGCTCGCGGCGTAATCGGTCTGCCCCGCAACGCCGATGAAGCCGGCCGCGCTCGCCACGGTCACGATCCGGCCGCGACCCGCATCGCGCATGGAGGGCAGGAACGCGCGCGTGACGAGCATCGGAGCGATCGCGTTCACCCGCATGGTGCGGTCGATCTGCGCGGCGGTGAGCTCGGTGAGCGGCCTGCCGGAGACGACGCCCGCGTTGTTGATGACCACATCGATGGGCCCTTGCATGAGGGTCTCCGCGGCGGCGAGCTCGATCGCATCGGCATCGGCCAGGTCGACCACGACGGCCGTTCCGCGGCCGCCGGCCTCGCTCACCTCCGTCGCGACCCGGCGGGCGCTGATCTCGTCACGGTCCCAGATGACGACGCGCGCACCCTTGCGCGCAGCCGCGAGCGCGAGGAGCCGCCCGATGCCGCTCGCGCCGCCCGTGATGACGAGCGCAGTGCTCGGGCCGATCCGATTGCTGTGACGATCAGAGCTGCTGCGCATCACTCTCCCCTTCGACGACTGCCTCGATGATGCCCGGCCGAGACTGCGAGAGCGCCCGACGCAGGCCGGCGCGATCGGTGACGCGCTCGTACGGCCAGCCGTAGGCGGCCGCGAGCGGCGCGAAGTCGACGTCGTGCGGCGTGCGCTGCACGCGGGCGAAGTCTGCGGCATCGGCGCTGCCCGCTACTTCCAGCAGCTCGAACAGGCTGCCGCCGCGATCGTTGCCGATCACGATCTGCAGGTGCGGGCGCTCCTCCCCCGGCGGCACGTGCAGCCCACCGGCGTCATGGAGCATGGCAAGATCACCGATCAGGAGCCGAGTGAGGCCGGGGGCGCCGGAGCGTGCGTGCGCGATCGCGATGCCGGATGCGGTGCTGACGGTGCCGTCGATACCCGCGAGGCCGCGGTTGGCGCGTGCTGTCACCGCCTTCGGGCCCGCCCAGGTGTCGAGCTCGCGGATGAGGCGCGATGCGGCCACCACCAGGCGATCATGCGGCCAGGTGCGGTCCCAGACCTGCGTGACGAGCTCACGGCGGGTGATGGGTGCGCGAGCGTCGGCCAGCTCCGACCGTGCGTAGGCCGATCGCGACAGCTCGGAGTCGGGCGCGGCGGTCGCATCGCGCTCGGCGGCGATGGCGCGTCCGGCGCCCACCCAGCGCTCGATCCACGCCCGCCCGATGGTGTCGCTCTGCTCCTCCAGCTGCTCGACCTGGATGCGACCCGCGAGCACGGTGGTGGTGCCGGAGCCGCGCACGTTCTCCTGCCGCGCACGGCCGAGCACCACGACCTCGACGTCCGCCCGGCGGATGAGGCCCGTCACGGCGCGCGACAGGGTCGGGTGGCCGAGGACGACCACGCGCCGCACCAGGCTGCCCAGCTGCGCGATCACGTCGCGGCCGTGCGGCACGAGCGCGGGCCCGAATCGTGCGCCGGACGTCGGCTCGGCGATCAGCGGCGCGCCGATCGCCTCGGCGACCTCGGCAGCGGCGGGACCGGCATCGGCGCCGGCGATCACGACTGTGGCCGCAGCCGCACAAAGCACCGCCGTCGGCATCGGCGGGCGACCGACCGCGTCGACGCGCGTGCCCCGCGCGGGCTCGCCACCCGAGAGCGGGTCGCGGAACGCGACGTTCAGCTGCACCGGCCCTGGCTCGGTGTGCGCGGCGTCGCCGGCGTGCCGATCGCGCCAGCCGAGCGACGCCTCGACCGCGCGGACGGCGTCGCCCTCTGGGTCGTGCAGCGCATCCGCGCTCACGTCGAGCACGACGCGAGCGGCCGCGCCGAAGATGCCCGGCTGGAGGGTGGTCTGATTGGCGCGCATGCCCTGTAGCTCGCTCGGACGGTCGGCGGTGATCGCGATCAGGGGCACGTCGCTGTGGTGCGCCTCAAGCATCGCCGGGTGCAGGTTCGCGAGCGCGGTGCCGCTCGTGACGACGATCGCGACCGGATTTCCGGTCTCTCGCGCAAGCCCGAGCGCGAGGAATGCAGCGGACCGCTCGTCGATGCGAACGTGCAGGTGCAGCAGTCCGTCGCGATCCGCGCGCGCCGCCGCGAGCGCGATCGCCTGCGAGCGCGAGCCGGGGCAGACGACGAGGTCGATGACTCCGGCGGCGGCGAGCGCGACGATCAGGCGGTCGGCATACGCAGCTGCCGGGGAGGCCTCACGCACGCGCTGCGTCGCCGCCGTCGGGAGCGCGATGCTCCTGACCGTCGGCGTCATCCGCAGGCTGCTTCTTGGGTGCGGTCGCCTTCGGCGGCACGGCGTCCGGCTCAGGCTCGGCGGCGGGAGGGGCCTCGGGCTCGCTCTCGGCAGCAGCGGCCAGCGAGCTCTTCGCTTCGGGCTCCACACGGAAGTCCTCGTCGTCGAGTGCTGCAAGCTGCGCCTCGATCTCGGCGATGCGACGGTCGGTCTCGCTCGTGCTCACCGTCGATGCCCGCGAGAAGGACGGGTCATCGTCGGGCGCCATCGGCGGTGCGGTGGCCCGCGGACCCTTGCCCCACGTGAGCCAGCCGAGCGCACCCGCCAGCGGCAGCACCACGATGAGGACCACCCACAGCACACGATTGAGGCGGCGGATGCGGCGGTCGTCGGTCACCGTGAGATCGACGAGCGCATAGACCGTGACCACCAGGGCCAGGATCCCTCCGATAATGAGCCAGCGCATGACCCCAGGGTAGGCCCCATCGCTATGGGTCGCTCATAGACTTGTCCCATGTCCCCCTCGATGCGCTACCTGATCGTGCGCGCGCTGCTCTTCATCACCCCGTTCACGCTGCTCATGGTCGCTCAGGTGCCCTGGCCGCTGTCTGCACTCGTGTCGGTGGCGTTCGCCTTCGCGGCCTCGATCGTCTTCTTCCGCCCGCTGCGGAACGAGGCTGCCGCGGATCTGCAGCGCATCCGCGAGGGGCGCAAGCGCGACGGCGCCGGCCCCGACGACGCCGACATCGAGGACTCGCTGTACGCCGAGCCGCGCGCATCCGCCACCGCGTCTCCCGCCGATCCCCCGCACACCGCCGCCGCGCACCCCGCCGACCCCGCGGCTCCCGCCGCCGCGCACCCCGCCGACGCCGCGGATCCCGAGCACTCCGCGACTCCTGCCGACCCAGCGTCTCCCACCAACTGCGCGACTCCCGCCGACCCTGCGCACCCCACCGACCCCGACGCATCCGCGCGCCCGTAGGCCGCCTCGCACCGAAGAGATGTCGCTATCGGCGCTCCTGAGCGGCGCTTGCGCGCCGATTGCGACATCTCTGCGGCAGGGCGAGCGAGAGCAGGGGAAAGCGAGGCCGCGCAAGGGCAGGCCGTGAGCGAAGGTCGCGCCAGGGCAGGGCGAGGGCGAAGGTCGCGCCAGGGCAGGGCGAGTGTGACGGCACGCGGATGCCCGCTCGCTCTGCGGCAGGGCAAGGCGTGCCGCTCGCGTCAGCTGACGGTGACGAAGCCGGCGGGGCCGCCCCAGATCGCGATCGCCAAGCCGACGCCGTACAGCAGCGCCGTCATGCCGGTGAGGCCGAGCGCAGTGATGAGATCGCGGGGCGTGCGCGCCATCACCACGATGACCATCGCGGGCACCGCCAGCAGCAGCACGATGAAGACCGCGATGCCGTAGGCGAGCGCGTAGGAGAAGATCCAGAGGATGCCGAACGGCACGAGCATGAGCGCGACGTAGAGCATCTTCGAGGCGCGGCGACCGATGAGCGTCGCGAGGCTGCGCTTGCCGACAGCCCGATCGGTCTCGATGTCGCGCAGGTTGTTGCAGAGCATCAGCGCGGCGGAGATCGAGCCGATCGCGATGCCGAGCGCGACGGAGTCCTCGGTGATGCGGCCGATGATGGCGTAGGTGGTGCCCACGACGGCGACCGGGCCGAAGAACAGGAACGCCATGAGCTCGCCGAGCGCGTAGTAGCCGTACGGGCGCTTGCCGCCCGTGTAGCCCCACGCGGCCACGATGCAGACGACGCCGACGAGCAGCAACCACCATCGGCCGGAGAGCAGCACCACCAAGACGCCGGCGACGGCGCCCGCGGCCAGGAAGCCGATCGCGACGTTGCGCACTGCTCTCGGCTCGGCCTTGCCCGCGCCGACCAGTCGCCCAGGGCCGACGCGCACGGCGTCTGTGCCCTTCACGCCGTCCGAGTAGTCGTTGGCGAAGTTCACCCCGATCTGCAGGAACACCGCGAGCGCGAGGCAGGCGAGCGCGATCCCCAGGTGGAAGCCCTCGGCGTTGAACGCCGCTGCGGCGCCGAGCGCGACGGGCGCGATCGCCATGCCGAGCGTGCGGGGGCGGGATGCGGCGATCCAGTCGCGCGACGTCGCCGGGCTGGGTGCGGTGCCGGCGATCTGCGCGCGTTTCGCGGGATTGCCGGAGCGAGGAGAGGCCATTCCCTCGATGCTAGCCGCGCAGGCGGACCCGCACACGACGGCGCCCGCGAGCCGAGCGCCTGCAGCGCCCGAGGCAGCCGGCGTTAGCCGAAGAAGCCGCGACGGCGCCGCTCCTGCGTGCGACTCGCGACCAGCCGCCCCAGGCGCTTGCGATCGGGCTTGCCGGAGGCGGTGGTCGGCATCACGGACACCGTCACCAGATGGTTGGGGCGCGCGGGCTTGCCGAGTGCGTTCGCGACCGCAGCGCGGATCTCGGCCAGCGACGGCTTGAGCGTCGTGACCACGGCAGGCACCTCGCCCCATTCGGGATGCGGAGCCGCCACCACGACGGCGTCGGGCGCGAAGACCTGCACCACGTGCTCGATGGCCGCGAGCGAGATCTTGATGCCGCCGGAATTGATGACGTCGTCGATGCGCCCGGAGACCTGCAGCGTGCCCGCCTGCAGCGAGCCGGCATCGCCGGTCTTGTACCAGCGGTTGCCGGTGCCGTCGGTGTGGAAGCGCAGCTCCGTCAGCTCGGGATCCTCGTAGCCGTCGGCGAGCTGCGGACCCGAGATCTCGATCTGATCGGTGAGCCGCACCTTCACGTCGCGGAGCGGGATGCCGTCCCAGACGCATCCGCCCACCGTCTCGGTCGCACCGTAGGTACGGGTGATGCGCCAGCCGAGGCGCGCCGCGCGCTCGATGAGGCCGAAAGGTGCGCGCTGGCCGCCCAGCAGGATGCGGTCGAGCCGCGCGATGGGACCGATGAACGAGCGGTCGAGCGCGGCAGCATCGACGAGTCGTGCGAGCTGCGTCGGCACGAGCGAGGTGTACTTGCGGTCGTGCTCGAGGCTCTGCACGGCCTCGACGAACGCTTCGGCCGTGAACGCGCCGGCCGTGCGCACGAGCGGTGCGCCACTGACCTCGTTGCGCCAGACCACGTTGTGACCGGCGATGTAGTGCTCCGGCAGCGCGAGCACCCACTGGCCCGGTGCGCCGAGCCGGTCGATCGCCGCGGAGGTCGACGCGGCGATCGCCTCGTCGGAGATGATCACGCGCTTGGGCACGCCACTGGATCCGCTCGTCTCGACGACGACTCCCACGGTGCACCTCCTCGCGCGTGCTCTCGGTCCGGTTCTGTCAGTAGTGGTACGGGAACGCCGACCAGTCGGGGTCCCGCTTCTCGAGGAACGAATCGCGACCCTCGACGGCCTCGTCCGTGCCGTAGGCCAGCCGCGTGGCTTCGCCCGCGAAGATCTGCTGCCCCACGAGCCCGTCGTCGACCGCGTTGAACGCGAACTTCAGCATACGGATCGCTGTCGGGCTCTTGCCGAGGATCTCGCGCGCCCAGTCGATGGCGGTCGCCTCGAGCTCGGCGTGCGGCACGGATGCGTTGATCGCGCCCGCCTGCAGCGCGCGGTCGGCGCTGTACTCGCGAGCGAGGAAGAATACCTCGCGCGCGAACTTCTGGCCGGTCTGCCGTGCCATGTACGCGGAGCCGTAGCCGGCGTCGAACGAGCCGACATCGGCATCCGTCTGCTTGAACCGCGCGTGCTCGCGGCTCGCGATCGTCAGGTCGCAGACGACGTGCAGCGAGTGCCCGCCGCCCGCCGCCCAGCCGGGCACGACCGCGATGACGACCTTCGGCATGAAGCGGATGAGCCGCTGCACCTCGAGGATGTGGAGTCGGCCGAGACGCGGGTCTGCGGGGCCCGGTCCCTGAGGAGCCGTGTCAGCGGCGTCTCGAAGGGCGCCATCGTCATAGCGGTAGCCGTCGCGCCCCCGGATGCGCTGGTCGCCGCCGGAGCAGAACGCCCAGCCGCCGTCCTTCTCGCTCGGCCCGTTGCCGGTCAGCAGCACGACGCCGACACGGCTGTCCTGCCGCGCACCGTCGAGCGCCCGATAGAGCTCGTCGACCGTGTGCGGCCGGAAGGCGTTGCGCACCTCGGGGCGGTCGAACGCGATCCTCGCAATGCGCCCGTCGCGCGAGCGGTGCACGGTGATGTCGTCGTAGCCGGGTTCGGCGTCGGCCCACTCGGCGGGGTCGAACAGGGGCGAAATGGTCACCCGGTCAGCCTAGCGATCGGGCGCTGCGCGATGGGTCGGCATCGACGTCGAGCATCGGCTCGAGCGCCGGTGCCGCCCGCCGCACGAGCGGCACCGCCTCCCGACTGGGCACCCGCTCAGCCAACGGACGGGCACGGTTCCGCATCGGCGAGTTCGTAGGCATCCAGCGCACTGCACAGCCACGCCGCCTCGTCGCCGACCGCGGCTCGGTCGATCTGCATCAGGAGCTGATGCCCGCCCATCCAGCTCGAGCGTGCGGAGGAGATCTGTGCGATCACCTCCACCGACTGCGGCGAGACGTTGACGATGAACATCTCGCCCTCGACTCGCACGTTCGCATCGGCGGGGATCCCGCAGTCCTCCGTCGCCTGGCAGCGCTCACCGACCGCGAGCGCGACCGCCTCGGCGCGCTCGGCGACACTCGGCGCGAGCGACAGCTCGATGAAGGGCTCCGACGGCGTCGTGGGATCCCCGTCGACCGTGAACGGCTCCGACCGCGAGACGAGGACCGGGTCTTCGAGCTCGGCGTCGAAGGTGTAGATGCCGGGATACAGGTGCAGTGCATGCTCGACCTCGAGCTCGAACCCCGCGATCCGAGCACCCGTGGAGCCACCGTAGTGGTGGAACGGCACGGCTTCGGTGAGGGGCCTGCTGAGCTGCCAGGCTCCGTCGATCCGTTCGGCCTCCAGCGTTCGCGAGATCTCCTGCTGGCCGAGCGTGTACGCGGCCTCCACGGTCGCCGCATCGCCATCGATGTGCACCAGGCGCACCTGGGGCTGCGTGATGCGCGTGGCCGACTGCAGCACCGCATCCGGCACCTGCTCCCCGGTCGCTCTCGCTGCCACGACCGCCGTCGCGTCGCTCGCCCTGCCATCGGCGATCGCCGTCAGGTGCTCCATCGCGACATCGCGCAGATCGGACTGATCGCCACGTGCCGCAGCGCGCTCGGCCACCTGGATGCCGCCGGGGAGCGCCGCCCCGGCGAGCACACCGACCACTGCGGCAACGATGACGTGGCGCCAGTTGACGCCTCGTCGGCCGCCGACGGCAGCGCGTTCATGCGCAACGCGCTCGGCTGTGTGCGCGGGCGCCGCGGCAGCGGGTGCGGGCGGAGCGGAGGGCCGAGCGGGGTCGTGCACGATCGAGGGCATCTCGAACTCGGGCATCTGCTGCGACACGGGTTCATCATGGCGCGGATGCCGCCGCCCGCGCGACCCCGGACCCAGGGTCGCCGAACGGCGCCGACGCGCTCAGAGCCCGCAGCGGAAGCGAACCTCGGTCTCGCCCGGCTCGCTGCACAGCCATTCGCTCGGCACGCCGTCGTCGTCGAGGACCGCACGCAGCCGCACGTCGAACCACTGGCTGTCTGCGCCGTCCAGCGCCATGATCGGCACCGACAGGTCGATGACGCCCTGCTCCGTGTCGACGTCGACCGGATAGGGCTCGCCGACCGGCAGCAGGCGCAGGCCGACGGCGACCGGGCAGCCCATCCGCATCTGGCAGTCCGCGACCGTGTCGAGCGCGAGCTCGGTGGCGTAGTCGCGGATCCGCGGCGCCAGGCCAGCCGTGACGTAGGGCGCGGTCGGCGTGCGCAGGTCGCCGTCGACAGTGAAGCGGTCGCCGCCCGAGAGGAAGAAGGGTCCGGTGAGGGCATCGATCGTGTAGCTGCCGGGATAGAGCAGCACGGGCGAGGGCCCGTCGAGCGGCACGTTCGCGACCTGCACCCGCACGATCGGATCGCTGAAGCGCACGTCGGCGATCTCCGCGAGCGTCGTCCGCAGCTGCCACTCACCGTCGAGCCGCTCGGCAGCCAGTGCGCGGAACACCTCGGTGCCGCCGACGCGGTAGTGGATATCCGCACTCCCGACCTGGCCGTCGACCTGCACGAGCTGCACGGAGTAGTCGGTGATCGGGTCTGCCGACTGCAGCACGACATCGGGCGCCACCCGTCCGCTGCCCTCGACGGGCACCAATTCGGTCGCCACCCCTGCGCGACCGCTCGCGATGGCCGTGAGGTACTCGAGCGCGACGGAGCGCAGGCTCTCGACCTCTGCGGATGCGGCGGAGTCGTCGAACGACTGCATCGTCGCCGGGATCCCGGCGCCCGCGAGCACCCCCACGAGGCCCGCGATCAGCAGCTGGCGCCAGCCGAAGCGGTGTCGCAGCGCTCCCGCGGGCCCCGGATGGAGCGGGGGGTCATCCGGTCGCTCAGCAAGCATCGCGCCGACGTCGGCTGCGACGGCTCCGGCGTCCTCTGGCCGAGGGGGATCCTCCGCCTGGTGCGGCATCTCGAACTGCGGCATCGCCGTCGACACGGTCTCAGTCTCCCGCCGAGTCGTCGGTGACGGAAGAGGCGACTTCGGCGTCGACCCGAGACGCGACGCCCGCCGCTGGCCCCGGGCGCAGCGCGCCCGCGGTTGGGCGCAGCACCGCGCGCCGCCGGGCTCAGGCTGTGCAGTCGACCGGCTCGTCGCTGAATCCCGCGAGCCCCTGGCAGCGCGCGCCCTCCACCTCGCCGTCGCCATCGAGCGACAGCCACACCGAGACCGGCTGCATCTCGTTGTCCACACCGTTGAAGACCTCGATCATGGCTTCCAGCTGGACCTCGCTCGCGGTGGCCGGCGCGAAGACGACCGCACCGGCACCGGAGATCGTCGCTGCCTGCGACCACTCGCAGGCGCCCGCAGCCCGGCACGCCTCGGCGTGCTGCACCGCGCGGCTCTCGGCCTCGCCGAGCATGGCCTCCGACCATTCCGGGAATGCGGTGATCTCGGTGAGGGTGCCGGGATCGCCGTCGATGACGAACGTCTCGTCATCGAGCTCATAGATGGGGCTCACTGGAGGGTCGAGCGGGTAGGTCCCCGGATACAGCAGGAGCGCGCTCGGCCTGCTCAGCGCTGTGCCGGCCACTGCGGGAACGATGACACCCTCGTAGTTGGCGACGCTCGGCAGCTCCGCAAGCGACGTCGTCAGCTGCCACGCTCCGTCGACGTGCTGCGCCTCGAGCAGCCGCGAGACGGTGAGTGCGGTGGGCCGCGAGGGCACGTCGTAGCGGACCTCGACCACCCCCGAATCGCCATCTGCCCGCGCGAGCACGATCTCCGGGTTCTGGATGCGCTCCGCTGCGTCGAGCAGGGCAGCCGGGGCGACGGTGGCTGGGCCCGTCGTCGGCACCAGCGAGGTCGCCTCCTCCCACTCGCCGTCGGCGATCGCCGAGAGGTACGACCCTGCCGCATCGCGCATCGCCTCGGTCCTGGCCGTCGCTGCAGACTGCTGGGCGGAATTGAGGGCGATCGGGATCGCGGCCCCCAAGAGCACACAGATAATGCCGATGATCAGCAGGTGGCGCCAGCTGAAGCCGCTTCGACGCCGCGGCTCGCGGTCGCCGAGAGCCTGCGGGGCGTCGCCGTCCTCATGCGAGACCCGTGATCCGGCACCGGCGTCGTCGTGCTGCGGGCGCTGCGGCATCGCGAATCCGGGCATCTCAGTCGGCATGCGCCCATCGTGCCCGAAGCGACCCCGGGCTGACCGTTCCGTGACCGAAACGATACCGAGATCGCATCGGTTGGTCCGGCACTACACGGACGTCGAGAGCGCCTCCAGAAAGCCCCATCCGAACGACGTCGCCGCGGCGAACAGCACCAGGAACGCGATGCCGAGCGACGCGCCCAAGGCGCCCGTGCGTCGACCTGCCGCTGTTGTCGCACCGATGACACCGCACGCGACGCCGGCGACGCCCACGAGCACAGCAGCACCAGTGACGACGATCAGCCACGGGAGCTCGCCGGGCTTCGGCGCGAACAGGTAGCTGAACTGCTGCGCGAGCGAGACGACCTGCAGCACCGCCGAGAGCGCCAGCAGCCCGAGCGAGCCCGGCCCGAAGCGGGCACGGCGGCGAACCGCGGGGGAACTCGTCGATGCCGATCGAACCGGCGCCTGCTCGACGAGCTGAAGGTCTTCGATCATCGGGCGATCGTATGGATCTTCTTCGGGGTGCGCGCGGAGGCGCGCCACCGCATCCGCTACTGCAGGATTCCGAGTGCGAGCGACAGGATCAGGAAGACGACCGGGTTGGAGATCACGAGCGTGCCTCCGGCGATCGCGGCCATCGTCACGTTCGCAGTGCCGCGCTTGACCAGCGCGGTGACGGCGAACGCGAGCGCGAGCAGGGTGATGACACCCCAGATCGGCAGCGCCCAGACCACGAGGCCGTCGAGATCCACCCACGCGACCCCCATTGCGATGAGGAAGCTCGCGGCGCAGAGTCCGGCGCCGACGAGCGCGAGCACGCCCCACACGGGATTGCGGCGCCTGGTCACGGCGCGCGTATCGATCACCCAGGGCATCTCGGTCACGCATCGATTCTGCCAGTCGTGCGAGCATGAGCGCGTGGATGTCGACTTCGAACGGCTCGCCGACCGGATGCACGTCGTATCGCTGCCGCTGGCCACGCGGTTCCGGGGGGTGGAGCACCGCGAGGTGGCGCTGTTCTCGGGCGCGGCGGGCTGGGGCGAGTGGAGCCCGTTCCTGGAGTACGAGCCTGCGGAGGCCGCGCGCTGGCTGCGTGCAGCGCTCGAGGATGCGGACCTGGAGCGGCCGGCGCTCGTGCGGGAGCGCATCCCGGTGAACGCGACGCTCCCGGCAGTCGCGCCGGGCGCGGTCGCAGGTGTGCTCGCGCGCTACGACGGCTGCCGCACGGTGAAGGTGAAGGTGGCTGAGCGTGGTCAGACGCTGGCAGACGACGTCGCGCGGGTGGCAGAGGTGCGGGCGCTGCTGCCCGATGCTCGCATCCGCGTGGACGCGAACGGCGGCTGGAACCTCGACGAGGCGGAGAGCGCGGTGCGCGCACTCGAGCGCTTCGATCTCGAGTACGTCGAGCAGCCGTGCGCAACGGTGCCCGAACTGGCCGAGCTGCGAGCCCGCCTGCACCGGCTCGCGATCCCGATCGCGGCGGACGAGTCGGTGCGGAAGGCCGAGGACCCACTGCTGGTCGCGCGGGCCGGCGCGGCCGACGTCCTGGTGGTGAAGGCCCAGCCGCTCGGCGGGATCCGCGCCGCGCTCGCCATCGTGGCAGAGGCGGGATTGCCGGCCGTCGTCTCCAGCGCGCTCGATTCGTCGGTCGGGCTCTCCCTCGGCGCGGCGCTGGCCGGCGCGCTGCCGTCGCTGCCGTTCGACTGCGGCCTCGGCACCGGTGCGCTGCTGGCCGCGGATGTCGCGACCGAACCGCTCGTGCCGGTCGACGGCTCGATCGCGGCCGAGCGCGTCACGCCCGACCGCGCGCTGCTCGCCGAGCACGCGGCGTCGGCCGAGCGCATCGAGCACTGGCGTGCGCGCCTCGCTGCAGCGCTCCCCCACCTCTGAGCCCGACCCCGCGCCCGGCCGGCACCACCCCGGGCCGGCACCGCGCCCGGCCGGCGCCACCCCTGGGCGGCGCCGCGCCCGTCTCGTGCCGCGTCCGGCCGCCGCCGCCCCCGGCCGCCTCCACTTCCGTTCGTCAACCGAGCGCTTGGCCTTAGCAGCGAAAACGGCGGTTGTGAGACCAAGCGCTCGGTTGACGGACGAGGATGTGTGCTCGGTCGATGACCTGCGGCTGTGCTCGGATCGCGCGGGTCTGCGCGCCGCGCCCCCAGGACGCCGTCGGCGCTCTACGAAGAAGCGCGCGCAACGCTCCACAGGCGACACGGGCGACGCCGCGCCGAGGCCGCTCGGTGGCGCACGATGCGCTGCATGGACTTCCTGGATTGGCTCCGCGCGATGGGCGGCGTATGCGCGACGAACACCGCACTGGAGCACGTGTCCAAGCCCACGGTGCGCAGACTGCGCGACAGCGGCGAGCTCTGGGTCCCGCTCCGAGGATGGGTGGCGCTCGGTGACCTGCGCAACGACGTCACTCGGTCACTCGCGCGCTCGAGCTCGGCGGCATCCTGACCTGCGTGTCGGCACTCCGAATGCACGGGCTGTGGGTGCCGCACGGCGACACCGATCTGCACGTGCGCCCGAATCGCGAGACCCACAGTGATCGCGTCAGCCAAGCGGCGGGCAAGAGCGGCGTCCGGCTGCATCGACAACACCGGCGACTTTCCGACCAGAGACCGTGGGATGGCGTTGACGGTGCGTTGAGTGCACTGGTCGCCGCAACCGGCTGCGTCTCGTCAGCAGACGCGACCGCGGCTGCCTCCAGTGCGCTCGCGGGCGGGCTGCTGCAGCAGGACGACCTGACCGAGGTCGCGCTCGAACTGCCGAGACGGCGGCGCCTCCTGCTCGAACGCGCGACGGGCCAGTCAGGATCGGGGACCGAGTCGATCTTTGCCGAGATGCTGCGCCGAGCGCGGATCGCGTTCGTGCAGCAGCCCGAGCTCCTGCCCGGCGAGTACTTCGACTTCCTGGTCGGGAAGTCCTTGGTGATCGAGATCGACTCGCTCGAGTGGCACGGATCGCGAGCGCAGATGGCGAACGATCGCAGTCGCGACGCACGTCTGACGGCGCTCGGCTACCGCATGCTGCGGTTCACCTACGAGCAGGTGATGTTCAACCCTGATGACGTGATGCGCACGGTGCTCGATCTCGTCCGCCGCAATGTGCACCAGCGCGCGCTGCTGCGCTCGTGACCGCAGCCGAGTGGGCGCGCCCGCCGACCGACCCTGCGGTCTGGCAAGCGGGCAATCGGGCGCTCGCGCCACAGAACCGGTTGACGAGCAGGCCGGGCCTCAGAACAGGGCCGGGCGCGCGGGATGGCCAGGCGCGCGGGATGGCCAGGCGCGCGGGATGGCTCGGCCGGCAGGTTCGCTCGGTCGGTGAGCCGGCTCTGTCGGATCAGAGGCCGCTGTAGGCGTGCAGGCCGGCGAAGAACTGGTTGACGATCGTGAAGTTGAACACGATGGCCATGAAGCCGATGATCTGCAGCCACGCCGAGCGCGACCCGCGCCAGCCGCGGGTGGCGCGGGCGTGCACGTAGCCGGCGTAGATGACCCAGATCACGAAGGTCCAGACCTCCTTCGTGTCCCAACCCCAGTAGCGACCCCAGGCGTGCTCCGCCCAGATCGCGCCGGCCATGAGCGTGAACGTCCAGAAAATGAAGCCGATGACGCCGACCCGGTAGGCGATGTCCTCGAGCGTCACCGCGGAGGGCAGCGAGCGGAGGAAGCCGTTGTCGCGCTTCTCCTTCACCAGCTGCAGCACGCTCAGCGCGGTGCCGAGCCCCATGAACCCTGTTGCGAGGGATGCGACGAAGACGTGGATCACGAGCCAGTACGACTGCAGCGCGGGCGGCAGCGGCGTCGGCGGGACGTAGTAGTTCAGGGTCGCGACACCGAGGAACACGACCGCGAGACCCGAGAAGAACACGCCCAGGAAGTTGAGGTCCTTCCACAGCCGCGACAGCACGAACACGCCGACGATGACGGCGACGGCGGTGAGCGCGAACTCGTACATGTTCGACCACGGCACCCGGCCAGCCGCCAGACCGCGCAGGACCGCACCGGCCACGTGCAGGCCCCAGGCGAGCACCGTCAGGGTGAAGCCGATGCGGGCAGCGCGGCCAGGCAGCAGCGCGGCACCGGCCGTGCCGCGCTCGCCATCAGCCGCCGGTGCGCCGGCGCCGACGAGCTCGCGCACCTCCGCGGCCGCGGGCTTCGCGGCGGAGCGGCGCGCGACATCCCACGCATAGGCGATGAACGCGATCGTGTAGACCGCCATCGCCGAGTAGACGAGCAGCAGCGAGACGGAGTCGAGTTCTGGCGCGGTCACGAGTCGATCGTACTCTCGCGGCCGCGATCGGCGTCGGGCGGAGGACTGCCGGAGACGCGCTTCGCGAGGTCATCCACAGCCCGTTCGAGCGTCGGGTCCTCGCCGCGGGCGAGGCCCGCGACCTCGAGCCCTGCGGGCGTCGCCTTCACCCACATGCGGCGGCGCGGGATGAGCAGCGAGCCGAGCAGCGAGACGAGGATCGTCATGGCGATCCAGAACACGGGCGTCTGCGTGTGGTCGACGTGCACCTCGATGACGCCGTAGCGGCGCACGTCCTCAAACGTGATGGTGCCGAGGCCACCGGGAATCTCGACCGTCTCGCCGGGCGCGAGCGTGAGCGACGGCGTGCCGGAATCACCACCGGCGACCTGCTCCATCGCATCGGTCTCGAGCGCGTAGACGGACCTTGGGATGCCCGCGTCCAGCCCCAGGTCGCCGGTGAATGCCTGCAGGGAGAGCACCGGGTTCGCCAGATCCGGGTAGCCGGACGCGAGCGCGCCGGTGTCCAGCGCGACAGCAGTCGGATAGAAGAACCCGCGCAGGCCCAGCTGCTGCTCGAGCCCATCCGCGACCTTGATGACGCCGAGGCTCGTCATCAGGTCGTCCTGCGCGAGGAACGGCGTGTACTCGTCGTAGACGACGTCGCCGCTGGCATCGCGCACCGAGATCCTCGGCGCGTAGCCGTTCGAGATCAGGTAGAGGTCGGCGCCCGCAACGTCGAGCGGCTCGTTGACCTTGATCTGCGCGGCCCGCTCGGTACCGTCCTCGGTCACCGTCACGAACGCGGTGAAGTCGAGCGGTGCCCCGATCGCGTTCGGATTCTCGGTCTCGTAGACGACCTCCAGATCGTCGAGCTCCAGCGCGAAGGGCTCGAGCGCCGCCTCGTCGAACCACTGGCCCTCGGTGAAGGAGTCGTAGCTCGTCAGCGTGTTCGCGAACCCACGGCCCTCGACCACGAGACGCTGCCCGCTGTAGCCGAACCCGGAGCCGATGCCCACCACCAGGATCATCGCCAGCAGCGCGATGTGGAACAGCAGATTGCCCGTCTCGCGCAGGTAGCCGCGCTCGGCGGAGATCGACTCCCCGTAGCGCGCTGTGCGGTAGCCGAGCCGCTTGAGCGTGCTCTCCGCGCCGTCGAGATCCGCCGCGCGGCCGGGCACGACCTGGAATCCCACCAGTCGCGACAGCCGCGCGGGCGTCCGCGGCGGCAGCGACCGCATGGCTCGCCAGTGATGCATGAGACGGGGGATCACGCATCCGACGAGCGACACGAACAGCAGGATGTAGACGCCCGAGAACCACGGGCTCGAGTAGACGTCGTGGAGCGACAGCGCGTCGTACAGCCACACCAGGTCTGGGTTGTCGGCGCGCACCTGGATGACGCCGTTCGGGTCGCTGGAGCGCTGCGGGACGAGGCTGCCGGGGATCGCGGCGACTGCGAGCAGCAGCAGCAGCACGATCGCCGTGCGCATCGAGGTCAGCTGCCGCCAGAGGAATCGCAGCCAGCCGGCCGCGCCCAGCCGCGGCCCCGACGACGACTCGACGGGCTCCGCGGCGTCGATGTGGTCGCCGGGACGCAGCGGATCGGCGCTGGTGTTCGCGCTGCTAGATGACGGTGACAACGGAGGCGATCCATCCCTGAAGCGATTGCATGATGGCGTTCCATGCACCGGTGACCATCAGCACGCCGATGGCGATGAGCATCGCGCCTCCGGCGATGTTGACGGCGCGGATGTGTCGGCGCAGCCACGCCACGGCGCCGCTCGCCCAGCCGAGCCCGAGTGCGATCAGCAGGAACGGGATGCCGAGGCCGAGCGCGTAGGCGAGGCCGAGGATCGCACCCTGCCAGGCACTGCCGGTCGTGACCGTGAGCGCGCTGATGGCCGCGAGCGTCGGCCCCGAGCAGGGCGTCCAGCCGAGCGCGAAGACGACGCCAACGACGGGCGCGGCCCACATGCCGCCCGACTGCACCTGCTGCGGCTTCCAGATCCGCTGCAGGATCGAGAACTGGCCGATGAAGACGAGGCCGAGAACGATGAGCACCACGCCCAGGATGCGCACGAGCAGGTCGGCCTGCTGCAGCAGGAACGAGCTGGCCGCACCCACGATCGCGGTGCCGAGCACGAACACGAGCGTGAAGCCGCCGATGAAGAGCGAGACGCCCGCGATGAGGCGGCCGCGGCTGGCTCGCTTGTCGCCGACGAGCGAGCCGACCAGGCCGAGGTAGCCGGGCACGAGCGGCAGGATGCACGGGCTCGCGAACGAGACGAGCCCGGCCAGCAGCGCGATCGGCACCGAGACCAGCAGCTGTCCGCTGAGCACCGCGCCGGCCGGATCGAAGGCGGCGACGGGCACGACGGCGGCTGCCAGCGCGGAGACGGCTGTCACCGCTCGAGCTCCTCCTGCAGCAGCGTCGACAGGATGCTCGTGTCGGTCACGGCGCCGGAGACGCGGGCTGCCACGCGGCCGTCGGCGTCGAGGATGATCGTCGACGGCACGGCGTTCGGGGCAACGATGCCGGTGAACGCGAGCTGCGCCTGCGCGGATTCGTCGTCGAGGATCGAGGGGTAGTCGATGCCGAACTGCTCCTCGAACGACGCTGCTTGCGCGGCCCCATCACGCACGTTGACGCCGATGAAGTCGACGCGATCGCCGAACTCCGCGTGCAGGTCGGTGAGCACGGGCGCCTCGACCCGGCACGGCGGGCATGCGGCGTACCAGAAGTTGACGAGCGCGACCCCGTCCAGTTCGGTGGAGTCGAACGCGCCGCCGGCGACGAGCGGGCCGCCGAAGGCATCCGGCGCTTCGCGGTCGTCCTGCGCGAACTCCGTCACGAAGCCGTCACCGGCGATGTAGCCGGCATCGCCGACCTGTCCCGCGACACCGTCGGAGGACGCACAGCCGGCGAGTGCGAGCACGGCGACGACGGTCGACGACAGCGCGGCGGTGACCCGACCCATCCGACGGCGCGTCACACTGCCCCCGTGTCGATGGCGGCGATCGAGGCCGCCGGCTCGACGTAGTCGACCTCGGTGAAGCGGCCGTCGACGACGGCGAAGCTCGTGATCGAGGAGAGCTGGCAGCGGCGCTTCCGCGGATCGTGCCAGAGCCGACGCCCGGCGATGTCGAGGTGCGCCATCCAGATCGGCGACTGGTGGCTGACCATCACGATGTCGCCGTCGTCCTCGGACTCATCGAGCTCGCCCCACGCGTCCTCCATCGCGGCGCGCACGCGCTGTGCGATGGCCTTGTACGGCTCGCCCCAGGACGGGCGGAAGGGGTTGCGGAGCATTGGCCACGACGTGGGGTGCCGCAGCGCGCCGCTGGCCTCGAAGGTCTTCCCCTCGAACCAGTTCGTCGGCTCGATGATGCGGTGCTCGGTGCGGACCTCGAGGCCGAAGGCATCCGACCAGGCCTGCGCAGACTGCTGGGCGCGCTCGAGCGGGCTCGAGGCGAGCCGGACCACCGGGCGAGCGGTCTCACCGGTCGAGAGATGCTCGGCGGCGAGCGCCGCCATCCGGTGACCGCGCTCGGAGAGGACGTAGCCGGGGATGCGGCCGTAGAGCACACCGTCCGGGTTGTGCACCTCGCCGTGGCGCACGAGATGGAGGCGACGAGCAGGCATGAGGGCAATCGTACCGGCGCAGCCTATGAACCCGGGCCCGGCAGAATGGGCGACGTGCCCCTGATCCTGCCCCTCGTGATCGCACTGCTCGTCGTGCTCGCGGCGACGATGCTGTGGGTGTGGGCAGGCTCGATCGCGCACCTGCGCGACGGCGCGCTGGTCGCGAGCGCGATCGTGCTGCTGGCCGCCGCCAGCATCGTGCTGCTGGTGACGGATCCGACGCTCGAGTGGGCGGGCTGGACGCTGCTGGCGCTCTCGGTGGCTGCGGTCGTGATCGGCTGGGTCGGGCTGGCGCGCTGGGGCAGGCCTGCGCGTCGGTAGGATCGTGGCGTGACTCAGCGGACTCTCATCAACGACCTCGCATCGCTCCCCGACGGCCCCGTGAAGGTGGCGGGATGGGTGGAGACGGTGCGCGATCAGAAGCGCGTGCAGTTCGTGATCCTGCGCGACGAGTCGGGCTCTGCCCAGCTCGTGAACCCTGTCAACGACGAGACGGCCGAGACGGCGGGGAAGATCTCCGCGCTCATGCACGGCTCGTTCATCAGCGTCGAGGGCGACCTCAAGGCCGACGAGCGCGTCAAGCTCGGCGGGCTCGAGGTGAAGGTGCGCTCGCTCACGGTCGAGTCCGTCGCGAAGGATTCGCCCATCGCCGACGACTCGTCGATCGACAAGCGCCTCGACTGGCGCTTCCTCGACCTGCGCCGTCCCGAGGCGCAGCTCATCTTCCGGGTGCAGACCACCATCGAGCACGCGCTGCGCCAGCACTGGGTCGACGAGGGGTTCATCGAGCTCCACACCCCGAAGCTCATGGCGACCGCCTCCGAGTCGCGCGCCGAGCTGTTCGAGGTGCCCTACTTCGACACCACCGCCTACCTCGCGCAGTCGCCGCAGCTGTTCAAGCAGATGGCGCAGTCGGCGGGCTTCGGCAAGATCTTCGAGATCGCCCCCGCGTTCCGCGCCGACCCCTCCTTCACGAGCCGCCACTCCACCGAGTTCACCTCGGTCGACAGCGAGATCTCGTGGATCGACTCGCACGAGCAGGTCATGCAGTTGCACGAGACGCTGCTGACCAAGGCGGTCGCGGCGGTTGTGGAGAAGCACGGCGCTGCCATCAAGGAGCACTTCGACATCGACCTGCAGGTGCCGACGATGCCGTTCCCGCGCATCACGCACGCCGAGGTGAAGTCCATCGTCGAGGCCCGCGGCCACACGATCGAGCGCACCGACGGCGACCTCGACCCTGAGGCGGAGCGGCAGATCTCGCAGCACGTGAAGGAGGAGATGGGTCACGACTTCGTGTTCGTGACCGAGTACCCCTCGAGCGTGCGCCCCTTCTACCATCTGCGCCCTGAGGGTGACGGTTCGGTCACGAACTCCTATGACCTGATCTACAACGGCGTCGAGATCTCCACCGGCGCGCAGCGCGAGCACCGCGTCGACGTGCTCGAGGCGCAGATCCTCGAGAAGGGCATGGACCCGTCGGAGCTCGAGGAGTACCTCGACTTCTTCCGCTACGGCGTGCCGCCGCACGGCGGCTTCGGCATGGGCCTGGCCCGCGTGGTGATGCTCATGCTGGGCCTCGGCTCGATCCGTGAGTCGACGTTCCTCTTCCGCGGTCCGACGCGTCTCACGCCCTGACGGCTCTCGCCCTCTGGCGCGCGGTGCTCAGCCGGCGGGGGCGTCCAGGCGCGCGCGGATGCGGTCGGTCAGCTTCTCGGGGTCGACGCGCCACGAGGAGTGCGGCCGTCCGTCGATGAGCACGACGGGGATGTCGTCGGCCCAGCGCTCCTCGAGCGCCGCATCGTCGAGGATCGAGACCTCGGCCATGGTCACACCGTCGAACTCGGCGACGACGCGCTCGACGATCGGTCGCGCCTCGTCGCAGAGGTGGCATCCGGGCTTGCCGATCAGCGTGATCTCGACCATCCCCTCAGCCTAGACATGCGAAAGCCGGGAGCCTGCAGCTGCAGGTCCCGGCTGACGATGCGAAGCCAGGGGCCCTAGGCGGGCCCCTGCGCTGGGGTCGCGGTGAAGGCCTGCACAGGCCTCCACCCCCAGCTCCACCGCGCTACTTGCGGTTGCGTCGCTGGTGGCGCGTCTTGCGAAGCAGCTTGCGGTGCTTCTTCTTCGACATGCGCTTGCGGCGCTTCTTGACCACAGAACCCATTGAGGTTCCTCACTTCCGTTAGAGATTGCTCGTCGACGCTGCACGATCGCCAACGCCAGGAGGCGAATCGACATCAGCGCAGGGAAAACGCTCCCGACAGCGTACCGGAATCCGGCTGACCGCCGCATATCGGTGCGAAAGGCCTCAATCGAGCTTGGCGTCGTCACCGGTTCGCGCGGGTGGGCCGTCGTCTCCGAGCTCATCGCCGTCGACGTCGTCCTGGCCGCGCGCCCGGCCGCGTACGCCGTCGATCCGCTGCGCGGCGCGCGACTGCATCTCGTGCAGGCGGTCCTGCACCTCGGTGATGCGGTCGCGAGCCTCCTGCACACGATCCTGCAGATCGTGCACGCCCTCCGCCGCCCTGCGGCCGAGGGAGTTGCCCACGGGTGCGGGGTGCTCGACGCGGTCGCTCATCCGCGCGAGCGCAGCCTCGGTGGCGACCCTCGCCTGCTCGGCCGCCTGGCGTGCCTGATCCGCAGCAGCCCGCAGCGGGGCCTGCACGTTGACCCCTGCCCAGGCGGCGAAGGCCGCAGCCCCGAGGTTCGCCTCCTCCTGGTCGCTGTCGGCGAAGATGAACGGCATCAGCCAGTCGTCGAGCGCGTCGAACGGCGCGAGCTCGATGGCGTAGAAGCGGTGCTGGCCATCCTCACGCACGGTGACGAGACCTGCATCGCGGAGCGTGCGCAGATGCTTCGAGACCGTCGGCTGCGGCACGCCCAGCGTGTCGACGATCTGACTCACGCTGGCTTCCCCGGTGGAGCCACGGCGATCGAGCAGCACACTGAGGATGTCCCGTCGCGTGCTGTCCGCGATCACGCTGAAGATGTCGGCCATGCGGAAAGCATGCCAGCGCCGCGCGGGTGCGACAAACCACCGTGGCGCGGCGAGGCGACCGCAACGGGTTACGCTGGGCGCGTTCTGCGCCGAGATGCGGCGCTCGGATCTGCGGAAGGCGCGGCACGTGGCAGAGCGAGGAGCCCTCGAAGTGGGGTCGATCCTCGCGCGCTTCCGCGAACGCCTCGAGTCGTTCACCACGTCCTACCCCGCACGCTTCGCGATCTTCGTGTTCGCGACGCTGAACATCGTCTTCATGCTGCTGTTCATGACCCCGCTCGCCTCCGCGGATGGTCAGCCCACGCCGGCGGTCGACGCGTTCTTCCAGGCTGTGAGCGTCGTCTGCGTCACGGGCCTGTCGGTCGTCGACATGGCCACGCACTGGAGCCCGTTCGGCAACGCGGTCGTGCTGGTCGGCGTCGAGGTCGGCGGCATCGGCGTGCTGACGCTCGCCTCGCTGCTCGGCATGACCGTCGCCAGGCGGCTGGGCCTGCGCCAGCGACTCATGGCCGCGAGCGACTCCAACCCCTCCCGGGTGCGCAAGGGCGTCGTCAAGGAGGGCCAGGCGATCCGTCTGGGCGAGGTCGGCGGGCTGCTGCGCACCGTCGCGCTCTCCGTGCTCGTGTTCGAGGCGATGCTGATCATCCTGCTGTTCCCGCGACTGCTGCTGGCTGGCAAGGAGCCGCTGGCTGCGCTCTACGAGGCGACCTACTGGGCGTTCATGGCGTTCACGAACTCGGGCTTCGTGGGAACGGTCGAGGGCCTGGAGCCCTACGCCACCGACCCCTGGTTCCTCATCGTGCTGATGCTCGGGGTGTTCATCGGCTCGCTCGGCTTCCCCGTCTACTTCGTGCTGCTGCGACACCTCGGCACGCCGCGGCACTGGTCGCTGCACGTGAAGATGACGATCTCGGTCTCGATCATGCTGTTCCTCGCCGGCGGCCTGGTCTACCTGGTGCTCGAGTGGGGCAATCCCGACTCGTGGGGCACCAGGGAGTTCGGGCAGCAGATCCTGCACGCGTTCTTCCTCTCGTCGATGGCGCGCTCCGGTGGCTTCGCTGTCGACGACCTCGGCCTGCTGCACAATTCGAGCCTGCTCGTGACCGACATGCTGATGTTCGTCGGCGGCGGCTCGGCGTCGACCGCGGGCGGCATCAAGGTCACGACGCTCGCGATCCTCTTCCTGGCCGCTGTGGCCGAGGCTCGCGGCCGCAAGTCCATGGAGGCGTTCCAGCGCCGCGTCCCGTCCGATGTGCTGCGCCTGGCCGTCTCGGTCACGCTCTGGAGCGCGACGATCATCGCCTCGGTGACGGTCGTGCTGCTCGAGATCACGGGCGCGCCCTTATCGTTCGTGCTGTTCGACGTCATCAGCGCGTTCGGCACGGTCGGGCTGTCGACGGGCTTCACCCACTCCGGCCTCGAGGACAGCGCGAAGGTGATCCTGGCGCTGACGATGTTCGCCGGGCGCATCGGCAGCGTCACGCTCGCCGCCGCCCTGGCAGCGAGCCAGAGCACGCGGCTGTTCACGCGCCCCGAGGAGCGGCCGATCGTCGGCTGACCGCGCGAATCTTCGGGTTGGTCCGATGGGACGTACCCTGTAGCCCATGGTTGACAGGATTCCGCACGACGCCCCCGTGCTCGTGATCGGGCTGGGGCGCTTCGGCGCCGCCACCGCCGGCCAGCTGGCGCGCCTCGACCGCGAGGTGCTCGCGATCGACGACGACATCAATCTGGTGCAGAAGTGGTCGGAGCGCCTGACCCACACCGTGCAGGCGGATGCCCGCTCGATCGACGCGCTGAAGCAGCTGGGCGCGCGAGATTTCTCGATCGCCGTCTGCGCCGTCGGCTCCTCCATCGAGGCCTCCGTGCTGATCGTGGCGAACCTTGTCGACCTCGGCATCCCGCAGATCTGGGCCAAGGCGATCAGCCAGTCGCACGGCAAGATCCTCAGCCGCATCGGCGCGAACCACGTCATCTACCCCGAGGCGGAGGCCGGCGAGCGCGTCGCGCACCTGGTCTCGGGTCGGATGCTCGACTACATCCAGTTCGACGATCACTTCGCGATCGTGAAGATGTACCCGCCGAAGCACATCCGCGGCGTCACGCTCGCGGAGTCGAAGATCCGCTCGAAGTACCACCTGACCGTGGTCGGCGTGAAGAGCCCCGGTGGCGAGTTCACCTACGCGACGCCCGAGACGATCGTCTCGAACCACGACCTGATCATCATCTCCGGCAATCAGCGGGACATCGAGCGCTTCGCCGGCCTCGGCTCGTGATCGACGACGCCCGCCGCTGCCCCTGCGGCACCGGCCTCCCCTTCGGCGAGTGCTGCGGGCCGATCCTGCTCGGCGAGCGCGAGGCCGCGACAGCGGAGGCGCTCATGCGCTCGCGCTTCACCGCGTTCGCGGTCGGGGATGTCGCCTGGCTGCTCCGCTCGTGGCACACGTCCACCAGGCCGCGCTCGCTCGAGCTCGACCCCGGCATCCGCTGGTTGCGGCTCGACGTGCTGGGCACGACCGGCGGCGGTCCGTTCGACCGCGACGGCACCGTGTCGTTCGAGTCGCACTGGGTCGCCGACGGCACGCGCGGCTCGATGCGGGAGCTCAGCCGGTTCCGCCGCGACAGCGGCTGGCAGTACGTCGACGGCGACCGGATCTAGCACGTGGCGGTCACCGCAGACGGGGCGATCGAGGAGCTCGAGCGCACCGGGCGGGTCGTGGTCCGTGCGGCGGTCGGCGGTATCGCAGCAGCGATCCTGGGCGCTCTGGGCTTCGCGGCGATCGGGGCGCTCCTGATCTGGCCGTGGCTGAGCGAGCCCAACTGGGAAGCAACACCGGCCGCGGTGATCGGCAGTGCCGCGCTGATCTTCTTCGGTGTGATCGGCGTGCCCACGCTCGTCTGGCGGTGGGCGACCGCGTCACGCTCGATCGTCCTGACCTCGGAGGGTGCTGTGCTCGCCGGCGGATCGCGAGTGCGGTGGTCGCACGTGCGATTCGCACGACTGATGACGATCCTGGGGCAGCGCTTCACGGTGCTGCTGCCGCGGGCGGAGCGAGCGGCAGACCAGCTTCGCGGGCTGCCACCGATCGCGAGGCTCGGCGCGGTGCTCAACGGGTGGCTGGTGCGCGAGCGGGCCCCGGTCGCGCTGCCGACGCAGCTGGAGCTGCCAGCAGCCGAGCTGCTGCGCCTCGTGCAGCATGCGCGACGGCTCGGCGGCCATCTGCGCTGACCGTCGCGCTCAGCCTGCAGCGAGCTCCCGAGCCCGCGCCAGCGCCGCTGCGGTCGCGCGGTCGAAGATCTCGCCGAGGTCGGCATCCTGCAGCACGCCGATCGCCTGTTCGGTGGTGCCCTTCGGGCTCGTCACGCGCCGACGCAGCTCTGCCGGCGCGGCCGCGGTGCCGGCTGCGTCGTCCGCGGCGAGCAGCTCGCTCGCGCCGCGGAACGTGCCCTGCGCCATCGTGGCTGCCTGCTCGGGTGTGAAGCCCATCCGCTCAGCCGCCTTCGTCAACTCCTCGATGAGGAGGAACACGTAGGCGGGACCGGAGCCGGAGATGGTGGAGAGCGCGTCGATCTGCGACTCGTCGAGCACGATCACCTCGCCGACCGCCTCGAACATGCGCGCCACCAGTGCGACGTCGTCGTCGCTCGCCCGGCTGCCACCCGCGACGCCGGTCACGCCCAGCCCGACGGTCGAGGGGGTGTTCGGCATCGCTCGAACAACCGCGACGGACTCGGGCACCGCGGCCTCGATGGCTGCGGTCGTCGTGCCGGCTGCGATCGAGACGACGACCGATCCCGGGGCCAGGTGCGGCGCGATCTCACCGGCCAGGTCGACGATGCCGACCGGCTTGACGCCGAGCACCACGAGCTTTGCGCCATCGACCGCACGGGCGTTGCCATCCGGCTCGTCGGCGAGCGCGATCGACTCCACGCCGTCGAGCTGGATCGCGGCCGCCTTCTCCGGCGTCCTGTTGGTGACGGTGATGCGCTCTGCGCCGTGCCGCACGAGCCCATGCAGGATCGCGCCGCCCATGGATCCGACACCGAGCATGGCAATGGGTGGGAGGAGATCGCTCATGGCGGCAAGGCTACCGGCGCCCCCAGAGAGCCCGACGCTCGCTCGCGTAGACTCCCGGGCGTGAGCGCATCCCACGGAACGAAGGCAGTGGTCGCGGCATTCTTCGCCAACACGGGCATTGCCGTGACCAAGTTCGTCGCATGGTTCTTCTCCGGCTCGGCATCCATGCTGGCAGAGGCCATCCACTCGGTCGCCGACGCCGGCAACCAGTTGCTGCTGCTGCTCGGCGGCAGGCTGGCGAAGCGGAACGCCGATCGCGAGCACCCCTTCGGCTACGGCCGCGAGCGCTACGTCTGGGCCTTCGTCGTGGCGCTCGTGCTCTTCTCAGTGGGCGGGCTGTTCTCGATCTCGGAGGGCATCAGCAAGATCCAGGACCCGCACGAGCTGACGATGTGGTGGCTGCCGCTGCTCGTGCTGGCGATCGCCATCGGGCTCGAGACCTTGTCGTTCCGCACCGCGATCAAGGAGGCCAACCAGGTTCGCGGCAAGGCGGGATGGTGGGAGTTCATCCGCAAGGCGAAGAGCCCCGAGCTGCCGGTCATCCTGCTGGAGGACCTCGCTGCCCTGGTCGGCCTCGTGTTCGCGTTCGCGGCGGTCGGCCTCACGGTGCTCACCGACAACCCGCTCTTCGACGCGATCGGCACGCTCGCCATCGGCGCGCTGCTCATCGCCGTGGCCGCGATCCTCGCCGTGGAGATGAAGTCGCTGCTCATCGGCGAGGGTGCGACGAAGGAGGATCACGCGAAGATCGCGCGGGTGCTGAACGGCAACCCCGGTGTCGAGTCCGTCATCCACATGAAGACGCTGTACCTCGGGCCCGAAGAGCTCATGGTCGCGGCGAAGATCGCCTTCCCGCCGCAGACCGATATCGAGCACATCGCCACGACCATCGATGATCTGGAGAAGACGCTGCGAGCCGAGGTGCCGCACGCCCGCGTCATCTATATCGAGCCGGACCTGTACATCGAGCAGCCCGAGATCGCACCCTCCACCGACCACATCGTCATCCAGTCCGGCAACTGACGCCCAGCGGATGCTTGTGTAGGCTGGCTACATGGAATTCCTGCATTCTCTCCTGGTGGCGACCCACCTCATCGGTGCCTCGCTGCTGGTCGGCACGTTCTTCCTGCAGATGCGCGCGAAGGGCGGCTTCAACTTCACGATCCTGCTCGCGGGCGCATCGCTGCAGCTCGTCTCGGGGATCGCGCTCTACGGCCTGGCGATGGCCGGCGACGGCGATGTCAACCACATGAAGCTCGGCATCAAGGGGCTCGTGGCGGTGATCGTGTTCATCACCGCGCTCATCGGCTTCCTGCGCCAGAAGGCGATCCGCAAGGAGAAGGCCGGCCTGACCGCTGGCGGGGCAGTCTCGGTCGGCAACCTCGAGCTCGAGCGCAAGCTGCTGCCCTTCTTCCACGCCACCGGTGGCCTGGCGCTCGTCAACCTGCTCATCGCGGTGTTCTGGAACTGAGCAGCGACGCCGGTCGCCGCTGCGCGTCAGCGGCGACCGGCGAAGAAGTCGCGCAGCTGCGCCTTTGCCTCGGCGGCGAGCACACCGGCGACCACCTCGACGCGGTGGGGCAGCCGCCGCTCGCGCAGCACGTCCACGACGCTGCCAGCGGCACCGGCCTTCTCGTCCCATGCGCCGAAGACCACGCGCTCGACGCGGCTCGCGAGGATTGCACCCGCGCACATGACGCACGGCTCCAGCGTCACGACCAGCGCGCAGCCATCGAGGCGCCACGAGCCGACGCGCGTGGCGGCCTCGCGCAGCGCCACGATCTCCGCGTGCCCCGTCGGGTCGTGCCGAGCTTCTCGCTCGTTCCGCCCCGTGCCGATCACGACGCCGGACGCGTCCACGACGAGCGCGCCCACCGGCACGTCTTCCGTGCCCGCAGCCGCGGCAGCCTCCGCGAGCGCCGCTCGCATGAGCGTCTCGTCGCGGGCACCCGACCGCATCCGCACTCCTCGCGCCGCTGTTCTCGCGCGGACGCACTGCCGCGCCCACTACCCTGAACCCTATGCGAGTCCACGTCGCCGACCACCCGCTCGTCACGCACAAGCTGACGGTGCTGCGGGATGCGGCCACCCCCTCCCCCACCTTCCGCGCCCTCGTGGGCGAGCTGATGACGCTGCTCGCCTACGAGGCGACCCGCAACGTGCGCGTCGCGCCCAAGGAGATCCAGACCCCGGTCACCACGACCACCGGAGTCTCGATCGCAGAGCCGCGCCCGCTGGTCGTGCCGATCCTGCGCGCCGGACTGGGCATGCTCGAGGGCATGACGGCGCTCGTGCCCACGGCCGAGGTCGGCTTCCTGGGGATGGCGCGCAATGAGGAGACGCTCGAGCCGTACACCTACGCGGAGCGGCTGCCGGACGACCTCTCCGACCGCCAGTGCTTCGTGCTCGACCCCATGCTCGCCACCGGCGGCTCGCTCTCGGCCGCGATGCAGTTCCTGTTCGACCGCGGCGCCGTCGACGTCACCGCGATCTGCCTGCTCGGCACGCCGGAGGGGCTCGAGCGCGTGGAACGCGACATGGACGGCCAGGATGTGACGATCGTGCTCGGCGCGCTCGACGAGGGGCTGGATGAGCGAGGCTTCATCGTGCCGGGACTGGGCGACGCCGGCGATCGCCTCTACGGCACGGTCGGCGACTGACCGGTCCTCAGCCCGCGGGCACGACCGCCGCATCGTGACCGCAGCGTCGTGACCGCGACGTCATGACCGCGACCTGCGCTCCACTCGGCGCCGGGCTCGTCGACGCGGACGCAAGACTTCGTCACAGTTCGTCATATTGTTGCGACGTTTGACAACGCGCGCGGGAAACGACGATACTTGCCAGCATGACGACCACCATCCGCCCACTGTCCGTCCTTGCGACGAACGGGCTGAACGGCATGATGATGCCGATGGTCGCCATGCGTCGAATGTGTGCTTGAGCGCAGCTCGCACGCCTGATCGCTCCTGAGGAGACGCTGACTCGCGTCGTCCTCCCGGGCCCGCACAGCCCACGAGCGATCCCCGAACCGTCCTCGGTTCGCGCACCAGACATCGACACCTCGCGTCGACGGCACGAGCGTCCGCCCGTTTCCGGGCTCGCACGCCGCCGCCGATCGCATGCCGGAAGGCCCGCCATGACCATTCTCACCGCTCCGCAGCCCACCCGCCCCCGCCGCTCGACCTCCCCGTTCGCGACCGTGCACGGCTCGGTTGCGGTCACCCCGCGCTCCACCGCCACCCGGGCGCCGTCGCCTCGCCCGGCAGCGCCGAGCCCGATCCGTGCCGTGCCCGACGGCGCCGAGGTGCGCGGCTTCGCGCTCTACGTCGGACTGGGCGATGGTGCCACGACCGCAGATCAGGCTGCGCTGACTCGGCTCGTCGGCGAGCTGCGCGCGCTCACCTCTCGACTCGCGCCCAGCGCGCAGACGCACGCAGCTGTCGCGCTCGCGCCAGCCGGCTCCGGCGGGCGCGACGTCGACGTCGTGCGGCGCGCGCTCGGCGACCCCGCCGTGCAGCAGCCGGCACCAGCGGCGGACGACGGGATCGTCATCGATCTGACGCGCAAGCGCGTCGCGATCGGGGACGAGATCGCACCGCTCACCTATCGGGAGTTCGAGCTGCTGCAGCACATCGTGCTGCGCGAGGGCTCGACGGTCGGCCGCTGCGCCATCATCGACGCGCTCTGGCACGCTGACGCCGACGATCGTCCCAACGAGCGCACGATCGACGTGCACGTGCGCCGGCTGCGCTCGAAGCTCGGTGCCTTTGCTGCGGTCATCCGCACGGTGCGCGGCGAGGGCTACCGCTTTGACCGTCACGCCGACGTGACCGTGCTCGCGGGCGGCCCGAGCCCCGACCGCTTCTGAAGCACAGGGAAATCACAGCGAGATCTAGGCCCACGCGTGCCCGGTGCGTACTACGTTCGAATCACGTTGATCGTTGTGCTGTGGCGGTCGGCGGAAGCGACGGCCAACCGCCTCGCTTGGTGCAAGGGACTGGGGCCGACTGAGAGAACTCAGTCGGCCCTGCACCTTGTCGGCGTCCTTTCGGTCGGCGCAGGCGGCGGACGCGGATCGCCTGCGCGCGCTGCTATCGCGCCTGTTCTGCCAGGAATGCGGAGGCCGCCCGACGGAAGTGCCCAGAGGTGGGCGCATTGACGTGGTTACGGCCCGGGATCGTCTCGAACCGGCCGCGCGGCAGCAGCGGCAGCAGCGTCTCGGTGTCGCGAGCTCGGCGATCCTGCTCGCCGGTCATCAGCAGCGTCGGCACCTGCGGCGGTGTCTCCCGCGGGTCGAAGAGCGTGCGGGAGACCTCGCCTGCCAGCGTCACCAGCGTCGCCGGATCGTGCTCGGGAAAGACCTGCGCCAGCTCGACGATGAACGACTCCATCGGCCCTGGCTCCTCGTGGCCCGCGAGCGCACGGAGCGCGACATCCACGTCGAACTGCTGGAACGGGTCGCCCGCCGGCAGCCCACCGAGCACGAGCGAGCGGAACGCGAACGGGCGCGTGCCCGCGTGCCGCCACAGGAGGCGTGCGCCCATCGAGTAGCCGATCGCGCCGGGCGCCTCACCGAGCGCCAGCTGCAGCAGCACAGCATCGACGTCATCGACGAAGCGCTGCACGCCGTACCCGGTGCTGGGCCTGTCGCTGTCACCGTGCCCGCGCAGGTCCATGGCGATGCCGCGCAGTCCCGCGGCTGCCAGCGGCTCGCCCCAGCCACTGTCGATCCAGTTGCGTCGTGCATTCGAGGAGAAGCCGTGGATCAGCAGCACCGGTCGCCCATCCGGGTCGCCCAGCTCGTGCAGCGCAATCCGCACGCCGTCGGGCGCCATCGCGAAGACGGTCACGTTGCATCTCTCAGCGGCAGGACTCGGGCAGATCGCACACGCCATAGGCTAGCTCGCAGAGAGAGAGGTCGCCGTTGCCGCGTTCCGTCCTGTTCATCAAGCACATCGAGTACGAGACGGGCGGGCACGCCACGACGCTGCTGTCGCATCTGCCCACTCGCGAGGCCGTCTTCCCCACCGCCCTGCCGTCGCTCGACGAGCTCGCGGGCGTCGTCATCCTCGGCGGCCAGATGAGCGCGGCAGAGGTCGACCGGTATCCCTCGCTCGAGCTCACCGCCGGCCTGGCGCTGCGAGCCATCGATGCCGAGATCCCGGTGCTGGGCATCTGCCTCGGGCACCAGATCGTCGGGCGCGCGCTCGGCGGCGTGCACCGGGAGGGCGCGGTCGACGCCGTCGGGATCCTCGACATCGACCTCATCGAGCCCGACCCTTGGCTCGGCGATTACGTCGGCACCGTCGGCGCCATGCGCTGGAACAGCGACGTCGTCTCGCTGCCCCCTGGTGCGACCCTGCTGGCTCGCAGCGCGACGGTCGACAACGATGCGTTCCGCTATGGCTCGGCGCTGGGCATGCAGTTCCACCTCGAGGCGGACGACCGCGTGATGCGGCTGTGGGATTCGGTGACCAGCCCCACGCTGTCGGAGCTCAGGAACGCGGGCGCGGTCGCCGACTGGCGTGAGCACCTCGCGACCGATCCGACGCTGCTGCGCGTCGTGGAGCGCGGCTTCGGCGCCTTCGCGGAGGCGTGCGCCACGAGGCTTTGAGCCGGGCGTCAGATCGTGACGCGGAGGCGGCCGACAGGCTCGTCCGCACTCATCTGCAGCAGGCCCAGTGCTTCCGCGAGCCCTTCGAGGGTGCCGGCAGGGATTGCGCCCGCGCGCTCGAGCATCGCCAGCGCAACGGGCGAGCCGGCGCGACGGGCACCATCGGCCGACTTGACCACCGCGGTGGTGCCGTCAGGGGCGACCATCGCCTGCGTGCCCTCGGCCCCGAACTTGGTGGCGCATCCGGTCGCCGCGATGACGACCGCATCGGGACGGCCCGTGCCATCGACCAGGGTCGGATGCGAGCGCATCGCCTCGCCGATCATCCGGTGGGCTCCCGTGCCGTCCGGCGCCAGCCGCCGGAACGCCCGGGCGAGGCCCACCGCCGTGGTGGGGAACACCAGGGCTCCGCAGCCGTCGTGCGCGAACTGCCGGATGGGCTCATCCGCCGCAGCGGCGAGTCCATCACGCAGCACGCCGGCGAGCGGATGGTCATCGGCCCAGTAGTCGGCGCTCGCGCCCATCGTGCGAGCAGCTGCCGCGAGCGCGATGTGCTTGCCGACGCACATGTGCGCGAAGCGGCGCTTCGAGCCGTCGGGCGCGGTCATCGGCAGGCATCGCAGCGCCTCCTCGTCAACGCGGTGCAGCGCCGCCATGGCAGCGGCCGTGTCGACGTGCTGCTGCTCGGCGAAGTGGCTGGCGCTGGCGAGCGCCGCGTGATCAGGCTCGAGCGCGATCAGCCCCGCGTCGATGAGTGCGGCGGCGTAGAGCGGCTTCAGGCTGCTGCGCGAGAGGAACGCCTTGGTGCTGTCGCCGTGCGATTCGATGACGGCTCCATCGGGATCGATGACGACGGCAACGCCGCGGTGCTCGGACTCGACGAACCCGTCGCGCTCGATGACGGCCAGGAGCTCAGTGGAAGGCATGCCCTCCACGCTAGTCGCGAGCGGGGCGGGCGGTTGCCGTCACGCAGCCACTCCCTACGACACGGCCGCCTCCATGTCGAGCAGCACACGCTTCGCGTCGACGCCGCCCGCGTACTGCCCCAGCTGGCCGTCGCTGCGCACCACCCGGTGGCAGGGGATGACGATCGGGAGCGGATTCCTGCGGCACGCGGTGCCGACGGCACGCACCGCCCGAGGCGAACCCACGGCCTGCGCGACATCGGCGTAACTGCGCGTCTGGCCGAACGGGATCCGCCGCAGCTCCTCGACCACCTGGCGACCGAACCCGCGCGCGAGCGTCAGATCGAGCACCCCGGCGAAGCTGCGGCTGCGGCCGGTGATGAGCTGGTCGAGCCCGCGAGCGGCGTCGTCGAGCTGGGCAGGTGCCTCCAGCACGCGCGGGCTGAGCGCGACCGCCAGCCGCTCGAGCGTGGCAGCGGGGTGATCGCCATCGAACGTCACGGAGACCAGACCGGTGGGCGTAGCAGCGAGGAGCAGTGCCCCCAGTTCGGTGTCGAGTCGGCGGTAGGCCACGTCGAGCAGCCCGCTCGCCGCGGCTCGCTCGGCCAGCCGCGCGCGCAGGTTCGCGAGCGGCACCTCCGGCATGCCCTGCAGCAGCTCAGCCACCGGCGCCCCCCATCAGTTCGCGCAGTCGGCGCACGCCGTCGGCAGAGGCGCGCCTGGCGGCGGCCGACGAACTGCCCACCGCGGCCGCGACCTCGTTGAACGGCAGACCGCCGAGGTGATGCAGCACGACCGTCTCGCGCTGTCGCTGCGGCAGCTGCGCCAGTGCGCGAGCCAGATCGAGGTCGCGACCGCGCTCGGGCGCCAGGCGGTCCGGCACGTCGCCCACGACGAGCTTCGTGCGCCTCCGGAGCACGTCGATGGACTTGCGGTGCGCGATGGTCACGAGCCAGCCCTTGATGCTGGCGTCATGCGCGAGCCGCGGGTAGGCCTCGAGCGCGGCGAGGAACGTCTCGCTCCAGGCATCGTCGGCGTCGGGCTCGTCGAGGAGCGCTCGGCACACTCGCCAGACCCGCGCGCCGTGCTGCGCCACGATCGAGTCGAAGGGCGCACGGGTCACGCGACCGAATCTAGACCGCTGGCACCGTCGAGCGCCGCGCCTGCCTCGTGGTCGAGCAGGAAGCGCTTGCGCTCGACCCCGCCCGCGTAGCCGGTCAGCGCACCGGATCGCCCGACCACCCGATGGCACGGCACCACGATCGAGAGCGGATTGCGGCCGTTCGCGAGGCCGACCGCGCGCACCGCGGTCGGCTGTCCGATCTGTTCGGCGATCCAGCCATACGTGCGGGTCTCGCCATACGGGATCGTCTGCAGCGCCTGCCACACCCGCAGCTGGAAGGCCGTGCCCGTCGGCGAGAGCGGCAGGTCGAACGCCGTGCGCTCCCCCGCCCAGTACTCGCCCAGCTGCTGCACCGCATCCCCGAACGCCTCGTCGTCCCGCGCCCCGAACGTCGCCGGCTTCGGCGCCGGCTGATGGTCTGGCATGAACAGACCCGTGATTCCCCGGGCATCGCGAACCAGCGTGAGCGAGCCGATGGGGCTGTCGATGATCGTGTACGTCATGGTCGTATTCCTCTCATACTCTGCCAACGCGCGACGGCAGTCGAATGTGAGCCTGTGGACGAGCGGATGCTGCCCGGCCATAGGCTCGACCCATGGAGATCGCCCTCGTCCGCCACGGCCAGACCGACTACAACCGTGACAGTCGCCTGCAGGGCAGCAGCGACATCGCCCTGAACGCGACCGGCCTGGAGCAGGCACGCACCGCCGCCAGGCTGCTCGCGGACGACCGGTGGAACGCGGTGGTCTCCTCGCCGCTGCAGCGCGCGGCGGTCACCGCCGACATCATCGCCGAGGCGCTCGGCGTGGAGGTCGTCGGCCGCTACGCAGGGCTCGTGGAGCGTGCCTACGGCGCTGCCGAGGGCCTGACGAAGGAGCAGGCGATCGAGCGATTCGGACAGACCTGGCCCGGTCAGGAGACGTTCGAGGATCTGCAGCGTCGCGCCGTCGCCGCGATCGAGGACATCACGGACGCGCACCCGGTCGCCGGGCTCGTGATCGTCGCGCACGGCACCCTCATCCGCGCGTTCACCGATCACGTCACCGGCATCGCGACCGACACCCCGGACAACGCGCACTCGGTCCGCCTGACGGGCGGGCGCGGCGCCTGGGAGGTCGTCGACGGGCTGCTGCTGCGATGAGCCTCGACACGCTGCGCGCCGCGCTCCCCGCGCACGTCGTGGTCATCGACGCCGCGGCGCTCGATGCGACGCGGGCCGACAAGTCGGGGCATCGCTCCGGCGCCGCCCCGCTCGCGATCGTCGAGGCGGAGTCGGTGGAGCACGTGCAGGCCGCCATGCGCTGGGCGCACGAGCACGACGTCCCGGTGGTGCCGCGGGCGGCGGGCACCGGTCTCGCGGGCGGCGCGATTGCCGGAGAGGGCGAACTGGTGCTGTCGGTGGATTCCATGCGCCGAGTGCTCGACATCTCGGTCATCGACCAGTCGTGCGTGGTCGAGCCCGGCATCCGCAACGCAGCGCTCAACGAGATCCTTGCGACGCACGGCCTGTGGTGGCCGCCGGACCCCGCCAGCCGCGCGATCTCGACCGTCGGCGGCAACATCGCCACGAACGCGGGTGGCCTGCTGTGCGCGAAGTACGGCGTGACCCGGGAGTGGGTGCTGGCGCTCGACGTCGTGCTCGCCGACGGCAGCCTCATCTCGACCGGTCACCGCACCGTGAAGGGCGTGACGGGGCTCGACCTCACGGCGCTCCTGATCGGCTCCGAGGGCACGCTCGGGGTCATCGTCGGCGCGACGCTCAAGCTTCGGCCGCTCGTCGAGGGGGCCGTCTGGACGGTGGGCGCGTTCTTCGACGATGAGGCCGCCGCAGCAGCCGCCTGCACCGCCGTGACTGCCGCGCGCATCCGGCCGGCGATCATGGAGCTCGTCGGCCGCGACGCCGTCACGATGCTCGCCGCCTACACGGGTCGCGCGATGTCGGGCGCGTTCGTGCTCGTGCAGACCGACGATCTCGGGGCCGACGCCACCTCGGAGACGGTCGCGCAGATCCTCGCCGCCCACGGCGGCCGTGTCGAGCGCACAGACGACCTCACGGAGTCGGATGCCCTCGTGCAGGTGCGCCGGCAGGTGCACTTCGCGCTCGAGTCCTTCGGCACGGTGCTGGTCGAGGATGTCGCGGTGCCCCGCTCGCGGCTGGCGGAGATGTTCCGCGCCTGCCATGACGCCGCCGCGCGGCACGGGGTGCGGCTGGCCACGACGGCACACGCGGGCGACGGCAACCTGCATCCGACCTTCATCTTCGACGGCCCGGAGCCGAGCGCGGCGATCTGGGCCTGCGCGAACGACGTCTTCGCCGCCGGCATCGCGCTCGGGGGCACGCTCACGGGAGAGCACGGTGTGGGCATCCTCAAGCGCCGCTGGCTGGTCGACGAGCTGGGCGAGCGGCAGCTCGCGCTGCAGCACGCCGTGAAGGCCGCGTTCGACCCCACGGGCATCCTGAACCCCGGCAAGGCGCTGTAGCGCCTCCCCTCCCTCACCGTCCTCTACCGCCGAACCGACCCTGTGGTCTGGCCGCACGATTATCGTGCCGCCAGACCACAGGGTCGGTTGAAAAACGGCTGTTGCTACTTGACGGCGACCAGGTCGCAGACGAAGATCAGCGTCTCGTTCGGCCCGATCACGCCGCCCGCGCCGCGCTCACCGTAGGCCAGGTGCGGCGGGATCACGAGCTTGCGGCGTCCACCCACGCGCATGCCCTCGATGCCCTGCTCCCAGCCCTTGATGACCATGCCGACGCCGAGCGGGAACTCGAGCGGTGCCCCGCGGCCGTAGGAGGCATCGAACTCCTCGCCGCCGGAATGGGTCACGCCGACGTAGTGCACGCTGACCTGCTTGCCGGTCACCGCCTCCTCGCCGTCGCCGACCGTGATGTCGGTGATCTCCAGGTCGGTGGGTGCGGGACCCTCGGGTGCGTCGATCTCAGGCTTCTCAGTCATGCGTCAATCCTCGCACGGCGCACATCGTGGCCGTTTCCCTGTCCTTTCAGATTCGACCGCTCTAGCCTGAGAAGGTCGAGCCGATCCGGGCCTCGACGCGACTCAAGGAGGAACCATGGCCATCACGTCGAACGGCAGCGCAACCTGGAGCGGCGACCTTGCCACGGGCAGCGGAACCGCCACGCTTGGCGGCGGTTCCAGCTTCGACATGTCGTGGAAGGCGCGTGCGGAATCCCAGGGCGGCACCACGCCGGAGGAGCTCATCGCGGCCGCACACGCATCGTGCTTCTCGATGGCGCTCTCGAACATCCTGGGTGAGGCGGGCCACGCGCCCGAGTCGCTCTCGACGAGCGCCAAGGTGACATTTGTCGCGGGAACCGGCATCACGACGAGCGCGCTCAGCGTGTCGGGGCGAGTGCCCGGCATCGACCAGGCGCAGTTCAGCGAGTTCGCTGGACAGGCAGAGCAGGGATGCCCCGTGTCGCAGGCCCTGGCAGGGGTGGAGATCTCGCTGGAATCGGCGACCCTGGAAGACTAACTGCGCATCTCGCAAAGTTTCTCCTAGACGTACCCGTCTGAACCGACTATAAACAGATATGACGGGGTCACCTGGAAAGCGACTGGAGAGCAATGAAGCGATACGAGCAACTTCCCACCCACCTGCTGGTCACGCTCGGCGGCGACGACGACATCATCATGTCGATCATCACCGGCGATGACGACATCATCATGTAACGACCAGCACGAACCCGCAGCCGCGGTGTCGACTCTCGAGTCGGCATCGCGGCTTCGGCTTTCTCCGACGATGCGCGCACCGTCGAATGTCACGCGGAAGTGCGAGAAGATCGTAGAAGGAGGGAGCTCTCGATGAATGACGACGACAGCCCAGACAGCGATAGCGCGATCGCGGTCCTCGAGCGGTACGTGCAGCGCGCCGAGCGCATCGGCCGACTCGCGGCCAGCGAGCAGACGTCGCACGACGACGCGCACCGCATCGCGGCCGCCACCGCGGTGCTCGCCTCGACCGACTTCGGTCGAGCAGCAGCGAGAGCGCGGCTGCGCCGGTCGCCGCTCATCCACCTGATGCTCGCACTGGTCATCCTGCTCCAGCTCACCGCCGTGCTGAACCCCGAGGGGCAGGGCTTCACCCTCTTCTCGCTCCTCACGCTGCTCTACGTCGGCGTGCACGCGGCCGAGCTCACCGTCGGCAATCCGCTGCATCGCCTCGCCGCTCGACTGCCCGGGCCCGTGCAGCGCGTGATCTCCCCGCACTTCTTCGTGTTCGAGCACGCGATGCTGAGCGCCTACTCCGAGGAGTGCAGGAGCATCGGGCACCCCGGCTGCGAGTGCGTCGCATCCACCGAAGGCGCCTGAGCCCGATCGGCGCTGCCCGCTGACGCCGTGCGATCAGCGTCGTTGATCCGGAACGTACCGCCAGATGCTGTCGATCGCGAACGTCACCGTCTCACCGGAGATCGGATGCGTCACGACGTCACCGTCGTAGACCTGCGCTGCCGTCGACCATTCGTCGCTGCGCAGCAACACGACGCAAGCCTGGCACGCCCGCGAGATTCGAGCCAGCGCGCCAAGGCGGAAACCAAGAAGGCCACCTGCTCTCGCAAGTGGCCTTCTTCACTGTCTCAACACAGTGCGCGCCCGGAGGGATTCGAACCCCCAACCTTCTGATCTCGAATAGGCCATTACTGAGCATCGGCTTCCGCCAAACGCAGCGGGTTTTCGGCGACGGTGAGCCCATCACGACCCTGCGCGTCCCCCTGTGCCACCGCGTTCTTGGACGCATTCCTGGACGTCGTATCAGCGGCATGCGCTGCGAAGCGCAACGCCGCAGCATACGCGGGGTCGGACGCTCTACCATCGGGGCATCCGGTCGGTCTGCATCGCGAGTCCCACGATCTCCGCGTCGACGTGACTCAATCGTCGAGGACATGGTGACGATGATCGCGGGCCCCCGGGTCGGCAAGTCGACGTCGCTCGTCATCCCGGCGCTGCTCGAGGCGCCGGGCTTCGCACTGGTGACGTCCAACAAGCGCGACGTGCTAGACGCGACGCGCGGCATCCGCGGAGAGCGCGGCCGCGCCTGGGTGTTCGACCCGCAGGGCGTCGCTGGCGAGGCACCCACCTGGTACTGGAACCCGCTGAGCTACGTGACCGACGACGAGAAGGCAGCGGAGCTCGCCGAGCACTTCGCCTCAGGCTCGAGGAAGGCGGGAGCGAAGACGGATGCGTACTTCGACCCGGCCGGCCAGGATCTCCTCGCCGGCATGCTCCTGGCAGCCTCGATCGACGGCCGCGACATCACAGACGTCTACCGGTGGCTCGCCGACGACGGCAATCGGGAGGCCTCGACGATCCTGCGCGAGAGCAGCTACCCGCTCGTTGCTGACGCCGTGCTCGGCGTCATGGGCCTGGAAGCGAAGCAGCGCGGCGGCATCTACGGCACGGCGGTGCAGATGGCGTCATCGCTGAAAAGCTCGCGGATTGCCGCCTGGGTCACGCCCGGCCTGGGTCGCGAGGAGTTCCGCCCCGACTTCGCTGTGCGGTCCACAGACACGCTCTACAGCCTCTCCAAGGAGGGCGCCGGCTCGGCCGGTCCTCTCGTGCTCGCACTGACGGCCGCGGTCGTCGAGGCGGCCGAGGAGTACGCCGTCACGCAGCCGGGCAGCCGGCTGCAGGTGCCTATCCTGGGCGTCCTTGACGAGGCGGCCAACGTGTGCCGGTGGGCTTCGCTGCCAGATCTCTACTCGCACTACGGCTCGCGCGGCATCAACCTCATCACCATCCTGCAGTCGTGGTCGCAGAGTGTCGACGTGTGGTCGCAATCCGGCATGCGCAAGCTGTGGAGCGCATCGAACGTGAAGATCTACGCTGGCGGCGTCGACGAGGTCGACTTCCTCAGGCAGCTCTCCGACAATGTCGGCGACTACCGCTACGAGCAGCGGACCGTTTCGCGCGGCCGCGGCGGCGGCGCCAACGTCTCGCGTTCGATCACCAAGGAGCGCAAGCTCGAGGTCTCGGACCTGGCCGCGCTGCCCCGCGGCCGCGCCGTCGTCTTCGGCTCCGGTTCGGTGCCCACGATGATGCGCACCGTGCCCTGGATGGAGGGCAAGCACGCCGAGCAGGTGCGGGCCTCGATCGCGCAGGCTGGGGCCCGCGCGTGAGCGCCGTCGACGCACTCGAGTACGACGCCGGCGGCGCCGTCGACGCTCCTGCATCAGTGCTCGACCAGGAGGCGACCGAACCGACCCTGTTCTACGGCTCGGTGGATGAGTTCGTGCGGCTCAAGCTCTGCTTCCAGTACCGCCGATCGACCGGCAAGCGCAGCGGCGAGCGTCACTGGGTACGCAACTGGTGGGACTACCCCGAGGCGGTCAGCCGCCTCGAGGCCGTGTGGCGCGCCTGGGAGGCTCTCAGGCACGATCCCGCGTTCGGCATGAGCACTTGGTGGCGCGACCACTGCGACTACCACATGCGCATCATCCAGGACGCGGACGGTCCCTTCGCCGGCGCCCACAACGACCTGGTCACCGTCGCGCCGGGCGAACCACTGCCCGTCGACGAGGCGCCCGCCGGCTGGTTCCCGGACATGCGCCACCAGTAGCGCACGACAAGCGGTGCCCCGGCCGGCTGGTCGGGGCACCGCTTGCTCTGGTGTGGGTGGATCGCTTGCGCTACAGTCGATCTCGGATCAGCCTATAAGCTCCGCCGATAACCAACCTTATGTCTGAAAGAACACGTGATACCACACTAGTTCGGCTCCCCGACCCTCTCCTGTGTGCCAGCGCGCCGAGCGGCGTGAGCGTAATCTTGCACCCATGATCGACCAGCCCTCTTCTCCGGCGGTTGCCTGCTCGCTCGGTGCCGGCATGCAAGGCCAGGTGGATCGCTGGCGCTCGCTGCTCGAGGGCGCCGAGCCCGAAGTGGTCGACGGCGGCCTGCAGTATCTGCTCCCGATCGCGGTCATCGAGTCGGCGGCACGTGTGGCCGCGGATGAGCAGGCGTGCTGTCCGTTCTTCGCGTTCGATCTCGCGCTGCGCGGCGAGATGTTTGTGCTCGCGATGCGCACGCCTCCCGAAGGTGCGTCGATGCTCGCGGAGATCACCGGACAGCTCCCCCACACCAGATGACGCCGCGTCTGGTGCAGGCCTGGGACCAACACCAGGTTCCGATCTACCTCGCCGCGATCGCCGTCGGCGCAGCGGTCGGACTCATCTCCCCCTCGGTCGCACCCACGCTGGAGCACGCGATCGAGCCAGTGCTGATGCTGCTGCTCTTCGCGACCTTCCTCGGCGTACCGCTCGTCGAGGTGGGGCGATCGTTCCGCGACGCCCGATTCCTCGTGACGATTCTCGGCGCGAACTTCGTCGTGGTTCCTGTGCTCGCGTGGAGTTTATCGAGATTTGTCGCCGACGACCGCGGCCTACTGCTCGGCGTGCTGCTGGTGCTGCTGACGCCGTGCATCGACTACGTGATCGTCTTCACCGGCCTCGCCGGCGGCGCACGCGCACGCCTGCTCGCGGCCGCTCCCCTGCTGATGCTGGTGCAGATCCTCCTCCTGCCGCTCTACCTGCTGCTGTTCGTCGGAACCGAAGTGCTCGATGTCATCGACGTCGGCCCCTTCGCAGAGGCCTTCCTGCTGCTCATCGTCATCCCGCTCGCCGCGGCCGCGATCGTCCAGGCCTTCGCGAAGCGACACCGCTTCGGCCGAGTCGTCGAGACGGTCATGGCCGCCGCCATGGTGCCGCTCATGATGCTCACGCTCGCGACCGTCGTCGGGTCGCAGATCGGCGCCGTTGGCTCGCAGATCGGCGCCCTCATCCGCGTCGTGCCGCTCTACGTGGCGTTCGTCGTCGTCGCGGTGATGCTCGGCCTGCTCGCGGGCCGCATGGCCCGGCTCGACGTCCCTGGAACGCGGGCGGTCGCCTTCTCGCTTGCGACCAGGAACTCGCTCGTCGTCCTCCCGCTCGCACTGGCATTGCCCGCGACACTCGGCATCGCCCCGCTCGCCGTCGTCACCCAAACCCTCGTCGAGCTGGTGGCCATGATGGTGCTCGTGCGGCTGGTGCCACGCTTCATCCCAGAGCGTGTCAATCGTGGGCGCGGCTCATCGTCGCGTGGAGCTCACGACGTACGTTGATATCCCCGGTATCCAGTCAAAGTGGGTACGAAGCCCTCCCGCCCGTCTGGTATCCCCTGCACGCTCCGGCGATCCTCGCTCCAATATGGTCGCTGACCGGTGCTTTCCCAGCGCGAACCGGCTCGTGACGGCCGAGAGCCGCTCCGATTGGTGCAAATTCTGCATCACCATGGATGCAAGTCTTCCAGCGCCTCGGGCCTCGCAGGTCAGCATCTGCTGTATAGTCAGTGCGTGCTGACTATTGCGAATCGATTGGACGTGATGCATCGGCTGGGCAGGGCGATGGCAGACCCGACACGCTCACGCATCTTGCTGAACCTGCTACAGGGGCCGAACTACCCCGCTGTGCTTGCTCGCGAGCTCGAGCTGACACGCTCGAACGTGTCGAACCATCTCGCCTGCCTGCGTGATTGCGGCATCGCCGTGGCCGAGCCTGAGGGCCGCCAGACGCGGTACGAGATCGCCGACCCGCACCTCGCGCGGGCGCTCACTGCACTGGTCGAGGTGACGTTGGCCGTCGACGAGCAAGCGCCATGCCTCGATCCGGAGTGCCCGGTCCCCGGCTGCTGCGAGTCGGCCCGATGAGCGCGGCGGCACTGACCGAGGCACGACGAACCACCCTGCATCGCCGAGTGCGGTTCATCGTCGGCTTCACGATCACCTACAACGTCATTGAGGCGATCGTCGCGATCTGGGCGGGCTCGATGGCCTCCTCGGCCGCACTGATCGGGTTCGGGCTCGATTCGATCGTCGAGGTGCTCTCCGCGGCCGCAGTCGCATGGCAGTTCACGCGCAAGGATCCGGAACGGTGGGAGAAGGCGACGGTCCGCGCGATCGGCATTGCGTTCTTCGCTCTCGCCGCGTACGTCATCATCGACGCGGTGCTCACGCTGACCGGGGTGGAAGAGGTCGATCACAGCCCGCTCGGCATCGGCATCGCCACCCTCAGCCTGCTCGTCATGCCGGCTCTGGCCTGGTTCGAGTTCCGCACCGGTCGCCAGCTCGGTTCGCGCAGCGTGCAGGCGGACGCCAAGCAATTGCTTCTGTGCATCTACCTGTCCGGCACGGTGCTCATCGGCCTCTTGCTCAACCTGCTCTTCGGCTGGATGTGGGCAGATTCCGTGGCTGCACTCATCGTCGCCGGGCTCGCGATCCGCGAAGGCATTGAGGCGTGGCGCGGCGACGTCGAATCGCCCTTCGAAGTCCTGGGCGAGCTCGAGACGAAGGACATCTAGATGCTCGCGACCATTGCCTCCGCGATCGGCATGTTCGCGGCAACCAACATCGACGACATCGTCATACTCACCGTGCTCTTCCTCGCATCGTCCCGCGGCGGGCCTCGGCCCTGGCAGATCGTCCTCGGCCAGTACCTGGGATTCGCGACGCTCGTTGCGATCAGCGTTGTCGCGGCACTCGGGCTCACGATCATCCCGGACGAGTGGGTCGGCTTCCTCGGCCTCATCCCCCTGCTGATCGGTGTCATCGGACTCATCCGGGGACTGCGCGAGCGCGACGACGCAGATCCAGACGAGTCGGCGATGAAGAACCTCGGCCTGCTCGGCATCGCCGGAATCACCATCGCGAACGGGGCGGACAACATCAGCCTCTACACGCCCGTGTTCCGAACCATCTCGCCCGCGGACACCGCGATCACCATCGTCGTGTTCCTCGCTCTGGTGAGCGTCTGGTGCCTCTTCGGCAAGCTCATCGGCACGCACAAGGCCGTCACCGAGACGCTCGAGCGGATCGAGCACTGGCTGGTCCCCGCCGTGTTCATCGGCCTCGGCCTGTTCATCCTGATCGAATCCGGCGTCATCCCCCGCCTATTCGAGGCACTGGCCTGATGTCGACGACTGACAACAGCTCGCCACGTCCCGCGGCAGCACAGGCAGTCGACGCGGGGGGCGCTATCTCGCCACACACGAGACCTCGACTGTGGAAAGTGACCCTGCTCGGCTACCTCGCCGCGCTCGCCGCCGTCGCGATCGATCAACTCAGCAAGGTCTGGGCAGAGGCGAACCTCGCTGTCGGCGAGCGTCACCCGCTGCTGGGCGACATGCTCGCGCTGCAGCTCACCTACAACCCGGGCGCAGCATTCTCGCTCGGCGCCAGCGCAACGCCGCTCATCACCGTCCTCGCCGCTGCGGGCACGATGTTCGCGGCTTGGCTCGCCTGGAGAACCACATCGCTGCCGTGGGCGCTGAGCCTTGGCCTCATCCTCGGAGGCGCCCTCGGGAACGTCATCGACCGCCTGGCACGACACCCCGGCCCTGGCCGTGGCCACGTCGTGGACTTCATCGCCTACGCCGACTGGTTCATCGGAAATCTCGCAGACGTGTTCGTGTTCGGCGGTCTGGCGCTCTGCATCGCCTTCGCCTTCATGGGTAAACCCATGCGGCCCTAGGGCTCACCAGGTGGCTGTGGTGCGCTCGGGTCCGAATCCAGTCATGAGGAGAGACTGCGGCGATCACGACGGTGCCCAGTCCCGCCCGATCGGGCTGCGGTGAACACATCGATCACCGAACAGCGCGCGATCGTTGACATCAGTCCAGCGAATCGACGCGCGGCACGACCCTCGCGCACGGCCCCGAACCCTACCGCCTCGCCCACGACCGCCAGCTGACGTTCCGGAGCCGCTCACACGTAGCGGCAGACTTCTTCGTCGCTGCACTCTCCGGGGGCGGGATCGGTGGCGCGATCGCGGAGGAGAGAGATGGTGTCGCGGAGCGCCGTCAGCCGGGCGATCTGCTGCTGGATGTCCCCGAGCCGTGCGTCGAGGAGGTCGCGCACGTGCTCGCAGGGCGCGGTGCCGCCGTCGCGGATGTCGAGGATCAGGCGGATCTGGGCGAGTGTGAGGCCCGCGGCCTGGCCGCGGTGGACGAAGTCGATCCGGGCGAAGGCGTCGGGCGTGTAGTCGCGGTACCCGGACGGCGTGCGGTCGGCCGGCAGGAGGAGGCCGCGCTCCTCATAGAAGCGGAGCGTCTTCGCTGTGGTGCCTGCCTTTTCGGCGAGTTCTCCGATACGCATGTGGCCTCTCGATCAGCAGCGGCGCGCTTGACCTTCCCCTGCACTGGAAGGTCCAGTATGGCTGAACCAGAGCAGAAATCCAAGCGTTGACAGGAGCAGCGATGCCTACGAAGCACGACCTCGCCATCATCGGATCGGGCGGCGGCGCGTTCGCCGCGGCAATCCGCGCCGCCACGCTCGGCAAGTCGGTGTTGATGATCGAGCGCGGCACGCTCGGCGGCACCTGCGTGAACACCGGCTGCGTGCCGTCGAAGGCGCTCATCGCCGCCGCCGATGCGCGGCACGTCGCCGCCGATGCTTCGGACCGGTTCCCGGGGATCGCGACGACGGCGGACCTCGTCGACATGCCCGCGCTGATCGGCGGGAAGCAAGCGCTGGTCGAGTCGCTGCGCGGCGAGAAGTACGCCGACGTCGCCGAGTCCTACGGGTGGCAGGTCCGCCGCGGAGACGCGGCGTTCGCGGGCACCTCCGACGCACCGACCCTCGAGGTCACGGGGGCCGATGGGAGCGTCGCGACCATCGAAGCGGTGCACTACCTGGTGGCGACCGGGGCCAGCCCGTGGGCACCTCCGATCGACGGCCTCGAGGAGGCCGGCTTCCTGACCTCGACCACCGCGATGGAGCTGCGCGAGGTCCCCGCGTCGCTGCTGGTGCTCGGCGGCGGCTACGTCGCCCTGGAACAGGCGCAGTTATTCGCCCGGCTCGGTTCGCAGGTCACCGTGCTGGTGCGGTCGCGGCTGGCCTCCAACGAAGAGCCGGAGGTCTCCAAGGCGCTCCAGGAGGTCTTCGCCGACGAGGGCATCCGCGTCGTCCGTCGCGCGGTGCCCATCCGGGTGGCCCGGGACAGGGAGACCCGTCAGAGGGTCGTGACCGCGGACGTGTCCGGCGAAGCGAAGGAGTTCCGCGCCGACCAGATCCTCGTCGCCCTCGGACGCCGACCGGTCACCGACGGACTGAACCTCAACGCCGTCGGAGTCAGGACCGACGACGACGGGGCGATCGCCGTCACAGAACAACTGCGGACATCCAACCCGCGGATCTGGGCCGCGGGCGACGTGACCAGGCACCCCGAGTTCGTCTACGTGGCCGCCCACCACGGCACCCTGGTCGCAGAGAACGCCTTCGCCGACGCCGAGAGGTCGGTGGACTACGCGCGGCTGCCGCGGGTAACGTTCACCAGCCCCGCCATCGGCGCGGTCGGGATGACCGAGAAGCAGGTCATCGCCGCCGGGATCCGCTGCGACTGCCGAGTGCTGCCGCTGCATTACGTGCCCCGCGCATTGGTGAACCGAGACACCCGCGGGTTCATCAAGATCGTCGTGAACGCCGACACTGGCGAGATCCTAGGCCTGACCGCCGTCGCGAAGGACGCCGGGGAGCTCGCCGCCGCCGGAGTCCACCTGCTCGGCAAGACCATCGCAGAGGTCGCCGACACGTGGGCCCCCTACCTGACCATGGCCGAGGGTATCCGGATCGCAGCCAAGGCATTCACCACCGACATCGACAGATTGTCCTGCTGTGCCTAACAGCCTCACACCCGTTTGGAGCGACAAGGCCCCCGATTCAATTTCCCGGAGAAGTCCTCGAGAACCATTTGCAATTCATCGAGCCCCACATCAGCGGGCCGCTCCAGCTCCCCGCCATTCGGCTGCGCGATCAGGTGATGTCGATGAACACCGGCGCCGAGCCGCCGATGTCGACGCCGGCAATCACGGTGTTGAAGCCGGACCAGCCACCGTGCACCGCACGGCCACCCCCGATGTAGATGCCGATGTGCGCGCGCCCGACGCCACCGTCCGCGTAGTAGATGACATCACCGGGCGAGGCGGCCGACATCGGAATCGTCGGGCCGAGGTTGAACAGCGAGTTCATCCCGGAGTACGGCAGTCCCGCTGCGGCGATCGCGCGGCGCACCATGGCCACGCAATCCTGCGAGATGCCGACCTGTGCGAGCGCAGCCTCCGCGATAGCGCTGCCGGAAGCTCCGGCAACTGCCTCAGGCTGCGCGGGCTGGGACTGCGCCCCGCTCGACGCTGCAGCGTCGCTACCCGCGGTACCCGTAGTAGCGGTGGCCGCTGCCTGCCGGGCCTGCTCCTCCCGTTCCATCTCCGCTTCGAGTTCCGCGCGGATCTGGGAGAGCTCTTCGGCCGTGGTGGCCCGCACTGCAAGACGTTCGTCGCTGAGGCCGTTGCCTCCGGCAGTGACAACGCCCGCAACCGTCTGCGCGTTCGCACTGAGGTTCGACAGCGGCTGTGCCGCGCCGGTGTCAGCGGCGAAAGCGGGCAACGCGAGGGGTGTTGCAAAGGCGGCGGCGATGGCGATGACACCAACGCGCCGAGCCCCGCGAACGACGGCGGCGCGGGTCATGCGCGCATCTTCGCGCGGGCTGGTGGTGTTCGTAGAGGTCGTCACAGGCAGCTTCTCCATAGGTTTGAGTGCTGGCGGCACAGAAGTCGACGTTACCAATCCGTTACCTGCTTGTCACCTGACACGCAGATTCGGATGGATAGACCGCGATGACGCCTGATCACGACATCCATAGGAACGATGGATAGGCTCCTCAGTGATGCCCATCCGGCGCTGCCGGGTTTCCCTGTGCCGCGCGGGCATCATGTCACGCCCAGCACTCGGCCGAACCTCGCTCCCGGGTTCTCGCGACGCCTCAGACGGCCGACGACGGAACCCTACGGCGGGGTTCGATTGTCGGAACGGATTCCTGGAGGATTAATGAGAGACACCGTCCGTCGTCTCTTGACCGTGTCGGCGGCGGTGAGCGCGCTCGTGCTGACCGCCTGCGCCAGCACAGCCGGTGTCGCCGGGCAGGTCGGTGATGCGGGCTACCTCGCCGGCGACGGCATCGTGACGGAGATCGCGCCGGAGGACCGGACCGCGCCCGGCGCGTTCACGGGCCCCCTGGCCAGCGGTGGCGAGTTCGACTCCGCGACGCTCGACGGCGTCGCGCTCGTGAACTTCTGGTACGCCGCGTGCCCGCCCTGCCGGGTCGAGGCGCCCGTGCTGGCAGAGCTGCATGGCGAGTTCGGTGATCGGGTGGACTTCATCGGCGTGAACGTGCGTGACGGGGCCGCGCAGGCCATGGCCTTCGAGGAGGAGTTCGGCATCGAGTACCCCTCGGTCCTCGACGACCAATCCGCGCAGGGTCAACTCGCCTTCACCGGCATCATCGCCCCCAACGCGGTGCCCTCGACAATCATCCTCGACGCTGATGGCCGGGTGGCTGCTCGCGTCTCCGGCGCCGTCACCGACACCAGCATCCTCTCGACCCTGCTGCAGGAGGAACTGGAGCGATGAGCCTGACGGTATTCCAGAGCGTCGCCCTGGATCCCGGAGGGGCCGTGCTCAGCGGGCAGCTGCTGATCTCCGTGCCGATCGCGCTGCTGGCCGGCATCGTGTCTTTTGCGAGCCCCTGCATCCTTCCCCTGGTCCCGGGCTACCTGGGCCTGATGGGCTCGCTCGTCGGCGAGGAGGGCGGCCGAGCGAGGCTCATCACCGGCGTCGCGCTCTTCGTCGGCGGTTTCACCGCCGTGTTCGTGCTCGGCACCGCGCTTGTCGGCGTCGTCAGCTCGTTCCTGCTCGCATGGTCGGCGTTGCTCGTGCGCATCCTCGGTGTACTGCTGATCCTGCTGGGGCTGGTGTTCATCGGACAGCTCCGGATCCTCCAGCGCGTCTGGAAGCCACAACAGCTCAAATCCGGCGGCATGTGGGCGGCACCGGTCGTGGGCGTCATCTTCGCCCTCGGCTGGACCCCCTGCTCGGGCCCAACGCTCGCCGCGATTAGCGCCCTCACCGTCACCACCGGCAGCGCCTGGCAAGGCGCTCTCCTCGGCTTCGCCTACGCCCTGGGCCTGGGCATCCCGTTCCTGCTGCTCGCGGTGGGGCTCGGATGGATGGGAACGGCGATGGCATGGATGCGCCGACATGTCCGCGCCATCAACATCGGCGGAGGGGTCACGCTGATGATCATCGGCCTGCTCATGGTCACCGGCGCGTGGGACGCCATCATGAACGAGATGCAGGGGTGGATCGCCTCCTATGTCACGATCATCTAGCTCCGACCCGCTGCGCCCGGGCGACCACGTCGACTCGCCCGAGCCCGCAGAGAGCGCGCCCGGCAGCGGGCCGAAGCTCGGCGTCGTCGGCTGGCTGCGCTTCCTGTGGCGGCAGCTCACGTCGATGCGCACGGCGATCGTGCTGCTGCTGCTGCTCGCGGTCGGCGCGATCCCCGGCAGCCTCGTGCCGCAGCGCTCGAGCGACCCGAACGGCGTCATCCAGGTGCGCGCCGACAACCCCGATCTGGTGTGGTTCTACGACGCGCTCTCGCTCCACGACGTCTACTCGAGCCCGTGGTTCTCGGCCATCTACATCCTGCTGTTCACCTCCCTGGTCGGCTGCGTCATCCCGCGGCTCATGCACCACTGGAAGGCCATGCGCGCGCTGCCCCCGCGCACCCCCGCCCGCCTGTCTCGCCTCGTGGGCTTCCAGACCGTGGCGGGCGACGCATCCGACCTCGACCGTGCGGATGGGGTGCTCAAGAAGCTCGGGTACCGCACGACGCGCTACGGCGACTCGGTCTCTGCCGAGCGCGGCTACCTGCGCGAGACGGGCAACCTGCTGTTCCACATCTCGCTGCTGGCGATGATCCTGGTGGTGGGGCTCGGCTCGGGCTTCGGCTACAACGGGCAGCGGCTCGTGGTCGAGGGGCGCGGCTTCGCGAACACGCTGTCGAGCTACGACACGTTCACGGCGGGGCAGTGGTTCGACGACGCGACGCTCGAGCCGTTCTCGGTGCAGCTCGATGATCTCGACGTGGTCTACGAGACCGAGAACCCGAACGCCGTCGGCGCGCCGCTCGACTTCACCGCGCACGTGTCGGTCACCGAGGACGGCGCGGAGCACGACGCGCAGATCAAGGTGAACGAGCCGCTCAACGTCGCGGGCGCCGACCTCTACCTGATCTCAAACGGCTACGCGCCGCGCATCTCGGTGCGCGACGCCGAGGGCGAGCTCGTCTACGACGAGTACACGCCGTTCCTCGCCCAGGACGACCAGATGACGAGCCTGGGCGTGATGAAGCTGCCAGATGGGCTCGAGCAGCAGCTGGGCCTGCGCGGCTTCTTCTACCCGACGGCCGTGCCGCTCGACACCGGCGCCCTCGCATCCGCCTACCCCGACCTCGCGAACCCCGTGCTGTCGCTGCAGGCATTCACGGGCGACCTGGGGCTCGACGCCGGGGTGCCGCGCTCGGTGTACGCGCTCGAGACCGACGAGATGACGCAGATCGCCGGCGGGGAATCGGGCACCGATGCGCTGACGATCACGCCGGGGCAGACAGTCGACATCCCGGGCGGGCTCGGCACCATCACGTTCGAGGACGTCGTGCGCTACGGGGTCATCGAAGTGCACGTCGACCACACCCAGACGCCCGTGTTCTGGATCGCGATGCTGCTCGTGGCATCGCTGCTCGGCTCGCTCCTCATCCCACGCCGCCGACTGTGGGTCAAGGCAGCACCAAGCGGACTCGAACTCGCGGGGCTCGCCCGTGGTGAAGACCCCACGCTCGAACGAGCAGTCGACGACCTCGCACGACGACTCCGACCACGAGAAGCGCAAGCCGACGACTCGCTCCCCCGAGGGACGAGCCAAGACTGATCACCGATTTGTGGGATGCCGCCGCGCTCCTTGCCGGCTACGCCGCGTCGAGTCGACATCGCGCGACGCTCGGCCGGCAAGACCGTTCGAACTGCCCTGGAAGGCGGTGCGGGTTCGGGATGACCGAGACCGGCTTCCATGCCACGGTGTTGACCGCATCAGCTGCAGCGAGTGTCGTGCAGCGCGGCACAGTGCACGCGTCGCGTCACTCACGACGTAGGTCGAGATCCCCGATACCCAGCCCCTTGATCACGTACCGGGATCTCTACCCTGCCAGTGCCGCCTGAATCGCCGTCTCGATGTCGCTCTCCTGCGACAGCTCGAGCCGCTCCCCGTCGACGAAGATCGTCGGCGTTCGGTCGACGCCGAGTGCGACGCCGGCCTGGAAGTCCTGCTCGACGCGAGCCAACGTGGCGGGGTCGGCGATACCGGCGTCATAAACGGCCATATCGAGGCCGAGCTCCTGCGCGTAGCCGCGGAAACGGTCGGCCTCGGACTCCCGCCCCTCTCCCCACTCCGATTGCGTCTCGAACATACGCTGATACATCGCCTCGAACGCTCCCTGCTGAGCGGCCGCCTCCACGGCGACCGCGGCGTTGCCGGAGTTAAAATGACCCGGCAGCGGGAAGTACCGGACAGCGAACGTTACCTCGCCGTCGTACTCCTCACGCAGCTCTTCCATGATGGGGTACACGGCGCCGCACGCTTCACACTCAAAGTCGAGGAATTCGACCACCACCGGGGCGTCTGGGCCGGCGTCGTTCAGGACGTGCGTCGATTCGTCTACGAGAGGCGGCGCCGCAGTCGGGGACACGAGGGAGTCGGTCGATTCGTCACTCGTGAGTGGCGGATTGCTGCTCTCCCAGGGCCGGACGACGAGCAGCAGTGCAGCGATGAGGATCGCTGCGGCTACGGCGATGATCGAGATCGTGACGAGGGGGCGGGTACGCACTCTGCCTACTTTAGCGGCGACTCGTGCTTGCAGGACGCGCAGCACGCCTCCGTGTCCTCTTCGCCGTCGTCGACGCCAAGGGTCGGCGCGCAGCAAAGCTTCCCCCGCCACGCCTCGATGCCCTCCCGCACGGCCAGGCCGGCGACGACGAGGGCCGCGATCGAATCGGCCCACCACCAGCCGAACAGCGAGTTCGCCAACAGGCCCACCAGCACAGCGGCCGAGAGATAGGTGCACACAAGCAGCTGCTTCGCGTCAGCCTGCACACTGCGTGAGCCGAGCTCCTTCCCGGTGCGCAGCTCGAACCAGGCCAGCGCCGGCATGACGACCACGCTGAGCGCGGCGATCGCGATACCGACCGGGCTGTGCTCCACCTCGCCGACACCCGCGAGTGAGAGCAAGGCGTCGATGGACACGTAGGCGGCGAGCGCGAAGAAGGCGATCGCGACGATCTTCACCGTCACCGCCTCCCACCGTTCCGGGTCCTTGCGCGTGAACTGCCATGCGACCGCGGCCGCCGACATCACCTCGACCACCGAGTCGAGACCGAAGCCGATGAGCGCTGCGGACGAGGCCACCGACCCCGCCCAGATCGCGATGATCGCCTCGATGAGGTTGTAAGTGATCGTGAAACCGACGATCCAGCGCACGCGCCGGCGCAAGCGCGAACGGCGCTCGTCGGTCAGCGTGGCGGTCATGCCGACACCTCGCAGCAGCCCTCGACCGGGCATGCAGTGTTCAGGCACGGTGCACCCTCGTCGACCGCGAGGGTGACCGCCAGCAGCGATTCGAAAGCCACTTTCAGGTGGAGGTCGGAAATCTCGTAGCGTGTCTGCCGTCCTTCAGGTTCGGCGACGACGATGCCGCAGTCGCGCAGGCACGCCAGGTGGTTCGAGACGTTCGTGCGCGAAAGCTCGAGCTCGCGGGCGAGGGCGGCCGGATATCCGGGCCGTTCGAGCAGTTGCAACAGGATGCGGGCGCGGTTCGAATCCGCCATCGCTCGACCGAGCCGATGCATCACGTCGAGACGACTGGAAATAGTCAGCATCTGATGACTATACATCCTAGACTGACCCTTGACAGGTTGGCATAGCCGCCCCGGCGGGGTCGGCAGCACCCGCGGGGTTTTGGGGTGCTTAGAGCCCGCTGTAGGCGTGGAGGCCGGTGAAGAACTGATTGACGATCGTGAAGTTGAAGATGATCGCGGCGAAGCCGATGATCTGCAGCCAAGCAGACCGTGAGCCACGCCAGCCGCGGGTCGCGCGGGCATGGATGTAGCCGGCGTAGATGACCCAGATCACGAAGGTCCAGACCTCCTTCGTGTCCCAGCCCCAGTAGCGGCCCCAGGCGTGCTCGGCCCAGATGGCGCCGGCGATGAGCGTGAAGGTCCAGAAGATGAAGCCGATGACGCCCACACGGTACGCAAGATCCTCGAGCTGCACCGCCGAGGGCAGCGACCGCAGGAAGCCGTTGTCGCGCTTCTCCTTGATCAGCTGCAGGATGCTCAGCCCCGTGCCGAGCCCCATGAATCCGGTTGCGAGCGCCGCCACGAACACGTGGATCACGAGCCAGTACGTTTGCAGTGCTGGTGGCAGCGGCGTCACCGCCACGTAGTAGTTGACGGTGGCGATGCCGAGGAACACGGTTGCGAGCCCCGTGAAGAACACGCCGAGGAAGTTCAGGTCCTTCCACAGCCGCGACAGCACGAACACGCCCACGATCACGGCAATGCCGGTGAGAGCGAACTCGTACATGTTCGCCCACGGCACTCGGCCGGCAGCCAGGCCGCGCAGCAGCGCGCCGCCGAGGTGCAGGGCCCACGCAAACACCGTCAGAGTGAAGCCGATGCGAGCGGCGCGCCCCGCTGCCGCAACGGACGGCGTGGCGGCGGCGCTCGATGCAGCCGGCAGTGATCGATACGAGCCGGCACCGACAGGCTCGCGCACATCCGCGGGCACGGGCTTCGTCGCTGATCTGCGGGCGACGTCGACCGCATAGGCGATGAACGCCAGCGTGTACACCGCCATCGCCGAATAGACGAGCAACAATGAGTAGGCGTCAAGATCAGCCGTGGGCATGGGGCAATCGTATCGTTCAGCGTCAACCGGCTGGAGTGTGCTGACTAGGCTCAGGAGCGCCCACATCGGTCGGCCACGAGTACATCGGCGGTGGCGGAGAGATCGCGGGCGATTGGTGCGTGCATGAGCGCGTACAGAGGCGCCTCGGGGCCAACGTGTACCCCTCGGACCAGGAGCAGAACTATTGCCACAGCCATGGCGGGTGTCGTGAGTCGACCACGATCACCCCTGCACCAGCATCCGATCGCCTGCGATCGTCCGGTCGATCGTTCTCAGCAGCGCGAGCTCAGGCGATGAGCGCCGCCGGGATCATCGGTCGATTGCTGCCCCCGAGTTTCGACCAGTTTCTGCTCCCTGTGTCTCCGACCGTGCCCGTGCTGCCGGCGGCCGCGGCGATCCTCGCCATCGCGTATCTGACGGGTGTTGTGCGATTGCGACGGCACGGGCACCGTTGGCCGTGGCTGCGCACCGCTTGCTTCCTGCTCGGCTGTGTGCTGCTGGCCATCGTCGCCGGCGCAGGAATCGACGCCTACGGCCAGCTGATGTTCTCCATCTTCATGTTCCAGCAGCTCGCGCTGATGATGGTGATCGCCCCGCTGCTTGTTCTGGGATCTCCGGGAAGCCTGCTCCTGCGCGCCACGCCGCATCGTGGCGTTGGCAACACGGTGCTTCGAGTCGCTCTTTGTGGGTTGCGCTCGAGAGCGGCCAGGTTCGCGTTGCATCCGGCGCTGGTTATTCCCTTGATGCTGCTGTCCTTCTTCGGGTTGTACGTCGGTGGGGTCGCGGACGTGGTGCTGCGGTCTTGGATAGGACACGTCGTCCTTGAAGTGGGATTCCTCATCGTGGGCGTCCTGATCACTGCACCGCTGGTGTCGTCGGACCCGCTGCCTCGCCGAACCTCGTACCCGGGCCGGATGTTCGACATCTTCGTCGAGATGCAGGTCCATGCCGCTTTCGGCCTCGTGATGCTGTTCTCCAGTACACCGTTCGTCCCCTACTTCGCCACCGCCACTCCAGAGTCGTGGGATATCGATCCCGTTCGTGACCAGGGCATAGCCGGAATTCTGGCGTGGACGTTCGGGGAACTGCCACTGCTCGCGATGCTGATCGTGACGCTCGCGCGCTGGCAGCGCGGCGACAGGCGACGAGCACAGCGGGCCCAGGGGCGCGCCGATGAAGAGGCGGATGCTTACAACGAGTACCTGCAGCGGCTGCAGCAGCGCGAACATGACAACGACCGCGACGAGCGCAAATGAACGTGCCGTGCGCCGCGGGAGCGCCGCGGCAGCTCCTGAAGAGTGGTCCTCGATGGGGTCGATGCTCACCTTGAACGGCGTACGCGACGCGTCCGCCGTTCCGGGCGGGCCGCGGGTGGCTGACGGAAGAATGCGGCTGTCATCGATGCTTACCGGCGCGACGCCGCAGCGGACAACTGCCGGTGCCACCCTCGGCGCCGTGGCCTCATCGAGCCTCCGCTCGGTGTCCTCGTTCACGACCGCCGTGGCCGCCAGTGTGCTCGGCGGTCTCTGCCTGGCCGCAGCCGCTGCGCCCTGGGATGCATGGCCTCTCGCGATTGTCGGGGTCGCGCTCTGCCTGCTTGCACTGCGCGGCCGCTCACCGCTCTTGGCCGCCGCAGTCGGGAGTGCTGGCGGTGCGGCGTTGTACGCAGTACAGATCTCTTGGATTGCGGTCTATCTCGGTCCCGTTCCTCTCGTCGGCCTCACGGCACTGATGGCATCGTGGTACGGACTGGGCGGCATCGCCGCGGCGTGGACCTGGCGCCTGATGATTCGGCTGCCCCGGACCGTGGCGGCGCCCGCTACGAGCACGGCGCTCGCCGCCGTCTGGAGTGCGCGAGAGTCGCTCTCTTCGGCCTTCCCATGGGGTGGCTTCCCGTGGGGCAGGCTCGCCCATACCCAAGCGGGCAGCCCGCTGGGCGAACCGATCGCCTGGGTCGGCATGCCCGGGCTGACCTTTCTGATCGCCGCGATAGGCGCTGCCTCTGCTGTCGCGTTGGCCCACCGGAACGTGGCGCTGCTGCGGGCATCGACCTGGCCGGTAGCGGCGGCTGTGATCGCATTGCTCGTTCCAAGCGTGCCCATTGCGCCGCTCGGCGAGCTGCGCGTCGGGGCGGTGCAAGGAGCCTCGGAGGCCGGTTTGCTCGCCCCGTACGTCCCAGGTCAGATCCTCGCGCAGCACGCCGAAGCCTCGGAGCGGCTCGCGGGCGAAGAGATGGATGTCCTCGTCTGGCCCGAGAACGCCGGCGAGACCGACCCTCAACGCGACGCCGATGCGGTCGCGGCGATCGATCGCGTGCAAGAGATGGTCGACGCGCCCATCGTCCTGGGCGCCATCCAGACGACATCGGGGGCGACGTACAACTCATTGCTGCTGTGGGACGACGGGGTGCGTGCGGAGTACCGCAAGCGTCGGCCAGTTCCCTTCGCCGAGTACCTGCCGGCTCGGCCGATCCTGGCTCCGGTACTCGACTGGCTGGGTTTTCTGGACTTCATTCCCGGCGATTACAGCATCGACCCGACGAGCGTCAACGCGTTCGATGTCGCGGGCACGACCGCCGGACTCTTCATCTGCTTCGACATCGTCGACGATGGACTTTTTCGGGAATCGATCCTCGAGGCAGGCGCCACGATCCTCTTCTCGCCATCGAACAATGCCGATTTCGGTGAGGGTAGCCCGCAAAGTTTGCAGCAACTCGCCATCGCTCGGCTCCGAGCCATGGAGTCAGGCCGCGCACTCGTTCTCGCGTCGACCGTCGGCACCAGCGCCGTCATCCTCCCCGACGGAAGCATCATCGATCGACTTACGGCCTACGAGCCTGGCGTCATGCTCGAAACGCTACCGCTCAGCGACACCGTGACACCGGGCATTGCCCTCGGTGGCGCCATCGAGATCGCGGTAATCAGCCTCGCGGTGTTCTCGACCGCAACTGCGCTCCTGTTACCCCCGAGGGGTTCAGCGACGGCGCTGCGGTTCGGGAGGACGCGCGTGGACTCAGCTGGGCGCATCGCTGAAGGCGGCTAGGTGAGTATTCGTCTTTCTGGGGGCCACTGCTCGCGCGCGTGAGCGCCACTTCGGTCATGCACGATTCGCGTGCTTGAGCGCCGGTGTCGGGCTGGGTGAGCGCCACCTGGTTGGCTCCTTCCACCAAGCCAACGACATCCAGCCCAACCGCAGCTACTGGCGGAACACGCAGAAAGCCCCCGGCCGATGGCCAGGGGCTCCCAACTCGTGACCTATGTCGCGACTCAGGTGAGACCTATGTCGCGACTCATCACAGTGCGCGCCCGGAGGGATTCGAACCCCCAACCTTCTGATCCGTAGTCAGATGCTCTATCCGTTGAGCTACGGGCGCCCGGCCAAACGGCCAGCGATCAGATTACATGAACGCTGGCCGTGAGGCGAATCGAGTCACGCCGCATGCGGCGCGACGAGACTCACAGGGGGCGGATGTCCGCTGCCTGCGGGCCCTTGGTGCCCTCGACGATCTCGAACTCGACTGCCTGAGCCTCTTCGAGGGTCTTGAAGCCGTTGGACTGGATCTGGCTGTAGTGAGCGAACAGATCCTTGCCGCCGTCGTCCGGAGCGATGAAGCCGAAGCCCTTGCCGGAGTCGAACCACTTGACGGTGCCGGTTGCCATATTTCCTTCAATCAATGCAATGCAGCCGAAGCTGCGTTCAAAAGCGCAGAACAAGATCCGTCCTGCACACCGATAACCCTAGCGGTAGTTGGGTGCACTCCGCTGGGAAACTTCTGCCGGGTTGGTCGCGACGACCGCGCGAAGCGCCGGAGAGCGCTCAGGCACGAGGTGGTTCGGCGGTCGATCCACGGACGATGAGCTCCGGCACGAGCACGGCGCTGGGTACCGGCGTGCGCTGCTCGATCAGGTCGATCACGCGCGTCGCGGTGGCGCGTCCGACCTGCTCGAAGGGCTGGCGAACGGTGGTCAGGGCGGGTGAGGCATAGGCGGCGAGCGCGATGTCGTCGACGCTCACGACCGAGACGTCGCCGGGCACGGCGCGCCCTGCTTCGTGCAGCGCGCGGATCACGCCGAACGCCATCTCGTCGCTGGAGACGAACACCGCCGTGCAGTCGGGGATCGCCGCGATCGTGCGGCCAGCGCGATAACCGGACTCCGGCGACCAATCCCCGGGGATCACCGGCGGCGGCTCGATGCCGCGCTCACGGAGCACCGCTTCCCACTCCTCGCGCCGGGCCCTGGACTCCTGCCAGTACTCGTCGCCGGAGACGTGCCAGACCGTGCGGTGGCCCAGGTCGAGCAGGTGCTCGGTCGCCGTCCTCGCGACCGCCCGCTGGTCGATGAGCCCGTGTGCGCCGGCGCCGGACTCGAGCCGGTGGCCGACCGTCGGCGTACGCTCGGCATGCGAGCCGAGCGTCTCAGCGAGGAAGCCCACCGGCGCGAGGATCACGATGCCCTCGGCACCCTGCCCCTCGAGGCGGACGAACGCGTCGAGGAACGCCGCTGGTGCCGCATGCTGCGCCACGCTCGCCGTCGTCACCGCGTATCCCGTCTCCGCGGCAACGGATTCGATGCCCAGCAGCGTGGCGCTCGCCGAGTACCTGGCGGTCGACACCAGGATGACGCCGATCATGCGCGTCCGCCCGGATGCCAGCGACGCGGCTGCCGCGTGCAGCCGGTACCCGGTCGCCTCTACCGCCGCCAGCACGCGCTCGGCGGTCTCCGGGCGCACATTCCGGTGACCCAGCATGACGCGCGACACCGTCTGCGTGGAGACCCCGGCCAGGCGTGCGACATCGACCTGCTTCGGCGCACGCTCCTGCGGGGATCTGGTGGACATGGAGTCAGCATAGTGAGCGCTTCACGCGCGAGTCATCCGGCATCCACCAGAGCAGGATCTGCGTCATCATGATAGCGCTAACATGCTTCCTCGTCTCGAGGATTCATACGGAGATCAAGGGGGAAAACCCGGTGACGAGCACGAACGCGCAGGTCGCAGGAGCGAAGACGTCCGCGCTCACCTACGACGACAGTCGCCTGCATCGGAACGGCGTTCCGCACCGCATGCTTGCCGGCGCTGTGCACTACTTCCGGGTGCACCCGCAGCAGTGGGAGGATCGGCTGCGCCGACTCGCGGCGATGGGCGCGAACACGGTCGACACCTACGTCGCTTGGAACTTCCACGAGGAGGTCGAAGGCGCGCCGCGCTTCGACGGGTGGCGCGATCTCGAGCGCTTCATCCGCCTCGCGGGTGAGGTCGGGCTCGACGTCTACCTGCGACCCAGCCCGTACATCTGTGCGGAGTGGTCGAACGGCGGGCTGCCGAGCTGGCTCACCGCTCGCACCCGGAGCGTCCGCAGCAGCGACCCGGTCTACCGCGAGGCTGTGGAGCGCTGGTACGGCGAACTGCTGCCGCGCATCGCTCCTCTGCAGGCTGCCCATGGCGGCCCCATCGTGGCGGTGCAGGTCGAGAACGAGTACGGATCCTTCGGCTCGGATCGGGAGCACCTGCATCACCAGCGTGATCTGCTGCGGCAGCACGGCATCGTCGAGTTGCTGACGACCGCAGACGGCATCACGGCGGGGATGCTCGCGCACGGCTCCGTCGAGGGCGCGCTGCCGAGCTTCACGTTCGGTACCGGCGTGCAGACGGCCGTCGACCTGCTGCCCGCCGCGACCCCGCTCCTGTGCAGCGAGCTCTGGGGTGGCTGGTTCGACCATTGGGGCGAGCAGCACCACGTGCGCAGTCCCGAGAGCGTGATGCAGACCGTCGACGAGCTGCTCGCGGCCGACGGGTCGCTGAGCCTCTACATGGCGCACGGCGGCACGAATTTCGGGCTCTGGAACGGCGCGAACTGGGATGGCGTCATCCAGCCGACGATCACCAGCTACGACTCGGATGCGCCGATCGCCGAAGACGGACGAGTGGGCGCGAAGTTCGAGGCGCTGCGCGCCGCCTTCGCTCCGTTCCACGACGGACCGCTGCCCGCGCTGCCCGCGCCCCTGCGGTTCCAGCCGACGAGGACCGCGCGGCTCGAGCCGGAGTCGTCGCTCCTCGAGACGCTCCGGGCGCTGCCCGAGGGCAAGCAGCTCGCCCGCCCAGCGACGTTCGAGGAGCTGGGGCTCGCCGATGGCATCGTCGTCTACGAGACCACCGCGGTCGTGCAGGCCGGCGACGATGTGCTGTCGCTGCCGGTGCTCCACGACCGCGCCACCGTGTTCGTCGACGGCCACAGGATCGGCACGCTCGATCGCGATGGTGAGACACGTCTGCCGCTGCCCGTCTCGGACGCACCCGCGGTGATCACCCTGGTCGTCGAGAGCGTCGGGCGGATCAACTACGGACCGCTCATCGGCGAGCACAAGGGCATCCTGGCCGGTGTGCTCATCGGTCGGCGCTTCGCGCACGGGTGGACGCACCGCATCGTGCCGATGGCCGACCCGCAGCCGATGGGTGCCGTCGGCGACGACGGCTTCGCGAGCGCTGAGCTGCAGGTGGATGAGCTCGCCGACGCGTGGCTCGCGTTCCCCGGAGGCGGCAAGGGCTTCGTCTGGCTGAACGGTTTCCTGCTCGGCCGCTACTGGAGCGTGGGGCCGCAGGTGACGCTGTACGCGCCCGCGCCGCTCTGGCGCGTCGGCAGCAACACGGTGCGGGTGCTGGACCTCGAGCGCCTCGGCGGCACGGTGGAGGTGCGCGACGAGCCCGAGTTCGGAGACGTCGAGGAGTTCATCGGCTCCTGATCGACGCCCGCGATGCTCCCGCCCGACACCGTTGAGCGGGAGCATCGTCGTCTCAGCCCTTGACCGCTCCGGCCGAGAGGCCCGAGCGCCAGAAGCGCTGCAGCCCGAAGAAGAGCACGATGAGGGGCAGCACCCCGAGGAGCGCACCGAGCATCACGGCACCCTTCGCGGGCGCGAAGTAGGTCATCATGCCGTACAGGCCCAGCGTCACGGGCTTCAGCTCGGCGGAGGAGAGCATCATCAGCGGCAGCAGGAAGTTGTTCCAGGTCGCCACGAAGACGAACAGGAAGATCGTCACCATCGCTGGCGCCAGCAGCCGCACGACGATGGTGAAGAAGATGCGCATCTCACCCGCGCCATCGATCCGCGCCGCCTCCAGGAGCTCGGTCGGCACGGCATCCCGGGCGTAGACGATGCCGAGGAAGACGCCGAACGGCGAGACCGCCGACGGGATGATGATCGCCCAGGGGGTGTCGACCAGGCCGAATGCCTGGAACTCGATGTACAGGGGCACCGTCAGCAGCGCGACGGGGAGGAGCAGCCTTCCCATGATTGCTCCGACCGCCAGTCGCTTGCCGGGGAAGTCGAACTTGGCGATGGCGTAGCCCGCCATGACCGCGAACAGCGTGCCGATCACGCCGGCCGAGACGGAGTAGAAGATCGAGTTGCCGACCCACTGCCAGAACAGCCCCTGCGTCCAGACCAGCAGGCTCTCGTAGTTCGCGGCCAGGTTCCATTCCGAGAACCAGAAGCCGAACGAGGTGGTGAGATCGCGGTTGCTCTTCGTCGAGGCGATCATCACCCACACGACGGGCGCGAGGAAGTAGATGGTCGCGACGGCGAGCACCGCGACGCCTGCGAACTTGGCGATCGGGCCGGGTCGCTCCGCGAGCGGCGGCAGTGCTGCTGCCTTCGCGAGCGTCCGACGCTGCCGGAGGCTGATCGCGGTCATGCGTCTCCCTTCCTGCGCTGCAGGAACGCGTAGACGATCGCGAGCACGCCCGCGATCACCGCCATCAGCACGGAGTAGGCGGATGCTGGGCCCGTGCCGGACGGCGAGACCGCACCCAGCAGCGAGTTGTAGGTGAGCATCATGGGCGTGAACGACTTGCCCATCCAGGGGTTCGCGCTCTCCATGACCATCGGCTCGTTGAACAGCTGCACGGTGCCGATGATGGATAGGAGCACCGCGAGCAGCGCCGCTCCTCGCACCATCGGGACCTTGATCCGCGCGGCGATCTGCCAGCCGGTCGCACCGTCGAGCCGGGCTGCCTCGTACAGGTCCCGCGGGATCGATTGCAGCGCCGCGAGGAAGATCAGCATGTTGTAGCCGGTGTACGTCCAGGTCGTCATGTTCGCCATCGATGCCAGGATCGTGCCGGGCGCCATGAAGCTCGTGCCCTCCGGCAGGTACGGCAGCAGCGGCGAGACCCCGGGTGTGTAGAGGTACAGCCAGATCATCGCGGCGATGACGCCCGGGATGGCGAACGGCAGGAAGAACGCCAGCCGGAACAGGCCCGGCCGACGCACGATGAACGCATCCAGCAGCAGCGCGAGGCCGAGCGCGGCAGCGATCATGATCGGAATCTGGAAGAGCGCGTACACGAGCACGCGCCCCATCCCCACCCAGAACGGACCGCTGCTGATCGCGAGCGCGAAGTTGTCGAACCCGATGAACGTGTCGACGATGCCGCCGCCGCCATAGAGGTCGTCGCCGGCCGGCATCTGCGCGAACATCGCCGATCGCACCGACACCGCGATCGGCACGAGGAACACGATCAGGAAGAGCACGGAGAACGGTGCCATGAACATCCACCCGGTCAGCGCCTGGTGCCGACTGCCGCTGCTGCGGCGCGCTCGGGTCACGCTCGGGGCACTGACCGGGGGGGATTGCACTCATCGTCCGATTCCTCTGCTCTCTACGGATGCTCCGGACCTCAGGTCGCGGACGACCCGGTCACTCGGCGACGGGCAGCCCGAGATCCTGCAGCGTGCTCACGGCCGAGGTCTGCGCGTTGCCGAAGACATCCGCAACCGTGGCGCTGCCGTCGGCCACGCCGGCCGCAGTCTCGCTCATGACGGTGAGCGACGCGAAGCCCGGCGCGTAGACGAAGTCGGGGTTCATGTTGCCGGACGCCGTGGCGAGCTCTTCGAGCACGTCCTGACCGCCGAACTGGCGCAGCATCTTGTCACTGGTGGCCGGGGTGCCGTTCGCCGCGACGACCAGGCCCTGCGACGCGAGATCATCGATCTGCGTGTTGAACCAGGCGTTGAACTCCATTGCCTCGACGGGGTGCTCGCACCCTGCCATCACCGCGACACCGGAGCCTCCATCGGCACCCGTCGTGGCACCGGCACCGAAGTCGGGGAGCTGCGCAACGCGCCACTGGCCCTCGGCGTCCGTGCCGTCGAGCGAGTCGAGCATGAAGCCGGCCTCCCACGCTGCGCCGACGTGGCCGATGAGGCTGCCGTCGTTGAGCGCCTGCGTGAAGCCCTCGCCCCAGCGCTCGGTGACGAGCGTCTCGTCGTTGTCGATCCGGTCCTGCCAGAACGCCGCAACACGCTCGCTGCCCTCGCCCTCGATGTCGACACTCCAGCCGCCCTCACCGGCGCCGAACCACTCGTCGCCCGCGGCCGCGGACTGCGCCGACAGCCAGTTGAGCGCCTCGTCCGGCGTGAAGGACGTCACGAACGCGCCGTCCGCGGCAGCGGTCTCGGATGCGGCCGCCAGATCCTCGAGGGTCTCCGGCACGGCGATCCCGAGGCGCTCGAACTCCGCCTCGTTGTAGAAGTAGACCAGGGGGCCCGTGTCCTGCGGCAGCCCGACGGTCGCGTCGCCCACGGTCACCAGCGAGTAGGCACCGGCCGAGAACTCGCTCTCGTAGGCGGCGGCCTCCTCGGCGACATCCTCCAGCAGGCCCTTGACGAACAGCTGGGGGATCTCGGCGTATCCAAGCTGCGCGAGGCAGGGGGCGTTGCCGGCGCCGACATCGGTCTCGAGCTTGAGGATCATGTCGGGGGCGGCGCCGTCGAACTTGGTGGCGGTGACCTGGATGTTGGGGTGCTCGGCGTTCCAGCGGTCGACGATCTCGGCGACCGGGGTCATGCCCTCACCGTCGGGAAGCCGGTGGAGGTAGCTGAGCTCGATCGGCTCGCCACCGCCCGCGGGAGCCGCACTGGGGTCGGCCTCGCCGGCGGTGCTGCTGCGCGCCGCAACGAGCAGTGCGGTGGCGGCCGCTGCAGCGACGGCGCGCGGGACACGAGTCCTGGATGTCATGGAATTCTCCTCGTTGAGCGTCGTTCCGCCCGTTCGGCCGTGAGCGCTCCCTCGCGGTTTCGAGGAGGCAATGCGGCGTTCCCTGAGTGGAATGTTTGCGCTCACAATACTACGGACAGCGGTCTGCGCCAACCTTTTCGGTCAGCTTTCGCCGCGCTTGAGCAACGCGAACATTCGGTGCTGCTTGCGGCGCAGCCGGGCGATCCCGCGGGCGAACGTGCGGCACGCACGACGAAGGCCCCGCATCCGTGGATGGCGGGGCCTCGGGCCTGGTGGAGACGGAGGGATTTGAACCCTCGGTCCCCTATTGGGGACTCCACCTTAGCAGGGTGGTGCACTAGGCCGGACTATGCGACGTCTCCTCGGCCCACCTGACGGCAGGCCAGCGGCCACTCTACCAAAGAGATGGAGGGTGGATGCGCGGCGGGGCGATGGGTGCCGTTCCGGTCTCGTGACGCGTGCGGCTGCGCCGCCCGCTCCTCGACCTACGGGACACCACCCGTGCGGCTGCGCCGCCCGCTCCTCGACCTACGGGACACCACCCGGGCGGCTGCGCCGCCCGCTCCTCGACCTACGGGACACCACCCGTGCGGCTGCGCCGCGCGCTCCTCGAGCTGCGAGGCGGCGATGGATCGTCAGCCGCCGAAGGGGACGACGCAGGACTCCTGCGCGGCGTCCTGGCCGACCACGCCCTCGAGGTCGCCGGTCGGCGTCGGCGTCGGATCGGCGCCCGGCGTCTCGACCGGCTCCGGGGGCTCGGTCGCCGCCGGTGTCTCCGCTCCCGGAGCGCCCGGCGTCGGGGTCGGCGTCGGCGTCTCGGAGGTCGATCCGATGCCGAGCGAGTCCTCGCCGAGCTCTATCGGCAGATCGAGGCGGATGCGTCGCATCAGCTCGTTCGCCGCCTGCTCGTCGGGATAGACCCGATTGCCCTCGAGCACGTTCGGGTAGAGCACGAACTGCATCGTCTCCAGCGGGATGTCCGCGAGCACGCGCGCCATCGACACCATGGTGCCCACGTTTGCCAGGCCGGAGGAGAGCGTCATGTTGTCGAGCGCGACCTGCGAGATCGCGTACAGGCGCGTGAGGTCGGTGAGCACCGCATCCGACTGCAGGGTGCGCACGAGCGACGAGAGGAACACCTGCTGCGAGGAGATGCGCGCGAGGTCGGATCCGTCGCCGACGCCGTGGCGCGAGCGCAGGAACTGCAGCGCCTGCTCGCCCTCCAGCTCGTACGTTCCCGCCTCCGGGATCTGCAGTCCCGTGTAGCTGTCGTCGATCGGGCCGGCGAAGCACACGGGCACACCGCCGACCGCCGTCGACATGCTGATGACCCCCTGGAACGTGATCATCGCCGCGTATGGCACGTCGATGCCGGTCAGGTCGGTGACCATCTCGGCCACGCACGACAGGCCGCCGCGCTCGAGCCCCTGGTTGAACTGGACATTGGAGGCCGCGGGCGTGGTCTCGCCGGTCTCCGGATCCTCACAAGCCGGGTAGTCGACGACCAGGTCCCGCGGGAAGGAGACGACGCGGGCCCGTTCGTGGTCGTCGCTGACATGCAGGAGCATCGTCACGTCGTTGAGACGGCCCTCGCCGTAGGCGTCCTCGCCGAAGTCGGAGCCCTGGCCCATCCGCTGATCCGAGCCCACGAGCAAGATGGTGAACCCACCCGCGTACGGGGCGAAGCCGGCCTGGGCCGGCGGCACGTCGCTGCCCAGGTCGACCGTGGCGATGCCGGTCGAGAGGCGCAGCACCGAAACACCCACGACGCCGACCGCCGCCACGAGCACCACGGAGAGCCCGAGCGCAAGCCAGCGGAAGAAGTGCCCAGCACCGGAGAGGCGGTGCAGTCGACCGTGACGAGGCACCATCGACGAGGTGTCCACGACGCTCGACGCGCGCTCAGCGCTCATCCGCGGCCCTCCCCTGCTGCTCGGCTGTGCTGCGGAGGGCGTGGGATTCGAACCCACGAGGCATCGCTGCCCACCGGTTTTCAAGACCGGCTCCATCGGCCGCTCGGACAGCCCTCCAGTGGCCGCCCGCGCGTGGCACGAAGCGACCTCCGCAAGATCCTACGGTGCGCGCGGGCGTCCCGCGCACGGCCATTGCGATCGAGGCGCCGCAGCGGGACCTCAGCGCGCTCAGCTGCGGACGAGCAGACCCTCCAGCAGCACGGCGAGGCCGTCGTCCTCGACCGTGGCGGTCACCTCGTTCGCGGCCGCCTTCACCTCGGGCGGCGCCTGACCCATCGCAACCGCGCGGCCGTTGCCCGCCACCACCCACTGGAACATGTCGATGTCGTTGCGGCCATCCCCGACCACGATCATGCGATCGCGTGTGAACCCCAGCAGCTTCGCCACCCGCTCGAGCCCTGTGGCCTTGTTGACACCGTCGGGCGCGATGTCGAGCCAGGACGAGTAGCCGATCGCGTAGGAGACCTTGTGCAGGCCCATCGACTCGACGATCTGGAGGAAATCGTCGACGTGGTGGTCGGGGCTCATGACGACGACGCGCATGGCTGGGATGCCCAGCAACTCCTCGAACTCGACCTGCTCCGCGTTGTCGAGGTCCCAGTCGAGCATGCCGTTCGTGAAGCGGCGGTGGCCGGCCGCATCCTCGACCATGAAGGACCCTGTCGGCAGCCCCTGGGCGATCGTGCGCAGCGCGGGCCCGGGGTCGAAGGTCTCCACGTGGATGGTCGCGTAGTGCTCGCCGCGCAGCTCGAGCACCTGCGCGCCGTTGGCGGCCACCAGGTGGGTGGGCTCGATCTGGAGGCGCTCGGCGGTCGACACGGTCGAGGGCTTCGAGCGGCCCGTGGCCAGCACGACCGAGTGGCCGGCGTCGACGACCGCTCGCACAGCATCCGCGACCCGCTGGGAGAGGGAGTCGTCCTCGAGCACGATCGTGCCGTCGATGTCGAGGCCGATCAGCAGGCGCTCCATCAGGCCACCGGCTCGATCGTCTGCATGCCGCCCAGGTAGGGCCGCAGCGCCTCCGGCACCCGCACCGAGCCGTCAGCCTGCTGATGCGTCTCGAGCAGCGCGACGATCCACCGGGTGGTCGCGGCGGTGCCGTTCAGCGTCGCGGCGGGGGCGGTCTTCCCGCTCTCGGTGCGGTAGCGCGTGGCGAGGCGACGCGCCTGGAAGGTCGTGCAGTTCGAGGTGGAGGTGAGCTCGCGGTACGTCTGCTGCGAGGGGATCCACGCCTCGATGTCGAACTTGCGCGCGGCGCTCGAGCCCAGGTCGCCTGCCGCGACGTCGATCACGCGATAGTCGAGCTCGCAGGCCTGCAGCATCCGCTCCTGCAGAGCCCGCATGCGGTCGTGCTCCTCCTCCGCAGCCTCCGGCTGCACGTACGAGAACATCTCGAGCTTGTTGAACTGGTGCACGCGCAGGATGCCGCGGGTGTCGCGGCCCGCAGAGCCCGCCTCGCGTCGGTAGCAGGTCGACCAGCCGGCATAGCGCTTGGGCTCGGCGAGGTCGACGATCTCATCGGCGTGGAAGCCCGCGAGCGCCACCTCGCTGGTGCCGGTGAGGTACAGATCGTCGGCCGGCAGGTGGTAGACCTCGGCCGCGTGCTCGCCCAGGAAGCCGGTGCCCTGCATGATCTCGGGGCGCACGAGGGTCGGGGTCATGAGCGGGGTGAAGCCGTCGGCCATCACCTGGTCGAGGCCCATGAGCATGAGCGCCAGCTCGAGCCGCATGCCGATGCCGGTGAGGTAGTAGAAGCGGGTGCCCGCGACCTTCGCGCCACGAGCGATGTCGAACGCATGCAGGCGCTCGCCGAGCTCCACGTGATCGCGCGCGTCGAAGTCGAGCGTGCGCTCGGAGCCGTGCGTCGAGAGTGTGACGAAGTTCTCCTCGGCCCCCGCCGGCACATCCGGGTGCACGATGTTGCCGATCCTCGAGACCGCTGTCTGGAAGGCGGCCTCCGCCTCGCTGACGCGCCCCTGCGCATCCTTCACGCCGGCCGCGAGCGACTTGCCCTGCTCGATGAGCGCCGGGCGCTCCTCCTTGCTGGCCGTGCCGACGAGCTTGGCGTGCGCGTTCTGCTCGGCCCGCAGGCCCTCGTACTCGGTGATCGCAGCCCGGCGAGCACTCTCTGCGAGCAGCGCTGCATCGACGTGCGCCACGGGGTCGCCGCGGCGCTCCTGGCTTTCCCTGACGAGGTCTGGCTGGTCGCGCAGCAGCTGAAGATCGATCACCCCTCCAGTCTAGGAGCGGCCCGGTGTGCGGTCGCCGCATCCCGCAGGAGGCGCGACGGGGCCCGAGGTACGCTTCGACCATGCGCGCAGGAATCGTGTACAACCCGGTGAAGATGGGCCGCGATCGGCTCGCCGCTGCGGTCGAGTCGGCGCAGCCGATCGAGTGGTCGGAGCCCGTGTGGTTCGAGACGGATGCCGATGACGCCGGCAGGGCCGCCGTGGACTCGGCGCTCGAGTCCGACATCGATCTGCTGCTCGTCGCCGGGGGCGACGGCACCGTGCGGGTGGCGGCCGATGCGATCACCGGCACGGATGTCGTCCTGGCGATCATCCCCGCCGGCACCGGCAACCTGCTCGCCCGGAACCTCGGCATCGACGTCACGAACCTGCGCAACGCCGTGCGCACGGCGTTCCAGGGTGAGGAGCGCGAGATCGATCTGGGCGAGCTCGAGGTCGAGGCTCCGGACGGCACGCGCTCCCGGCACGCCTTCGCCGTGATGGTCGGCTTCGGGCTCGACGCCGAGATGATCGACAAGACCGATGAGGAGCTGAAGAAGCGTGTCGGCTGGCTCGCGTACGTCGACGCCGCCGGCCGCGTGATCTCGGGCCTCGACAAGGTGCGCGTGCAGGTGCGCATGGACGGTGGTCGCACGGTGCGCTCGACCGTGAACACGATGCTGATCGGCAACTGCGGCACGGTCACGAACGGCATCGTGGTGCTGCCGGACGCCGTGATCGACGACGGCAAGCTCGACATCGCCCTCATCCGTCCTCAGGGGGTTCGCGGCTGGATGCAGGTGGTCGGCTACCTCACGCGCAACAACCTGCTCGTGACCAAGCTGCTGCGGCGCAGCGGTCGCCTGGGCCGCCAGCGCACCGGAGCCGCGCTCGGCTACGGCCAGGCGAAGGAGACGACAGCTCGACTCGAGGAGCCGCGTGCCGTGCAGGTCGACGGGGATGTCGTGGGCGAGGCGATCGCCCTGCGCGCCGTCGTCCGAGACGAATCGCTCGTCGTGCGCGTGCCGCACCGCCGCGCGCAGCAGGGCGTCGCGGTCTGACGCGTGCGCTGTGGCCGAGGCGCGACGCGCTCGGCTGTGACGGAGCGGCCGATCAGGCGTCGGGCTCCCCCGCGAGCAGGCCCCGCAGCCAATCGCGCGCGTCCTCGAACGAGCGGTCCGTGAAGCGGCGCTCGACGTGCGTCCGATCGCCGTCCGCTCGCGCGTAGGAGCCCAGGAACGTCACGTGCGGTGAGAAGCGCTTGAGGCCGAGCAGCGCGTCCGCGACCCGCTCGTCGCGGATGTGCCCATCGGCGTCCATGACGAAGCGGTAGCGGCCGAGGCGATCGCCGATGGGGCGCGACTGGATGAGCGACAGGTTCACCCCGCGGGTCGCGAACTGCTCGAGCATGTCGAGCAGCACGCCCGGCTCGTCGCTCGGCAGCTCGACCACGAGGCTCGTCTTGTCCGCGCCGGTCGGCTCCCCCGGAACCGCCGCGCGCCCGACGAACAGGAACCGCGTCACGGCATCCGGGTTGTCACCGATGCGATCGGCGAGCACCTCCAGCCCGTCGACCCAGCGGCCGACGGTCGGGGTCGACAGCGCCGCCTGCGCGGGACCCGATCCGAGCTCTGCAGCTGCGGTGACGTTCGACGCGGCCGGCAGGTGCGCGCGGCCGGGCAGCTCTCGCTGCAGCCACGCGGTGCACTGCGCCCAGGCGACCGGGTGCGCGGCGATCACGCGGATCTCGTCCAGGCTCGTGCCGGCGGGCGCGACCAGCGAGAAGTTCACGCTCACGACGTGCTCCGAGATGATGCGCAGGCCCAGGGTCGCCGCGAGCGCATCCTGCGCAGCCGTGACACCGCCCTCGATGGAGTTCTCGATCGCGATCATCGCGGCATCCGAGCGCCCGTCCGCCACCGCCGCGAGCGCCTCGCCGACGTTCGCGACCGGCATCCGCTCGGCACCCTCGAGCCCTTTCACCTGCTCGAGTGCGGCTTCGGTGAAGGTGCCGCGGGGGCCGAGGAACGTGACGACGCGCGGCTGGCTCATGCTCGCCAGCCTACGACCGCCGCACCGCCCCGACCGCGCCGCCGCTCACGACCCCAACCGCGCCGCCCAATCACCGCCCGCGCCGCCCCGCTCGCCGCCCGGGCCGCTGCACGACGCAAGCCCCGCCCGGGCCTCCCCCAACCACGCCCACCAATCCACGGTCCCCGTGGAAGCCCTCCACGCCAAGCTCGTGAACAGGCTCACAAGCACTAAGACCGACCGGCGTCGACCGCAGCACACCCAGCATGGCCCGCCACCAGACCCAGCCATAGCCCACTTTCGCCCATCCAAAGCGGCGCCCGCAGGGCGCCCCGCCAAGCTCGTGACGCGCGCGGCTGCGCCGCCCGCTCCTCGACCTGCGGGGGCGCCTCGACCCGCGGGCGTGCCTCGACCTGCGGGGGTGCTGCTCGTCGGTCGAGGAGCGCTGCGGCGCAGCCGAAGCACGTCACGAGACCAGAGCCAGCGAAGGGCCCCCGCCGATCGGCGAGGGCCCTGCACACATGGTCGGGGTGACAGGATTTGAACCTGCGACCTCGTCGTCCCGAACGACGCGCGCTACCAAGCTGCGCCACACCCCGGTGCTGCTTCGCCGAATGTGAGAACCGGCAGAGCAACCGCACCAGTCTACCCGATGTCGCGAGGCTGCAGCGACACGACGACAGCCTCCGGGGGAGTCCCGAGTCGGAACGGCGCGTAGATCGATGCGCCGATGCCCTGCGAGACGTTCAGCGGCACCGAGCGGCCCTCGTGGCGCCACCTGCTGAGCCCCGAGGCCTGGTCGCGCGGGATGTCGCAGTTGGTGACGAGCGCGTGCCCGCCCGGGATGCGGACCTGGCCGCCGTGCGTGTGCCCCGCGAGGATCGCGTCGGCACCGAGGTCGACGAACGCGTTCAGGATCCGCTGGTACGGCGCGTGCGTGACGCCGAGCGTGACGCGCGGGCCGTCGCCGACGGCCTTGCGCATCCGGGAGATGGCTGTCTCGGTCTGGTCGAGCCGATCCCAGTGCCGGTGCGCGTCCGCGACGCCGAACGCGGCGACGGTCGTGCCGCGCACCTCGATGGCTCGCGCCGTGTTGTTGAGGTTCAGCCATCCGAGGTCTTCGAAGGCCCGCTCGAGACCCGCTGTGTCGAGGCGCTTGGGAGGACTGCCGCTGGGCTTCGACGGCCCGCCGAAGTACCGCAGCGGATTCTTGTACTCCGGCCCGTACACGTCGTTCGAGCCATGCACGAAGAACCCCGGCACACCCTGGAACACTCGCAGAGCGTCGGCCAGTGCGGGCAGCGCAGCCGCGTGACCCAGGCTGTCGCCAGTGTTGACGATCAGATCCGGTTCGGTCGTCGTCAGCCCGGCGAGCCAATCGAGCTTGTCGGTCTGCCACGGCGCCAGGTGGATGTCGGCCAGATGCAGCACCGTGATCGGTCGCGCGCCGCGGGGCAGCACATGCAGCGTCTCCGTGCGCACGCGGAAGGCCCGCGGCTCGACGGCGGTCGCGTAGGCCGCAGCGGCGGCGCCAGCGGCGAGCACGCCACCGATCGCCGCGCCGAGCGCTCTCGGGCTAGCAGCCAGGGTTGCCTCCTGCGGCATTCGTGCCGACGACCACCGAGATCGGATCGCCCGGTGCGCCCGGCGATTCGGCTTCGGGGTTCTGCGCGAGCACCGTGCAGACGTTCGCCTCGCCGTGGTCCTGCCAGGTGATCTGCATCAGATCGGCGTTGAACCCGGCGCCAGACACGGTCGACCTGGCGTCGGCCAGCGTCTGGCCGACGAGGTTCGGCCAGGTGGCGGCCCCCGGCGCCTCGGTCGCCTCCGGCTCTGCGTCGGGCGAGAGCCCGCCGTTGGACGGGTAGATGATGATCGGCGTCTGCGTGGTCACGAGCGAGCCGGCGCCCGGCGCGGTGTACTCCACGATCCCCTCAGCCTGCAGACCCTCGATCGGGTCCGCCACCTGCACCGTGAAGCCAGCGGCCGTCAGGGTCGCCTCCGCGTCCGCGACGCTCTGGCCGGCCACGTTCGGCAGCTCGCTGGCGTTGCCCCGCAGCGTGTCCTGGTCGGGGGAGAGGAACTCGCCGCCGGGGTAACGGTTGATCGCCTCACCCATCGCCGCGGTGAAGATCGACGATCGCACGTTCCAGCGAGCCTCCAGCGAGTACTGGTTCTTGATGTTGCCGACCCACACCGAGGTGGCGACCGTCGGGCTCGCGCCGTTCACCCAGGTCTGGATCACGTTGTTCGTGGTGCCCGTCTTCGAGATGACCGGCGTCTCTCCCGGCGGGTTGTTGATCGGGTTGCGCTGCGTGACCTCTTCGAGCACCAGCTGCATGACCGACGCGACCTCCGGCGTGATGGCCTGGTTGCAGTCCTGGCCGGGAGGGGCCACCTCGGTGCCGTCGCGGGCGACGATGCGGTCGATGGCGATCGGCTTGCACGCGACACCGCCGTTGGCGACGGTCGCGAATGCGCTGGCCATGCCCATGGGCGTCACGGTGGAGCCGGAGCCGATCACGGCGGGAGCGAAGATGTCCCACTCGCCATTGGCCGGGTAGGTGCCCATCCGCTCCGCCGTGTCGTGGATGTCGCATAGGTCGAGCTCGCTCGCCATGCGCGCGATCCCGGTGTTCACCGAGTTCACCATGATCTCGGTCGGCGTCATCCGGGCATATTCATTGCCCTCGTTGTTCTGCGGGTCCCACGGTTCCGAGACCAGGCCGGTGCACTCGGCCTTGAACGCGCCCTGCGGCCATTCTTGTCGGGTGGCGTCGAGCTGCTCGTTGACCGAGTGGCCGTCGATGATCCACTGCGCGAGCGTGAAGATCTTGAACCCTGAGCCCGGCTGGAAGCCGGTCGACGTGCCATGCGCAGCATCGGCGTTGAAGTTCACGCTCGTTGCGGTCGGCGGCGCATCAGTCGTGGGGTAGAAGTCCTTGTTCTGCACCATTGCGAGGATGCGGCCCGTGCCCACCTCGAGCTGCGTCACCGCAGCACCGGAATCCCAGCGGGTCTCGTCGTTGGGCACCAGCTGGTCGACGGTGCTCTGGACGGAGTCGTTGAGTCCGAGGTCGATCGACGTGTAGATGCGGTACCCGCCCTGGAAGAGCGCTGCCGCGTTGTCCTCCTGCGAGGCACCGAGGATGTAGTGGCCGTCGACCTGGTCGCGCTGCAGCACACGGGTGACGTAGTCGCAGAAGAAGCGCGCAGACTCGTAGCCGGTGATGCAGCCGTTGTCGGCCGGCTGGATGTCGACGAAGTTCTCATCCACCGGGATGGCGAGCGCCTCGTCGCGCTGCTCTGCGGTGATGAGGCCCTCGCTAGCCATGTTGCGGATGATGAAGTCGCGTCGCTCCTGGTTGCGCGGCCAGTTCTCGGCGTTGAACAGGTTGCGGATCGACGGGTTCTGCACCGTGGCGATGAGCGCGGCCGACTCGGCGATCGTCAGCTGCGAGGCGGGCTTGTTGAAGATGCGCTGCGAGCCCGACTCGATACCGTAGATGTTGCCGCCGAAGTTGGCGATGTTCAGGTAGGCGAGGACGATCTCGTTCTTCGTGTACTCCTGCTCGAGGCCGATTGCGAGACGCATCTCGGCGAGCTTGCGCTGGTAGCTCTCCTGATACTGCTGCGCGTAGGTCTCCTCGTCACCGCGGACGAAGGCGTCCATGGCGATCTGCTGGCGCACGAGCTGCATGGTGAGGGTCGAGGCACCGGAGTCGCCGCCGAAGCCGAGCTGCGACATCCCCGCTCGGATCACCGACGGGGCGTCGACGCCGCCGTGCTGGTAGTAGCGGCGATCCTCGCCGGCCACGAGCGCGTTGACCGCGGTCGACGGCACATCGCTCCACTGCAGCACCTGGCGATCCTGGGCGTAGAACTGCGCGATCTCGACCGGCTGGCCGTCGCGCACGCCGTAGATGCGGTTGCGCGCCGCCTGCTGGTTGATCTGGGCGTAGGAGGGCAGGCTCTCGAAGAGGTCGAGGCCGCTGTTCGCCGCGCTCGAAGCGACCGCGAGAGCAGGGGTCAGCGTCGCCGAGATGAGGATTCCGGCGATTGCGGAGAACCCGATGAGCCCGAGCAGGGAGCCCAGCAGGCTTCCTGGCTTGTGTCGTGATGCAGCCATAGCATGTCAGGGTACGGGAACAACCTATGAGGGCAGGGGACGACAGACCATGTCGAAGACCATCTGGGAGTATGCGACCACGCCGCTCCTCATCCACCGCGAGACCGCCATCCTGAACACCTGGGGCGGCGACGGATGGGAGCTCGTGCACGTCGCGAACGGGCCAGAGGGCGGCATGGTCGCGTTCCTCAAGCGCCCCGTGGAGTCGGGTGGCGAGGCGTGAGCGTTGCGCAGCGACTCGCGGAGCTCGGACTGACGCTGCCCGCGGTGGTGCCGCCGGTCGCCTCCTACGTGCCCGCGGTCTCGGCAAACGGCTTCGCCTACACGTCGGGGCAGCTGCCGATGGTGGACGGCGCGATGGCGCATGTCGGCAAGGTCGGCGCAGAGGTGTCGCCGGAGGATGCGCAGCGGGACGCGCGCCAGTGCGCACTGAATGCGCTCGCGGCGATCGAGGCCGAGATCGGCTCGCTCGATCGCGTGACCCGCATCGTCAAGGTGGTCGGATTCGTCGCGTCGGCTGAGGGCTTCCGAGGCCAGCCCGGAGTCGTCAACGGTGCCAGCGATGTGCTGGGTGAGATCTTCGGTGACGACGGGCGTCACGCGCGCAGCGCCGTCGGCGTGGCCGAGCTGCCGCTCGGCGCACCCGTTGAGGTCGAGCTGATCGTCGCCTACGCCTGAGCGACGCTTCGTAGGTCGAGGAGCGGAGCGCGCCGCGTGACGAGACCTTTGGCCGTTCGGTCTCGTGACGCGCAGGGCCTGCGGCCCGGCGCTCCTCGACCTACGGGGGCGTGCTCGGTCTCGTGACGCGCAGGGCCTGCGGCCCCGCGCTCCTCGACCTGCGAGGGGGATGGCTGCGGGAGGGCCGACGCCCCCCGTAGGTCGAGGAGCGGCGCGCGCAGCGCGCCGCGTCACGAGACCGGGTGCACGCGGTGGCTCAGCGCATCTGCGACTGGATCGCGTCGACGACCGACTGATCGGCGAGCGTGGTGGTGTCGCCCAGCGTGCGACCCTCCGCAAGGTCGCGCAGCAGTCGCCGCATGATCTTGCCGGAGCGCGTCTTCGGCAGGTCGGGCACGATGAACACCTGGCGCGGCCGGGCGATCGCTCCGATGTCCTTCGACACGTGCTGCCGCAGGATCTGCTCGGCCTCCTCGACGGAGTGCTCGCGCGACGCCGACTCCTTCAGGATCACGAAGGCCACGACCGCCTGGCCCGTGGTCGCATCCGTCGCGCCGACGACCGCCGCCTCCGCGACGCCGTCGTGCCCGACCAGCGATGACTCGATCTCTGCCGTCGACAGGCGGTGGCCCGACACGTTCATGACGTCGTCGACGCGCCCGAGCAGCCAGACCTCGCCGTCGTCGTCCTTGCGCGCACCGTCGCCGGCGAAGTACTTGTCGCCGAACTTCTCCCAGTAGGTCTCGCGGAATCGCTCGTCGTCGCCCCAGATGGTGCGGAGCATCGCCGGCCACGGCTCGGTCGCGACCAGCAGCCCGCCGTCGCCGTTGCCGACCGAGTTGCCGCTCTCGTCGAGCACGTCGACCGCGATGCCGGGGATCGGCACCTGCGCGCTGCCGGGCTTCAGCGTCGTCACCGAGGCGAGCGCCGAGATCATGATCGCGCCGGTCTCGGTCTGCCACCACGTGTCGACCACGGGCGTGTGCCCGCCGCCGACGACGTCGCGGTACCACATCCACGCCTCCGGGTTGATGGGTTCGCCGACCGTGCCGAGCACGCGCAGGCTCGACAGGTCGCTCGTCTGCGTGTGCTGGCGCCCCAGCTTCATGAACGTGCGGATGGCCGTCGGCGCCGTGTAGAAGATGGTCACGCCGTAGCGCTCGATGATCTGCCACGGGCGCTCCGGCGTCGGGGTGTCGAAGGTGCCCTCGTGCATCACCTGCATGGTGCCGTTGGCCATCGGTCCGTAGACGACGTAGCTGTGGCCGGTGACCCAGCCGATGTCGGCGGTGCACCAGAAGACATCCGACTCGGGCTTCAGGTCGAACACGTGCCGGTGCGTGAACGAGGTCTGGGTCAGGTAGCCGGCGCTGGTGTGCAGGATGCCCTTCGGCCGCCCCGTCGTGCCGGAGGTGTAGAGGATGAAGAGCGGATGCTCGGCGGGGAACGCCTGGGCGACGTGCTCGGCCTCGGCATCCGCCATCGCCTCGTGGTACCAGACGTCGCGGCCGGGGGTCCAGTCGATCTCGTTCTCGCCGCGCTTGACGACGAGCACGTTCGTGACGCCGTGGCCGGGCTCGCGCAGCGCCTCGTCGACCGTGGGCTTGAGCGCGAAGACCTTGCCCTTTCGCCAGGCACCATCGGTGGTGATGACGAGCGTCGCGCCGGCGTCGTCGATGCGACCGCGCAGGTTCGAGGGGCTGAAGCCGCCGAAGACAGCGGTGTGGATGGCGCCGATGCGGGCGCATGCGAGCATCGCGGCGACCGCCTCCGGCAGCATCGGCAGGTAGATCGCGACGCGGTCGCCTGCCTTGACGCCCAGCGACGTGAGCACGTTCGCGAGCCGTTTCACCTCAGCGGTCATATCGGCGTAGGTGATCGTGCGGCGGTCGCCGGGCTCGCCCTCCCAGTGCAGTGCGACGCGGTCGCCGTTGCCCGCCTCGACGTGCCGATCGAGGCAGTTGACCGCCACGTTGAGCGTGCCGTCGGCGAACCACTTCGCGTGCGGCGGCTGCCAGTCGAGCACCTCGGTGAACGGCGTCTCCCACTGCAGCTCGCGCGCCTGCTCGGCCCAGAACGCCAGTCGGTCCTCGTCGGCGCGCTCGTACAGCGCGGCGGACGTGGCCGAGTCGCCCGCGAGCGCCTCGGGGGGCGCGAAGCGGCGGGTCTCGTTCATGAGATGGTCGATGCGGTCAGACACAGGGGCTCCTCCAGACGTCGTCGTCGGGGCGAGCCTACCCGGGGGCTCGTGGCTCATTGCGCCGTGGTGCGCACGACCCGGGTCGCAGCGTCACGCGCGCCGACGTCGGGCGAGCCGTCGCTGCAGCGCCGCGCGTGCGCCTTCTGCCACGGCCCGCGCGATCGCGGTGACATCGTCGACCGAGAATCGAGCCGCCGTGAGTGCGCGAGGAGCGCCGGCGTAGTAGTGCGCGCGCGTCAGGTACGGCCTGCCGAACATCCGCGACACCGCGATCTGGTGCACGGAGGCGGCGTGCACCAGGTGCAGCCGGTCGCCGACGTAGAGCGTGGTGAGGGCCACCATGTGCTGCGCGGACTCGAAGGTCATGCGCGAGCAGAGCACGCGACCGATCGAGAACGAGAGCAGCAGCGCGAGCGCGACGCCCACGATGCCGAGCCAGAGCGGCAGGTCCTGGTCGGCCACCAGCCATGCCAGTCCGGCTGCTGGCGCGATGCTGACCAGCAGGAGCGCGGCTCCGCGGAGCGCCCCGGCCCGCCCGGTGAGCGGTGAGGCCGGCGCTCGCTCGTGCAGCAGCTCCTCCACGACCCTGTCGACGACCCGCGAGGGGAGAGACGGCAGGAGCAGATTCGTGCCGAGCTGCGCTGCGCTGTCGGTGGTGAGCAGACCGAGCCGGACGCGGCCGAGGATCATCTCGATCAGATTGCGCTTGAGCGTCGCCCCGGCGATCGCGGACGCATCGATGGTGCGGTGGCGGCGCTCGATCGCGCCGTAGGCGATGGCGACGTCGCCGCCCTCGGTGACGCGCACCTCGAACCCCCAGAAGCGGAGCGCGGTCATCGCCGCGCCCGCGAGCACGATGACCAGTGCGACAACCGCGGCGGCGACCACGGCCCCGTCGCCCGCGAGCCGCAGGGCCGCCTGGTCGAGACCGAAGGTCTCGAGCATCTCCCAGAGCGCATACGCGGCTGCTGCGCCTGCGATCGCGAACTGGCCGAACACCAGGCTCGCGATCAGCAGGTCGGCGATCGTGGCGTGGTAGAGCGATCTGCCGCGGTCGGGGCGTGCGTGCCCCCCGGCCGCCGCGGCGGCCAACCCCGCGGATGGCTCGACCGTGGCGGTGCGCGCGTCCGGCGCGTCCGCGTGCCTCGCCGTCGCCTCCTCGCCGCTGCGATGGGAGTCCGCGAGCTGCCGGATCCGTGCGAGCGTTGGCTGGTCGACGGCCGGGATGACGACGCGCGCCGCCTCGCCGCCCGCCTGGGCGATGGTGACGTGCGCCAGGCCGAGCAGTCGGTGACCCCATGGCTCGGCGACATCGACCGCTCGCACGTCTCGCCAGGCGACAGTCTGGGTGCGGCGCTCGAGAAGACCGCTCACGTGCACGATCGCGCTGTCGCGCACGGCGACGCGCGTGGTCCACCACACGTACCAGGGATCGGTCAGCCGGATCGCGAGGAACGGGCCGATGAGCAGCCAGGCGATCGGACCCGGCCAGAGGTCTTCCTGCACGGTGTACAAGACGCCCGCGACGGTGAGCCCGATGATGCTGGTCAGATGCCCGAGGTAGGAGGCGCGCACCGAGCCTCGAGGCAGCCGCTGACCGTCAGGCGTCGGCATCATCACGCTGCGCACCGAGCACGACGCTCTGCAGCTCGCTGGCGGCCGCCGGTGTGAGCGGCGAGATCGCCTCTTCGTCGGCGATGCGGGTGAGGGTGACCTTGACCAGTCCGAGGCTGCGCAGGAGCGGACCCTGGGCGATCTCGACATTGAGGATCTGCGTCGTCGCGACGACGGTGGTGCGTCGGAACCAGCGGCCCCGCGCGACGTAGACGAAGTCGGGCGTCGCCGTGTAAGAGGTGGAGCGCACCTCGATGCGATTGAGCACCAGCAGATCGGTGACGGCGGAGAGCACGACGAAGACGGCCACCGCGATCAGGACCCCGAGCCTCCATCCGGGCTCATGGACGAGCAGCAGCGTCAGCGCGGTCGCGATCGCACCGACGGCAAGGATCGCGACGGCGCCGAGGATGGTGCGATAGCGCAGGGCCCCCGGTGCAAGCGAGTGCTCGCCAGGCGCGCCGTCGCGCGGCGGCTCGGTCGAAGCGCTGATGCGAACCGCCTCTCTCCTGGACACACCGTCGTCCGGGGCCAGAGCATTCACTGCTGGCGGAGTCATTGTAGGCATGGTGCCTCCACAGATGAGGTCGGAGCGCGGCCGGCGCCGATCGGTGCCGGCCGCGCTCGCTCGACTCAGAACAGGATGTTGAAGATCAGCCCCGCGATGGTGGCGTACGACAGGCCGGCAGCGAGCCAGCGCGACACCCGCGCGCGGTTCGCCCACATCCATCGGAGCATCGCGGGCAGACGGCGCCCGTACTTGAAGACCTGCCGGGCGAGCCAGCGAGCGAAGGGGCCGATGTCGATCATCAGGTGACGGCCCGGTAGATGAGCTCAGCGATCGTCGCGAAGGTCAGACCGCGCTCCAGCCAACGGATGACCGTGGGGCGTCGCGAGTAGGCGTACTTGATCATGCTGGCGAGCTTCTTGCCGTACTTCCAGCCCTGCTTGCCCAGCCAGGCCACGAACTTCAAGAACTTCCATGCTGCACCCATCGTCGGGTCCTTTCTCGGTGGGCTCCGCGCCAGTGCGGAACCTCGGGATCGACGCTATGGAGCGGGCTGCTGGAGCGGGTCCACCGACCGTCCACGAGCCGCCCCACCTTTTGCTCACTCCTGCGGCGACCTTCGGCCAGGCTCGGTGCAACAGACGTCTGCACCCGGGCGATGCGCCATTCCCGGCACTGCCGCAGCGCCCGTGCCGGACGCAGTCGAGCCCGTCCACCGCCGGCGGCGACCGGCAGGAGACGGGCTCGAGCAGCGCGGTGCCGCGCGCTAGCCGAAGATGGCGCGGTAGATGAGCTCGGCGATCGTGTAGAACGTGAGGCCCCGCTCGAGCCAGCGCATCACCGTGCTGCGGTGGCTCCACGCCCAGCGCACCATCGCCGGCACCTTCTTGCCGTACTTCCAAGCCTGCTTGCCCAGCCAGGCTACGAACTTCGCGAACTTCCAAGCAGCACCCATCGTCGGGTCCTCTCTCTCGACGGATCCCGCGCCAGTGCGGAACCTCGTCGTCACGGTAGAAAGCCCGACGCGGTCGGCGGATCCACCGGCTGTCGCTGCGTCGTTCCCCCATCCGGTGCGGTGGTTCGCGACGATTGGGCACGCGGTCTGCGACGAAGGTCAGGTGCGGCGCGGAATGCCGGGCATTACGTTCGGGGCATGACAGAACGAACGATGCGAACCGACCCCCGCTCGACGATCGCGATGCTCGTGGTGATCGTCGTGGTCACCGTGGCGCTGGGAGCGTTCGCGCAGCTCCCGTTCCTGATGAGTGGCCTCATCGCGGTCCCTGCTGGCCTCGTGGCGGCCGGGATCACGCATCTGATCCTCAACCGCAATCGTGGTGGCAGCAGCCGTTAGTGGAAGCTGACGATGTCCGCTCGTGCGGCACGGATGAGCGTCTGCACCCTGTCGCGCACGCCCCACTTCGCCATGACGCGACCCAGGTGCGTCTTGACCGTCGCCTCCGAGATGTGCAGCTCGCCGGCGATCTCGGAATTGGATCGTCCCTTCGCGAGCAGGCGCACGATGGCGAGCTCGCGCTCCGAGAGTGCCTCCGCAGAGGTCAGAGGCACCGGCTGAGCAGGCAGCGGGCTCCGCGAGATGGATTCGACGAGCTCTCTGGTCACCTGGGGCGAGACCACGTACGAACCGCTCAGCACATCCCGGATGGCCGCGACGAGCGCATCCGGTTCCGTGTCCTTCACCAAGTAGGCGGTGGCGCCCGCGCGCAGGGCCGGCACCAGGAAGCGCTCTGACGTGAAGGTCGTCAGCGCGATGACCCTGGTCATCGGCTGGGCGGCCAGCACGGCTCGCGTCGCCTCGACCCCGTTCATGACCGGCATCTGCATGTCCATGAGCACGACGTCGGGGCGCAGCGCCCGCGTCATCTGCACGGCAGCCGCACCGTCCGCGGCTTCGCCGACGACCGTCATGTCCTGAGCGCCTCGCACGAAGACGCTGAGCGCGTGACGCATGAGCGCTTCATCATCGACGATGAGGACGCGGATCGGTGACATGACCTTCAGTGTATGGACGTCACGCTCCGAACGTCGCGGATATTCGCGACCATTGGGTGGTGCGGCCGGTCAGCGGGGCCGCAAGACTCATGGCATTGCCCAAGGAGAGGTGCTTCAATGTCGAAGAGTCGTATGAGTGGCGCAGCCGCCGCATTCGTGTTCGTGATCGTGGTCTCGACCGGTGGCGCCCTGCCGTCGTCAGCGACGCCGGTGCACGAGGTGAGCAGCATCACCCAGGTCGTCGGCGCCGCTCCCATCACGCAGGCGCAGCCCGTGCAGGAGATCTTCTGGGAGCGTCTCTGCCGGATGCTGAAGCTCTGTGGCTGAAGCCTCGCCGGCCTAGCGGCAGAGTGGACCCATGCGGACTGGAGCAGCCGAGCGGCGACCGACACGACGTCATGCGCGAAGTGCGGGCGAGATCCGGTTGCTGAGCCGCCGAGCCCGCATCGCGCTGCTGGCGCTGGTCGGTGCCATCGCGGCCTTTGAGACCGCATGGCTGCTCACCGGTGCTTCCACCGCCCCGCTCATCAGCGACGTCGCCCAGGTTGTGCTGACGCTGAGCTTCGCGGTCTTCGCCTGGCGTCCCGCGGCGGCAGCGATGCTCTTGGTCGCCGGAGCCAGCGCGGCGCTGCTGCTCGACGTCGGCATCGTCTCGGTGCTGGTGCTGTCCGTGGCTGCAGGACTGGTGGTGGCAACCTGCAGCCGCGGGGTCGCGGTGGGCTACACGATCGCGCTCGCTGTGCTCGCGCTCATCGCGCCGGCGCGAGTCGAGGGCAGCGAGCCCGCTGACGTCGTGACTCTGCTCATCGTGGGCGCGCTGTCCTCGGCCGCAGGGCTCTACCTGCGACTGATGCGCGGCCGCGAGCGGAGGCTCTCTCGGGCGCTCGTCGAGCAGGACGCAGCGCGCGATGCCGCGACGCAGATCGAGCGGGACCGCATCGCCGACGAGCTGCACGACCTCATCGCGCACGAGCTCACCATCATCGCCATGCACGCGCAGGTGCTTCGACGCACCGACGAGCGCGAGCCTCGAGCGGTCGCCGAGCAGGCGATATCGGACGCTGCGCGCAAGGCGCTCGCCGATATCCGGCGCGTGCTCCACGTCGCGCAGGTGTCGCGCGATGAGCCGTACTTCGATGTGGACAGCGTGCGCAATCAGCTCCGGATCAGCCTGGACGACATCCGCGCGCAGATCGAGGCCACGGGAGGTTCGGTGGTGCTGCCGGCCGACGCAGCCGCGACCGTGGATGGGCTGTCTCCCAGCCTCGACACGACGCTCGGTCGGATCGCGAGAGAGGCGGCGACCAACGTGCTCAAGCACGCGGGTGCAGGGGCGACGGTGTCGATCGGCCTTGAGCGCACGGAGCACGAGGTTCGGCTGACCGTGCACGATCGCCCGGGTGTCGAGGCGAGCGAGCTGGACATCCCCAGCGGCGGCTACGGTCTCGCCAGGATGCGAGCGCGAGCCGAGGCGCTCGGCGGCTCGTTCGCGGCGGGCCAGTCCAATGGCGGTTGGCTCGTCGACGTGCGACTGCCGCTGGGCTGAGCGCGTCTCCGGCACGGCGTGGGCCGAGCGCCTACGATGGCTTCGTCGGCTTGTCCGACGTGAGCAGGTGCACGGCGGATCCCCCATTCGCCCTTCCTCTTCCTGCGGCGGCGCCCCCTCCCCCCAGGTGGGCGCCGCCTTCTCGCGCGGTCGTGCGCTTCTCCACAGGCGGCCCTCGCGCCGCCATCGGTGCGCGCTCGCCGCAGTACCGTCCGAGCCATGACTGCACTGACCGGGCCGGCGCTCGGGCGGGGGACGGGCATCCCGTTCGTCGCCGGGGGTGCGCGGCCGGCTGTGCTCGCGGTTGAGGCCGCGCGAACGGGGCTGGACGGAGGTGCCCTGCACGAGTTCGGGGAGCTCGCGCCGCTCGTCGCCGAGCCCGAGGTCACCGACGTGTTCGTCGCGGCGGGGACGGTCTGGGTGGACCGCGGCGTCGGACCCGAGCGCGTGCCGCTCGTGCTGGATGCGGCACGGGCCCGATCGCTCGCTGTCGCGCTGGTCGCTGCTGGCGGCCGTCACGTCGACGAGGCAACGCCGTGCGTGGATGTGCGGCTGCACGACGGCATCCGCGTGCACGCCGTGCTGCCGCCGGTGGCGGTGGCCGGCACGCAGCTCTCGATCCGGCTGCCGCGAGTCGCGGCGCTGTCGCTCGACGAGCTCGAACGAGGCGGGACGTTCTCGCTCGTATCGCTGGATCGCGTGCGCGCGCTCGTCGCGGGACGGGCCAACGTGCTGGTCGCGGGCGGCGGCGGCACCGGCAAGACGACGCTGCTGAGCGCGATGCTCTCCGAAGCTGCCTCGACCGAGCGCATCGTGACGATCGAGGATGTCGCCGAGCTGCGCATCCGCCACCCGCACGTGGTAGCGCTCGAGGCGCGGCAGGCGAACGCAGAGGGTGCGGGCGCGATCGGGCTGGAGCAGCTCGTGCGCGAGGCCCTGCGGATGCGACCGGATCGGCTGGTGCTGGGCGAGTGCCGCGGCTCGGAGGTGCGCGAGCTGCTCTCGGCGCTGAACACCGGACACGACGGCGGCGCCGGCACGCTGCATGCGAACTCGCTCGACGATGTGCCCGCGAGGCTCGAAGCGCTCGGGGCGCTCGCGAAGCTGACTCCTGCAGCCCTCGCACGTCAGGCGGTCAGCGCGATCGACGCGGTGCTGCACCTCGAGCGGAGCGCCGAGGGGCGCCGCGTCGCGGCGATCGGCGAGCTCGCCCTCGACGAGGAGCGGCTGGTGGTGCGAGCCACGTGAGCGGCAGGCAGGACGACACCGCGGCCGTCGTGCATCGCCTCGCCGCGCTGGTCGCGGGCGGTCTGCCGATCGAGCGAGCCTGGTCTGTGCTGGGCACGGATGCGGCGACGCTCGGCGCGCAGGAGGGCGGCAGTCTGGTCACGGCGGTGCTGGCGGTCGCTCAGGAGACGGGTGCACCGATGGCCCCGACGCTCGAGCGGCTCGCGGCGCTGCTGCGCGAGCAGGGAGCGCAGCAGCGATCGCTCGATGCGGCGCTCGCCGGGCCGCGCGCGACGGCGAAGCTCGTCATGGTGCTGCCGATCGTCGGCCTGGTGTTCGGGCTGGCGCTGGGGCTCGACGTGCTCGGCGCCGCTGTCAGCGGCGGGCTCGCGACCTGGTCGATGCTCGCGGGAGCGGGGCTGCTGGTCGCGGCGACGGCGTGGTCGCGCGCGATCGTGCGACGGGCGGCGTGCGGAGACCCCGCCCCGGGCCTCGCGCTCGACCTGGTCGCGGTGGCGCTCGCGGGCGGGGGAGCGGCGACTCGGGCTCGAGAGGTGACGGTCGCCGCGCTGGGGGCGGCAGGCGTGGAAGCGGGCGGATGGCGCGATGTCGACGCCGCGCTGGAGCTCGCGCGCCGGGCCGGGGTGCCGGTCCGCGGACTGCTGGTCGCCGAGGCCACCGCGACGCGCACCCGTGCTCGTCTCGACGGCGAGGCGCGAGCCGAGCGGGCAGCGGTGCAGCTCGCGCTGCCGCTCGGCGCGTGCGTGCTGCCCGCCTTCTCGCTGCTCGTGATCGTGCCGCTGGTGCTCTCGATGCTCGAGGGCGCGCTCGCCCCGCTCGCGTAGCGCCGCGGCGCTGCGCCGCCGGCATCCTCGCCGCCCGCGCCCGCGCCCGCCCCCGCGCCGCCCGCATCCGCCCAGACGCGTGTCAGCTTGTTGCACTCCGAGCGCCGAGAAACAGCAGCAACCTGACACGCGTCACCGGCGATGAGCACGGGGGCGGCGCGATTGCGGGGGAGGGGCGGGCGCGCGTGCGCGGCGCGGCGCCGCTGTCTGGGCGTCTCATCCACAGGTCGCACCGAGCGCCGCACCCGCGGGCGTCTCGCTCCTCCACCCTTGGGGCTCCAACAGAGAGGAGGCGAGCATGAGGATGCTCGAGAGACTGGTGCACGAGGAAGACGGCGCAGCGACGGCCGAGTACGTCATCGCGACGATGGCGGCCGTCGGGTTCGCGGGACTGCTGGTGGTGATCCTGCGCAGCGATGAGGTGCGCGGGATGCTCACCGACATGGTTCAGCGTGCGCTCACCGTGCAGTAGCAGCCACAACGGCGAGCTCGGCGCTGTGGCGGCCGAACTCGCCGCGGCGCTGCCGGCCGTGGTGCTGGCGCTCGGCGTCGCGGTCGGGGCAGTCGCCGCCGCCGCGACACAGGTGAGCCTGGAGCAGTCAGCAGGCGCCGCCGCACGAGCGGCAGGACGCGGCGACGCCCCGGGCGACTACGGCGAGGGAGCGGCGGTGCGCATCGAGCAGCAGGGTGAGCTCGTCTGCGCGGTGCTCAGCCGGCAGGTGCTCGCAGGAGCGCTGGAGCTGACGGCGCGCAGCTGCGCCCATGGCGGCGGCCGGTAGCGGTGGCGTCTCGTGACGGGAGCGGCCTTGCCGGCCGCTTCCTCCTCGACGAGCGGCGCGAGGACGGGCGGTGGGCGATGGCGTCTCGTGACGGCTGCGACCCTGCGGGTCGCGGCCCCAGCGACCGGCGTGCGCGGGGACGGGTGCAGCGCAAGCCGTGGGACTCGGGCGGAGATCGGGGCGCTGGCGTCGCCCTCGCGCTCGCGATCATCACGGCCGCGCTGCTGCTGGCGATGCTGATCGTCGGCACCGGCACGGCGGCGATCGCCCAGGCGCGTGCGGCGTCGGCGGCCGACGCCGCAGCCCTCGCGGCCGCGGATGCCCTCTCGGGATTTGCCGACGGCAGCCCGTGCGGCCTCGCACAGGCCGTCGCGACCGGCAGCGGAGCGCAGCTCAACGGATGCCGGATCGACGGCCTCGACGCGACCGTGACGGCGAGCGTGCCGGTGGGACCGTGGCGCGCATCGGTCATCGCACGAGCGGGGCCGCCTCGGTGACGCGGCCGACGGGCCGTGCGTCTGCGCCGCGAGCGAACGGCGGCGACTCGGCGGTGAGCGCAGGATGACACCGTGTGTATTGTGGCGACTCGTGACCCAGTCGGGTCCGTGACCCCAAGAAGCAGTGAGCGTGAGCATGGGCAAGAAGCTCGTCATCGTCGAGTCCCCGGCGAAGGGCAAGACGATCGAGCGGTACCTGGGCGATGGCTACCAGGTGCTGGCATCGGTCGGGCACATCCGCGACCTCGTGAGCCCGCGCGATCTCCCTGCCGAACTCAAGAAGGGACCGTACGGCAAGTTCGCGGTCGACGTCGAGAACGGATTCGCACCGTATTACGTCGTCAGCGACGAGAAGAAGAAGACCGTCGCCGAGCTGAAGAAGGCCCTCAAGGATGCCGACGAGCTCATCCTCGCAACGGATGAGGACCGCGAAGGCGAGGCCATCGCGTGGCACCTGCTCGAGGTGCTGAAGCCCAAGGTGCCGGTCAAGCGCATGGTGTTCCACGAGATCACCGAAGAGGCGATCCAGCAGGCCAAGGACGAGATGCGCGAGCTGAACATGCCCCTCGTCGATGCGCAGGAGACCCGCCGCATCCTCGACCGGCTGTACGGCTACGAAGTGAGCCCGGTGCTGTGGCGCAAGGTGCGGCAGGGGCTGTCAGCCGGCCGCGTGCAGTCGCCGACGGCCCGTCTGATCGTCGACCGCGAGCGCGAGCGCATGGCGTTCATCCATGCCGACTACTCGAGCCTGACCGCGCAGTTCGAGGCGGACGGCAGCAGGTTCGGCGCCCGGCTCGTGCGCCTGGACGGCGCGAAGGTCGCGACCGGCAGCGACTTCGACGACCGCGGTCAGATCAAGGGCGTCCGTACGATCCTCGACCCCTCCGCGGCCGAATCGCTCGCGACCGAGCTCGAGCAGAGTGCCTTCACCGTGGCCAGCGTCGAGTCGAAGCCCTACCGCCGCCGCCCGTCCGCGCCGTTCACCACCTCGACGCTGCAGCAGGAGGCCGGCCGCAAGCTGAAGCTGTCGGCGAAGCAGGCGATGTCGGTCGCGCAGTCGCTCTATGAGCAGGGCTACATCACCTATATGCGCACCGACTCGCCGTCGCTGTCGAAGCAGGCGATCCAGGCGGCGCGCTCGCAGGCCACAGCGCTCTACGGAGCCGGCTCGATCCCGCAGACCCCGCGCCACTACGCCGGCAAGTCGAAGTCGGCGCAGGAGGCGCACGAGGCGATCCGTCCGTCGGGCGAGCAGTTCCGCACTCCCGCAGAGGTGCGCAGCGCGCTCACGCCGAACGAGCAGCGCCTGTACGAGCTGATCTGGAAGCGCACGGTCGCGAGCCAGATGATCGACGCCACCGGTCAGACGGCGACCATCACGATCGCGAGCGACAAGACGAGCCGCGGCACGGCCGAGTTCACCGCATCCGGCACCGTCATCACCGAGCCAGGCTTCCTGCAGGCGTACGAGGAGTCGAAGGATGTCGCGCGCTACGCCGATGAGGCGGATGCATCCTCCGGCGAGTCCCGGCTGCCCGACGTCAAGGAGGGCAACCGGGTCGATCTCGCGGAGCTCGAGCAGAAGGCGCACGCCACGACGCCGCCCCCGCGATACACGGAGGCGAGCCTGGTGAAGGCGCTGGAGGAGCTGGAGATCGGGCGGCCCTCGACCTACGCCTCCATCATCGACACGATCGTTCGGCGCGGCTTCGTCACGCAGCGCGGCGGCGCGCTGGTGCCGAACTGGATCGCGTTCTCGACCATCAAGCTGCTCGAGGACAACCTGGGCGACTACGTCGACTACGACTTCACTGCCGAGGTGCTTGCTGACCTCGACCGCATCGCCGACGGCGAGCTCGACCGCAACGAGTGGCTGCAGCGCTTCTACTTCGGCGGCGACGCGCGCCCCGGGCTGAAGTCGACGGTCGAGAATCTCGGCGACATCGATGCGCGCGCGGTGAACTCGATCCCGGTCGCGGAGGGCGTGACGCTGCGCGTCGGCCAGTACGGGCCGTACCTCGAGGGCACGGGCCCCGACGGTGAGGTGAAGCGGGCGAACATCCCCGAGGACCTCACCCCCGATCAGCTCACGCCCGAGAAAGCGCAGGAGCTCTTCGCGGCCGAGCCGGTGCAGGATCGCGTGCTCGGCCAGCATCCCGAGTCCGGGCTCGACGTGGTCGTGAAGAACGGCCGGTTCGGTCCGTACATCGAGGAGGCGCTGCCGGTCGAGCTCGACGACGAGGGCAAGCCGGTCAAGCCCGCGAAGGGCAAGGCCGCGCCGAAGCCGCGCCGTGCATCGCTGTTCAAGTCGATGGAGCCAGACACGGTCGACTTCGAGACCGCACTCAAGCTGCTCGCGCTGCCGCGCGTGGTCGGCATCGACCCCGAGTCCGGCACCGAGATCAGCGCGCGGCCCGGCCGCTATGGGCCGTTCCTGTCGAAGGGCGACGACACCCGCTCGCTCGACGACGAGGAGCAGATCTTCTCGATCACGCTCGAGGGTGCGCTCGAGAAGTTCGCGCAGCCGAAGTACGGAGCGCGCAAGGCCGCGAGCGCGCTGAAGGAGTTCGACGCAGATCCCACCAGCGGCAAGCCCATCAAGCTGCGCGACGGGCGCTTCGGCCCGTACATCACCGACGGTGAGACGAACGCCACGATCCCGCGCGGCGAGGATGTCGAGGCCGTCACGTTCGAGCGGGCGGTCGAGCTGCTGCAGATCAAGCGCGAGAAGGGCCCGGCGAAGAAGCCTGCGAAAAAGCCCGCCGCGAAGAAGCCGGCTGCCAAGACGGCCGCGGCCAAGAAGCCGGCTGCGAAGACGGCCGCGGCCAAGAAGCCGGCTGCGAAGACGGCCGCGGCCAAAAAGCCGGCTGCCAAGACGACCGCTGCGAAGAAGCCGGCTGCGAAGACGGCGGCTGCGAAAAAGCCGGCTGCGAAGAAGACGCCGCCAGCCGACGCATGACCGGCGCGTTCATCACCCTCGAAGGCGGCGACGGCTCCGGCAAGTCGACGCAGGCGGCTCTGCTCCAGACCTGGCTCGAGGAGCAGGGCCGCTCGGTCGTGCGCACGCGCGAGCCCGGCGGCACCGAGTTGGGCGTCGAGATCCGGCGGCTCGTGCAGCACACCGAGGGCCACATCGCGCCGCGCGCGGAAGCACTGCTCTACGCCGCGGATCGCGCACAGCACGTGGCGACACTGGTGCGTCCTGCGCTCGAGCGCGGCGAGGTGGTGCTGCAGGATCGCTATCTCGACTCCTCGGTCGCATACCAGGGGGCCGGGCGCGAGCTCGATGGCCGGCAGATCCGTGACCTGTCGCTGTGGGCAACGGACGGCCTGCTGCCGCAGCTGACGATCCTGCTCGACATCGATCCGGCCCAGGGTCGCGAGCGGATGGCGGGGCGCGCGAACGCCCCCTACGACCGGCTCGAGGACATCGGGCTCGACTTCGCCCAGCGCGTTCGCGCCGCCTACCTGGAACTCGCCGACGCCGAGCCGACCCGGTTCGCGGTCGTGGACGCATCCGGCACGCCTGCGGCAGTGCACGCGGCGGTCGTGTCGCACGTGCGTGCCATGCTCGACGCGCGGCGCTGATCCGCGGAACCGAGGGAGTGCGCATGTCGGGCGGGTGGAGCGAGATCGTCGGCCAGGCCGAGGCGGTCGCGACGCTGCAGCGTGCCGCCGCCGACCAGAGCGGCCCTGACTCCTCGGGCGCGATGACGCATGCCTGGCTGCTCACCGGCCCGCCGGGATCCGGTCGCTCCAACCTCGCCTACGCGTTCGCAGCAGCGCTGCTGTCACGACCCGGCGGTATCGAGCCCGAGGTGGAGACGCTGGTCACCGCGCGCACGCATCCCGATCTCGTCACGCTCGCGACCGAGGGCGTGCTGATCACGATCGCGCAGGCACGTCAGGTGGTCCAGCGAGCATCGCTCGCGCCCTCGTCGTCGCGCTACCGCGTGGTCGTGGTCGAGGACGCCGACCGCATGGCCGAGCGCACCTCGAATGCGCTGCTCAAGGCGCTGGAGGAGCCGCCGCCGGAGACCGTCTGGATCCTCTGCGCGCCGAGCGAGGCCGATCTGCTGCCCACGATCCGCTCCCGCGTGCGGACGCTGACGCTGCAGGTGCCCGACCCCGTCGAGGTCGCGCGACTGCTGGTCGAGCGCGACGGCGTGGAACCCGCCATTGCGGAGCGCGCCGCGCGGGAGGCGCAGAGCCACATCGGTATGGCGCGCCGGCTGGCGACGAGCGAGGAGGCGCGCGCGCGGCGTGCGGAGACGCTGGAGATCGCGATGCGCGTCTCGACCGCCGCCTCCGCCGTGCTCGCCGCCGCCCGGTTCGTCGAGATCGCCACGGCCGACGCGGTCGCGCTGTCCGCCGAGCGCGACGACGCGGAGCGAGCGCAGGCGATGCACCAGCTGGGCATCGAGCCGGGCGGCACGGTGCCGCCGCAGCTCCGTCGGCAGCTGAAGGAGCTGGAGGAGGCGCAGAAGCAGCGCGCGAAGCGCGGCATGCGGGACGGCGTCGATCGGATCCTGGTGGATCTGCTCTCGCTCTACCGCGACATCCTCATGAGCCAGCTGGGTGTTGGGCGCGAGCTCGTGAACCACGCTATGCGGCCGACCGTGGAGGCCGCCGCCGGCTACCTCGCGCGGGCCGCCGTCATCGATGTGCTCGACGCGATCCGTCTCGCCCGCGAGCGCATCGGCGCGAACGTGCCGCCGCTGCTCGCACTCGAGGCGATGCTCGTCGTGGCGGCTCGCGCGGCGCAGCGCCGCTGAGCGCAGCCGACCGCAGCACGCGCTGCGCCCGACCCGTTCGCCGCGAAGCGAGAGGTTCCGAGACCTGCGGCGCGCGCTCCAGCCATAGCGGCGACCCCTAGCCTGGAAGCATGCATCGCATCCGCCGCGGCCTCGCCGCGCTCGCCGTCGTCGCCGCGTCCGCACTCGGGCTCACAGCGTGCATCCTTCCGCCCTCGCTCCCCGAGGGGCTCGGAGCTCCGCAGTGGGCGCCGACGGGGGAGCAGGTCGCGCCCGAACTGCAGCGCTTCTACGGTCAGGATGTCGCGTGGGACGACTGCGGTGGTGTGTGGTGCGGCACGGTGAGCGCACCCATGGACTGGAACAACCCATCCGCTGACGCCATCGAGCTCGCCGTGACGGTCGCGCCCGCGACCGGAGAGCGTCGGGGTGCGATCCTGTACAACCCCGGTGGCCCCGGCGCATCCGGCGCCGACTACGTCCGCAGCTACGGCGACCAGCTCCTGCACCCGGATGTGCGAGAGCACTACGACCTGGTCGGGTTCGACCCCCGCGGCGTCGGCAGCTCGACGCCCATCTCCTGCTATGACGACCCGCAGGAGTTCTACGACTGGCTCTGGGAGATCCCCGAGGGCCCCGCACCGGAGCCGCTCAGCGACGAGGACCTCGAGGAGCAGCTCGAATCGGCGCAGTGGTTCGCCGACGCGTGCCTCGAGCACACCGGGCCGTTCCTCGAGTTCGTCGGCACCGAGCAGGTGGCGAGCGACATGGATCTCCTGCGGGCGCTGTTCGGCGAGGAGCAGCTCAACTACCTCGGCGTCTCCTACGGCACCCTGATCGGGTCGACGTACGCCGACCTCTTCTCCGAGCGGGTCGGCCGCATGGTGCTGGACGCGGCCGTCGCGCCCGACACGAGCGACTTCGAGGGCACGCTCTTCCAAGCAGCAGGGTTCGAGCTCGCGTACGGCAACTTCGTCGAGGACTGCCTCACGACCGAGGAATGCCCGTTCTCTGGTTCGAAGGCGGATGCGCTGGCGCAGACCCGCGCGCTCCTGGACCAGTTGGCAGACGATCCGATCGCGGTGGCCGACGGGCGCCAGCTAGGATCGAGTGCGCTCTTCATCGCCATCGCTGCCAACCTCTACGCCGAGTGGCAGTGGGGCGGGCTGCAGGAGATCCTGGCAGACGTGCAGGCCGGCAGGGGCGAGACCGCATTCGCCGCCGCAGACGAGTACTACGGCATCAACCCCGACGGCTCGTTCGCGGACAACTCGCTCGAGGCGCTCATCTCGGTGAACTGCCTCGACGCCCCGGCCGTCACCGACTTCGATGAGGTCCGCGCGAACGCCGAGGCGATCATGGCTGCGGCTCCGACCCTCGGGCCGGACTTCGTCGGCGTCGGCAGCTGCGCTGTATGGCCGTTCGAGCCCACGCGCGTGCCGCACGAAATTACCGCGCCCGGCGCCGAGCCGATCATCGTCATCGGGGGGTTGAACGACCCGGCGACCTCCTACCAGCAGTCCGTCGAGCTCGCGGCGATGCTCGAGTCCGGCGTGCTCATCACGGTGGACGCCGAGGGCCACAGCCAGTACAACAACGGCAACCGCTGCGTCGATGCGCCCGTGAACGAGTACTTCCTGACGGGTTCGGCTCCTCCTGCCGATCTGACCTGCTGAGCGATCCGTCGACGCGGCGCACCGGACCGCACCGATCCGCGGTGGGCTACCGGAGTGACGGCGAGAAGTCAACGCTTCCGCACGCACTGCACCGCGCCTAGGCTGACGACTACCTCGCCGTCGCGTGACAGGCAGGGCGCCTCCGCATTCGAAGGACGGCGCACGGCCAGCCGGTGGGGCTGTTCTCTCGTTGCACCCGAGGTCGTGACTTCACGACCTCTGAACTGACTGGGAAGTGAGCAAGCAGTATGTCCGGAAACAAGGCAGTTGCCTACAAGAGCCCCGGCGTCGTGGAAGTCATCGACATCGACTATCCAACGTTCGAGCTGAAGGACGGGCCGGGGGTGAACCCTGACAACGTCGGTCGCAAGGTTCCCCACGGCGTCATCCTCAAGACCGTGGCGACCAACATCTGCGGATCCGACCAGCACATGGTGCGGGGCCGCACCACAGCGCCGGCAGATCTGGTCCTTGGCCATGAGATCACCGGCGAGGTGGTCGAGGTCGGTTCGGATGTCGAGTTCATCAAGGTGGGGGACATCTGCTCCGTGCCGTTCAACATCGCCTGCGGGCGCTGTCGCAACTGCAAGGAGCGCAAGACCGGCATCTGCTTGAACGTGAACCCGGATCGCCCGGGGAGCGCGTACGGCTATGTCGACATGGGCGGCTGGGTCGGGGGCCAGGCAGAGTACGTGCTGGTCCCGTACGCCGACTGGAACCTGCTGAAGTTCCCGGACCGCGATCAGGCCCTGGAGAAGATCATGGATCTGACCATGCTCTCCGACATCTTCCCCACCGGCTTCCACGGAGTCGCGACCGCTGGGGTCACCGTGGGGTCGACGGTCTACATCGCGGGAGCGGGGCCCGTGGGGCTGGCAGCCGCCACCTCTGCGCATCTGCTGGGTGCAGCCGTGGTGATCGTCGGCGACATGAACGCTGATCGGCTGGCAGCGGCGCGAGCATTCGGCTGCGAGACGGTCGATCTCTCCGAGGGCGACCCGGGTGCGCAGATCGAGCAGCTGCTCGGTGTGCCGGAGGTGGACTGCGCCGTCGACGCCGTGGGATTCGAGGCGAAGGGCCACGGCCAGGGCGCCGGGGAAGCCCCGGCGACCGTGCTCAACTCGCTGATGGACATCACCGCCGCCGGCGGCTCCCTGGGCATTCCGGGGCTGTACGTCACGGGTGACCCGGGCGGCACCGATGAGGCGGCGAAGAAGGGATCGCTGTCGCTCAGCCTCGGAACGGGCTGGGCGAAGTCGCTGGCCTTCACCACCGGTCAGTGCCCGGTGATGAAGTACAACCGCGGCTTGATGATGGCGATCCTGCACGACAAGGTCTCCATCGCCAAGAACGTGAACGCGAAGGCGATCTCGCTCGAGGATGCGCCGCGCGGATACGCCGAGTTCGATGCCGGTGCCGCCACGAAGTACGTGCTGAACCCCAACGGCTACCTGGACTGAGCGCTGCGATCGCCGTGTCGCTGTGCTCTGATGTGGCAGCGACACGGCGGCCGGCATCCCGGGTGATCGGCCTGTGGCACCTGCCGCGAGCGGGGCGCGCCTCTCGAGGGTTCGGTTCGGGTCGCACGGTGCGCATGCGCTATGCTCGTTGATCGTGCCTCGGCACGCCGCCTTAGCTCAGTCGGCAGAGCGATTCACTCGTAATGAATAGGTCCGGAGTTCGATTCTCCGAGGCGGCACCACGCAGAACGGCCCCTGATCGGGACTTCCAAGAGGAAGCCGATCCGGGGCCGTTGCGCGTCACTGGCCGCTGCCTCGTCGAGGTTTGCCGGCAATCGGACCGCCGGGGCCTCAGCCGAGCGTCGCGAGCAGACGCTCGCACGCCTGCTCGCAGCGGCGACAGGCCTCCGCGCAGATGCGGCAGTGCTCGTGCATGTCGGCGTGCTGCTCGCATTCCTCGGCGCATGCGCGGCACGCCGCGAGGCACGCCTCGAGCACGGCCCGCATGACCGTCGCGCTGTCGCCGGTGCGTCGCGACAGGATCCGGCCGGTCGCGTCGCAGATGTCGGCGCAGTCGAGGTTCGTGCTGATGCACGCGCGCAGGTCGGGGACCATGTCCTTGGCGAGGCAGGCGTCCGCGCACGCCGTGCACGTCTGTGCGCACGCGAAGCACGCCGCGATGCACTCGGCGAGCGCATTGCGGTCGATGCCTCCCAGGTCCTTCGGATAGGTGTCGAGCATGGCGCTGATGTTGTGGCTCATCGCGTTCTCCTTCCGCTGGACGGCGACGGTGCCGTCGGCGGCCATGGAACCCCCGTGACCTGGGCAGCCCCTGAACGCTGAGCGCGGTACTCGGCGACGGTGAAGGCGGCTGCGGTACCGAATGGTCGTCCTACGGCGGTGTTCGCGACAGCTTGGTACCAGTGCGGAGATGTAGCGGTGGAAGCGCCCGGCACGGCGCCAGTTGCGGTACGAGAAGGGCGCGTCGCCCCAGTGGTCGCGACGACTTGGTGCCGGAGGCTCGGATGGCGCGCTCGGCCGTACGCTGGGGGCATGACTCGCGGCATCCTGATCGTTGACGTGCAGAACGACTTCACCGAGGGCGGCGCGCTCGGCACCGACGGCGGCGCCGCGGTGGCCGCCGCCATCACCGAGCATCTGCGCTCCCACGACTACGCCGTGGTGGCTGCGAGTCGCGACTGGCACGACCCGGACAACGACAACGGGGGGCACTTCGCCGCGGGCGAGCCCGACTTCATCGACACCTGGCCGGTGCACTGCGTCGCCGGCACGGATGGCGCGGAGTACCACCCGGCGCTCGACGTGCTCGCGATCGATGTGCACGTGAAGAAGGGGCAGGGCGAACCGGCGTACTCGGCGTTCGAGGGCACGACCGACGAGGGGGAGACGCTCGCGGAGGTGCTGGAGGAGCAGGACATCGACGAGCTCGATGTGGTCGGCATCGCGACCGACCACTGCGTGAAGGCCTCCGCTCTCGATGCGGCGCTCGCGGGCCTGCGCGTCCGCGTCATCGATCCCCTCACCTCGGCGGTGTCGCCGGCGACGCGCGCGAGCGCGCTCGACGCGATGCGGGATGCGGGCGTCGAGGTCGTGCCGGAGCGCTGACCCCGGTCGCCGGCCCGCCGCCGTCTTTCCACAGGACAGGACGAGGCGAGATGGCGCGATCGAGCGCGGCCCGGCGACGCCTCGTGTTGTTCGGATAGCCATCGACAAGTAGTTTGTCTACATGACGTCGACTCCGACAGCTCCCGCCCGCGATCGTCGGAGCGTGCCCACGTGGCTGCGCGTGCTGATCCCCGTGGTGCTCATCCTGGGCTGGCTCGCCGCGGCTGGCTTCGGCGGCCCGACCTTCGGCAAGCTCTCGACGGTCGTCTCGAACGACCAGACGAGCTTCCTGCCCACCACCGCGGACTCCACCGAGGTGCAGGCGCTGCTGCCTGCGTTCCTGGGCGCCGACGAGGTGCCGGCCATCGTGGTGATCGCGGGCGAGGAAGACCTGGATGCACGCGCGCTCGACAGCATCGCCGCGCTGCAGGAGACGATCACCGGGCTCGACGACGTGGTCGAGACCTCGCCGGTGGTGCCGAGCGACGACGGCGAAGCCGCGCAGATCGTCGCGTTGCTCGACGGCTCGGGGTCGTCGGAGGAGCTCTCCAGTGCGACGGAGGCGCTGCGGGCCGAGGTCGCGGCTGCTGACTTGGGTGAGGGCGTGCAGGCAGCGGTCACGGGCCCTGCCGGGTTCAGCGCCGACATCGGTGCGGCCTTCGCGGGGATCGACGGGATCCTGCTGCTCGTGGCGCTCGGCGCCGTGTTCGTGATCCTCGTGCTCGTCTACCGCTCGCCGCTCCTGCCGGTGCTCGTGCTGTTCACATCGGTGGCCGCGCTCAGCCTCGCGATCCTGATCATCTTCACGCTCGCGCAGGCCGACATCCTGACGCTCAGCGGGCAGACGCAGGGCATCCTCTTCATCCTGGTGGTCGGCGCGGCGACCGACTACGCGCTGCTGTACACCGCGCGCTTCCGCGAGGCGCTCGGCCAGACGCAGTCACGCTGGCAGGCGACGCTCATCGCACTGCGCGGCTCCACCGAGCCCATCGTCGCCTCCGGCGGCACCGTGATCGCGGGCCTGCTCTGCCTGCTGCTGAGCGACCTGGTCTCCAACCAGCAGCTCGGCCCGGTGGCCGCGATCGGCATCGCCACCTCGATCCTTGCGGGGCTGACCCTGCTGCCCGCGCTGCTGCTCGCATTCGGCCGCGTCGCCTTCTGGCCGCTCGCCCCGACGCCCGCGAAGCCGCGCGTCAAGTCCGACGACAAGGGACTCTGGGGCGCCGTCGCGAAGCTCGTGGACCGCCGCAGCCGCACCGTCTGGATCGTCACGGCGCTGGTGCTCGGCGCCGGCGCGCTCGGGCTCACGCAGCTGCAGGCGAACGGCGTGCCCGCGAGCGACTTCGTGGTCGGGGAGTCGGAGGCCCGCGACGGCCAGGAGCTGCTGTCTGCGCACTTCCCGGGCGGCTCCGGCAGCCCCACGCAGATCGTCGTGCCAGAGGCCGAGCAGGACGCGGTCGCCGATGCTGTCGCCGGGGTCGACGGCGTCGAGGGCGTGGCGGTGGCAAGCGAGGACTCGCCGTCCGGCTCCATCCCGCTGCCGGTCGATCCGAGGTCGCCCTTCGCCGCCGCCACGCCCACCGTGGTCGACGGGCAGGTGCTGCTGCAGGCGACGCTCGCGGATGCGCCGGATTCGGATGCCGCGCAAGCGGTCGTGCGCGAGATGCGCGACGCGGTGCGGGGCGAGTCCGCGGCCGCCGTGGTGGGTGGCCCGACGGCCACCGCGATCGACACGAACGACGCGTCGCAGCGCGACCGTGCGCTCATCATCCCGATCGTGCTCGTGGTGATCTCGCTCATCCTCATGCTGCTGCTGCGCTCCGTGATCGCCGCGGTGCTGCTGCTGGCGACGACGGTGCTGTCGTACGGCACCGCGCTCGGCGTTGGCGCGCTCATCCTCACCGCCCTCGGCATCCCGGCGATGGACCCGTCCGTGCCGCTGTTCGCGTTCGTGTTCCTGGTCGCGCTCGGCGTCGACTACAACATCTTCCTCATGACGCGCGTGCGCGAGGAGGTGCTCTCGCTCGGCCACCGGCACGGTGTGCTGCGTGGGCTCCGGGTGACGGGCGGCGTCATCACCTCCGCGGGCGTGGTGCTGGCCGCCACCTTCGCCGCGCTCGGCGTGATCCCGGTGCTCTTCCTGCTGCAGCTCGCGATCATCGTGGCGCTCGGCGTGCTCATCGACACGACGCTCGTGCGCTCCCTGCTCGTGCCGGCGCTCGCCCTCGAGATCGGCCCGAAGACATGGTGGCCGTCGAAGCTCGCCCGTGAGCGGAGCGGGCCGAAGCACGCCGCGGACCGCGAGCCGGATCGCGACCCCGAGGCCGCGAAGGCGTAGCGCCGCCCCCACGCGACCGGCCGAGGGATTCGGCCGCTGGCGAACGACCGGGATGCGCGCCGATCCTTCGTGCTTCCGGCATCCGTCGGCGGATACCCTGGAGCGTGCGATCTGGCGGATCTGCTCGCGATCGGGCCGGATGGACGCACGCAGTGCCCACTTCACCATGCAAGGAGTCCTCATGAGCGCCACCACCGAGACGCAGGTCCTCGACGCGGTCCACGGTCAGCTGTTCGTCGGCGGCGAGTGGATCGACGGCGAGCAGGGCACGATCGACGTGCGCGACCCGGCGACCGGCGACGTGATCAAGCAGATCGCGGATGGCTCGGTCGAGGACGGCGTGCGCGCGCTGGACGCCGCGGTCGAGGCGCAGGAGTCGTGGGGCCGCACGCCCGCCCGCGTCCGCGGCGAGATCCTGCGCAAGGCCTTCGACCTGCTGCAGGAGCGCAAGGAGGAGTTCGCGCTGCTGATGACGCTGGAGATGGGCAAGCCGCTCGCCGAGGCGCGCGGCGAGGTCGCCTACGGCGGCGAGTTCCTGCGCTGGTTCTCCGAGGAGGCGGTCCGCATCGACGGCCGCTACACGATGACGCCAGAGGGCACCGGCCAGATGATCGTCACGCACCGACCGGTCGGCCCGTGCTTCCTCATCACCCCCTGGAACTTCCCGCTCGCGATGGCAACCCGGAAGCTCGCTCCCGCGCTCGCCGCGGGCTGCACCGCCGTCGTCAAGCCCGCAACGCTCACGCCGCTCACCACGCTCGCGCTCGTCGCGCTACTCGAGGAGGCGGGCCTGCCCAAGGGTGTCGTCAACGTCATCACCACGAAGTCGACCGGCGCGCTCTCCGAGCGGCTGCTCGCCGACCATCGCCTGCGGAAGGTCTCGTTCACCGGCTCCACGCCCGTGGGTGTGCAGCTGCTCAAGCAGGCGGCCGACAACGTGCTGAAGTCGTCGATGGAGCTGGGCGGCAACGCACCCTTCGTGGTCTTCGACGACGCCGACCTGGACAAGGCCGTTGAGGGCGCGCTGCTGGCGAAGTTCCGCAACATCGGGCAGGCCTGCACGGCGGCCAACCGCTTCATCGTGCACGAGTCGGTCGCCGACGAGTTCGCGCAGCGGATCGCGGATGCCGTGAAGGCGATGAAGGTCGGCCGCGGCACCGAGGAGGGTGTCACGATCGGACCGCTCGTCGAGGACAAGGCGGTCAAGAACGCCGTGCGGCTCGTCGACGCGGCAGTCAGCGACGGCGCCACGCTCGTCACCGGCGGCAAGGCGATCGAGGGTCCCGGCTCGTTCTTCGAGCCGACGGTGCTCGACGGCGTCGACGCCAGCATGGCCGTTTCGATCGAGGAGATCTTCGGCCCGGTCGTTGCGATCCAGCGCTTCGCCACCGAGGACGACGCCGTGCGCCTGGCCAACGCCACCGAGTACGGCCTGGTCGGTTACGTCTTCACCGAGGACACCAAGCGCGGCCAGCGCATGATCGAGCGCATCGACACCGGCATGATGGGCCTCAACGTGGGCGTCGTCTCGAACGCGGCCGGTCCGTTCGGCGGCGTGAAGCAGTCGGGCCTGGGCCGCGAGGGCGGCGCCGAGGGCATCCACGAGTACCTCGAGACGAAGTACACGCTGATGCCGAACCCCTTCGCCTGAGGGCGGTCCACGCTACGGGGCGGCGCGCCCGCCCCGTAGCGTGATGGCATGTGGTTCGACACCTGGTCAGACATCGCCCGCACGCTGCTGGTCGGGGGTGCTGCGTACGCCGCGCTCATCCTCGTGCTGCGCGTTTCCGGCAAGCGCACGCTCAGCCAGCTGAATGCGTTCGACTTCGTCGTGACGGTCGCGCTCGGCTCGACGCTCGCGACCGTGCTGCTCAGCAGCGAGGTGTCGTGGGCTGAGGGCGTGGTCGCGCTCGCGCTGCTCGCCGGCCTGCAGTTCGTGATCGCCTGGCTGACGACGCGATGGCAGCCGCTGCGCAGGGCCATCACGTCGTCGCCGCAGGTGCTGCTGCGAGACGGGGCGATCGACGGCGATGCGCTCCGAGCTGCGCGGCTGACCGAGGCGGAGGTGCGTCAGGCCGTGCGCTCGAGCGGTGTCGGCGACCTCTCCGACGTCGGGCTCGTGGTGCTCGAGACGAACGGGTCGATCTCGGTCATCGCGGCATCGCGGATGGGGAACGGGTCAGCGCTGCACGATCTGGAGCGCTGAGCTCGCTGGCGCAGGCGTGTCACGCCGCGGGTGCGAGCAGCTGGTGCGCCGCGAGCTCTCGGTAGAGCGGCGACGCGTCGAGCAGCTCTGCGTGCGTGCCGGTGGCGAGCACGCGGCCGCCGTCGAGCACCACGATCTGATCGGCGTCGACGACGGTCGCGAGGCGATGCGCGATGACGAGCGTCGTGCGTCCCTCGCTCGCGACCTCGAGCGCCGTCTTGAGCGATGCCTCGTTGCGCGCATCCAGATTGGCTGTCGACTCGTCGAGCAGCAGGATCGGCGTCGACGCCAGCAGCGCACGGGCGATCGCCAGCCGCTGGCGTTCGCCGCCGGAGAGCAGCACGCCGCCGTCGCCGACCTCCGCGCCGAGCCCCTTCGCCGCCCGCGACACGAGATCGCCGAGGTTCACCGAGTCGAGCGCAGCGAGCAGCTGCTCGTCGGTCGCGTCCGGCGCCCCGAGCAGCAGGTTGTCGCGCAGCGTGCCGGCCAGCACGGGTGCATCCTGCTCGACGTAGCCGATGCGCGCGCGCAGGCTGTCGCGGTCGACGTCCCTGACGTCGACGCCGCCGATGAGCACGCGGCCGTCGGTCGCGTCGTAGAACCGCTCGATGAGGGCGAATGTCGTCGACTTCCCTGCGCCGGATGGGCCCACGAGCGCCGTCCGCGATCCGGCGGGCACCGAGAAGGAGACGTCGGCGAGCACCACTCGCTCATCGTCGGCCGCGGGGTAGGCGAACGTGACGCGGTCGAACGCGACCATGGCCGCACCCTCCTGCGGCACGAGCGCGAGCTCTGCATCCGTCTCCGACTCGGCGGGCAGACGAACGATCTCCTGGATGCGCCCGAGCGCGCCGAGCGCCACGCTCACGGCCGCGATGGCACCCGCGAGCTGCCCGAGCGGCATCACCATGAGGAACAGGAAGAGCAGGAAGCCGACCAGCTGCGAGATCTCGATCTCGCCGGTCGCGACGCGCAGGCCGCCGACACCCAGCACGACGAGGAAGGCGAGCTGCACGGCGACCCCGAGGATGGGGACCACGAACGCCGAGATGCGCGCAACGCGCACACCGGCGTGGAAGGCGTCGCCGGAGCGCGCGCCGACCTCGCGCACCTCGCGCTCGGTGGCACCGGCCGCGCGCACGGTGCGCACTGCGCTGATCGCACGCTCGAGCGCACTGGTGAGATGCCCCACCTGCTCCTGCGCCTTGCCGGAGGCGCGGCTCAGCAGCGGCATGACCACGAGCATCGCAACGATCGCGACCGCCAGCACCAGCACCGACAGCCCGAGCAGCAGCGGATCGATGATGAGCATCGCGATGATCGCGCCGACGAGCGTGAGCACGCCGCCGACCGACTCGACGAGGCCCTGCGTGAGCACCGCACGCAACAGGGTGGTGTCGCTGCCGACGCGGCTCACGAGGTCGCCGACGCGCCGCTGGTCGAACTCGGCGATCGGCAGGTGCAGCATGCGCGCGACGAGCGTGCGCCGGGTGCGCAGCACCACGTGCTCGCCGAGCACCTGCAGCAGGAAGTGCTGGAAGCCGTCGGTGACGGCGCCGACGATCACCACCGCGACGAGCACCCACGGCAGCCACGCCAGCGGCTCTGATTGCTCCACTCGGGCGATCAGCGCCTGTGCCAGCGCCGGCTGCGCGAGCGCGAACGCCGCACCGACCACCGACAGCGCGATCGCACCGGCCAGCAGCCCCTTCTTCGGGAACAGATAGGGGAGCAGCTCGCGCACGCTCGCGCGCGGGCCATCATCCTGTCGCCGCCTGCCGAACATCCCTCGTCGCTCGCTCATCGCATCCATTCTCTCGCGTCTGGGCGGGTGCCGGTGACGACGGCAGTAGCATCGATGATCGTGCCAGCACCTGTCATCGAGGCCAAGGGCCTCACCAAGCGCTACGGCGACTTCACCGCGGTCGACGGCATCGACTTCGCGATCCAGCCGGGCGAGGCCTTCGGCTTTCTGGGGCCGAACGGCGCAGGCAAGTCGACGACCATGCGCATGATCGCGGCCACCTCGACGCGCACGGCGGGCGAGCTCAGCGTGCTGGGCTTCGACCCGGCCGACCACGGCCCCGAGATCCGAGCGCAGCTCGGCATCGTGCCGCAGGCCGACCAGCTCGACGAAGAGCTGCGCGTGATCGACAACCTCATCATCTACGGCCGCTACTTCGGCCTGCCGCTGCCGTACGTGAAGCGTCGCGCCGAGGAGCTGCTGGAGTTCGCGCAGCTCACCGAGAAGCGCAAGGCGCGCGTCGACGGCCTCTCCGGCGGCATGAAGCGGCGCCTGACCATCGCGCGCGGCCTCATCAACAGCCCGAAGGCCATGCTGCTCGACGAGCCCACCACGGGCCTCGACCCGCAGGCCAGGCACGTGCTGTGGGATCGCCTCTTCCGGCTGAAGGAGGAGGGGACGACGCTCGTGCTCACCACCCACTACATGGATGAGGCCGAGCAGCTGTGCGACCGGCTGGTGGTCGTCGACAAGGGCACGATCGTCGCCGAGGGCAGCCCCGCGTCGCTGATCCGTCAGTACTCGACGCGAGAGGTGCTGGAAGTGCGCTTCGGCTCCGCGCACAATGAGGCGGCGGCAGAGACGATCCGGGGGATCGGGAGTCGCATCGAGGTGCTGCCCGACCGGGTGCTGGTCTACGACGACGACGGGGAGGCGGCGATGGGCGCCGTGCACGAGCGCGGTCTCAATCCCATCACCTCGCTCGTGCGCCGCTCGAGCCTCGAGGATGTCTTCCTCAGGCTCACGGGAAGGTCGCTGATCGAATGAGCGGCAGCACGACCGGGCGCGCGACCGCGGCGACCGGCACGATGGACGCGGAGGGCGTCGACCACGCGCTCGTCGCCCGTCGCTCGCGCACCTGGGGCTGGTGGTTCGTCGCCGAGCACCGGATTCGGGCGATGCGCTCCTACGTGGCGTCGTGGATCGCGATCAGCGTCGGCTCCCCGTTCCTGTTCCTGCTGGGGCTGGGCCTCGGCCTCGGCCTCCTGGTCGACGCGAACCAGGGCGACCAGGGTGTCGACGGCGTGCCCTACCTCGTCTTCATCGCTCCGGCGCTGTCGATGGCGACGGCCATGCAGACGGCCGCGCAGGAGAACACCTACGGCGTCTTCGGCGGCTTCAAGTGGTTCCCGATGTTCTTCGCCATGAACGGCACGCCCATCGGCGCCGCGCAGATCGTGCTCGGGTTCCAGGTCTCGGTGCTCGTGCGGGTGCTGCTGCCGCTCGCGGCGTTCTCGACCGTGATGGTGATCTTCGGGATCGGTGACGCGCTCGGTGCGCTGCTGCTCATGCCCATCGGCCTGCTGCTGGGCGCCGCCGTCGGCTTCGCGGTGATGGCGTGGGTGTCGACGCAGACGGAGGACCGCGGGCAGCTCTCGTTCGTCGAGCGCTTCGTCGTCGTGCCGCTGACGCTCTTCTCCGGCACCTACTTCCCGCTCGAGACGCTGCCGTGGTTCCTGCACTGGATCGGCTGGATCTCGCCGCTCTGGCATGCAGCAGAGCTCGGCAGGGCCGCGCTCTACGGCGCACAGCTGGCGCCCGCGATGGCGCTCGTGCACGTCGGCTACCTCGCGCTGCTGGCGGCGCTCACGTGCTGGCTCTCCATCCGCACCTTCCGCAGGAGGCTCGACAAGTGACCGAGCTGCTGCAGGCCCCCGCGCCCACGATCCGCGGCCCGTTGCGCGGCATCTACGCCGGCAACACCCGCTCGGTCGTCATGCGCGGACTCCAGGTGATGGCGCGCACCAACTGGGTGGTCGTGCTCACCGGCTTCTTCGAGCCGGTGTTCTACCTGCTCTCCATGGGCGTGGGGCTCGGCGCGCTCATCGGCAGCGTCGAGTTCTACGGGGTGGATGTCGAGTACGCCGCCTACATCGCACCGGCGCTGATGGCCGTGAGCGCCATGAACGGTGCCGTCTACGACTCGACGATGAACGTCTTCTTCAAGATGAACTTCGCCAAGCTCTACCAGCAGATGCTCTCGACGTCGCTCGGCCCGCTCGATGTGGCGCTCGGGGAGATCCTGCTGGCGCTGTTCCGCGGCCTGCTCTATGCCAGCGGCTTCATGGTCGTCACGACGCTCATGGGGCTGAACCTGTCGTGGACCGCAGTGCTGGCGATCCCGGCGGCGCTCATCATCGCGTTCGGCTTCGCCTCGTTCGGCATGGCCATCACGAGCTACATGAAGACCTTCCAGCACCTGGACTACGTCTACTTCCTGATGATGCCGATGTTCCTGCTCTCGGCGACCTTCTTCCCGATCGAGGTGTACCCGCAGGGACTGCAGTGGGTGATCCAGGCGATGCCGCTGTGGCACGGCGTCGACATGATCCGGCAGCTGACGACGGGCCTCATCCAGCCGTCGATCTGGCTCCACCTGCTCTACTTCGCGGTGATGATCGTCGCGGGCCTGTGGTTCACGACGGTGCGGCTGCGAGCGCTCTTCCTGCGCTGACGGGGGCTGGCTCAGATCGCTCGGACGCTGTTGTTCCGGGCCTCATGCGTCAGCTCGACGAGGCCGAGCGCTTCCAGCAGCGGGGGCAGGTAGACGCCGAATCGGCCGCGGTAGCCGTTCCGCAGGCCGTACCAGCCGCCGCGAGGGTTGGTCTCTGCGCGGCCCCATGCCTCGACGGAGCCCTCGGGCGGCGCCTTCTTCTCGTCGGTGCCGCCGAGCGGCATCCAGTCGCCGTGCGCCTGCAGCGTCGCGTGCAGCTCGTCGATGGCGCGCGCGTCGTAGGTCAGTCGCGTCGAGCCGACCTGGCAGACGAGCTGCGGGGGATCCGACGTCTCGTCGCGGTACATCGTGTACTCCGATGTGCCCGGAGCCGTGCGGAGCGGCCACGGATCATCCTTCGTTCCGCTTCCAGCGGCCATGACCCACCTCCTCATCGAGTCGTCGGATCGTCACCGTAGCCGATCGTGCGACGCCTCGCCATGCGGCATCTGCACCACCGCAGTGTCCGCCTCAGCGCGCGTGCGAGCGCAGGCTCCTGAGTGCCAGCGCGGCCTCCACGACGGCCTCGGCCGCCTCGCGGCCCTTGTCCTCCTTCGACCCGGGCAGGCCCGCTCGGTCGAGTCCCTGCTGCTCGTCATCGAGCGTGAGCACGCCGAAGCCGACCGGCTTGCCGGTGCGCACCGCGACCTCCGTGAGGCCCATCGTGGCCGCCTCCGACACGTACTCGAAGTGCGGCGTTCCCCCGCGGATGATGACGCCGAGCGCGACCGCGCCATCGAAGTCTGCCTCGAGCGCCGCCTGCACGACGACCGGCAGCTCGAACGAGCCGGGCACGGGCAGCTCGGTCACCTCCGCCCCCATCTCGGCGAGCGCGCGGCGGGCGCCCCCGAGCAGCCCGGTCGCGATCCGCTCGTGCCAGCGGCCGTGGACGATCGCGATCCGCATGCCGGTCGCGTCGAGCGACGAGCCCTCCGGACGTCCTGCTCCAGCCATGGTTCAGCCCTCTCCCTGTTCGTCGTACGTGGCGATGCGCTCCGGCAGGCGATGGCCCATCCGGTCTCGCTTGGCCTCGAGGTAGCGCTCGTTGTGCGAGCCGACGCCGACGAGCAGCGGCACAAGCTCCGCGACCTCGACACCGTGCCGCTCCAGTGCATCGCGCTTGAGCGGGTTGTTCGAGAGCAGGCGGATCGAGCGCACGCCCTGCTGCCGGATGATGGCAGCGGCGGCCCCGTACTCGCGGGCGTCGGCGGGCAGTCCCAGTGCCAGGTTCGCATCCAGCGTGTCGAGGCCGTCCTCCTGCAGCTTGTAGGCACGCAGCTTGTTGATGAGGCCGATGCCGCGCCCCTCCTGGCCGCGCAGGTAGACCACCATGCCGCCTCCGCTCTGCTGGATCTGCTGCAGCGCATCATCGAGCTGGGGTCCGCACTCGCACTTGAGCGAGTGCAGCGTCTCGCCCGTCAGGCACTCGGAGTGCACGCGCACGAGCGCGCCATCGCCGAGAGCATCGCCCGCGATGATGGCGACGTGGTCGGCGCCGGTCTGGCGGTCGCGGTAGGCGGCGATGCGGAAGACGCCGAACCGTGTCGGCACCGTGGTCTCGACCTCGAACGAGACGCGCGCCGACTCCTCGTTCGCGCCGCTGCACGCGGTCGGCAGGCCACCCGCGTCGAGGTAGTCGATCAGGTCGGCGATCGTGACGACCGGCAGGTCGTGCTCCTCGCCGAAGGCCAGCAGCGACGGCAGCCGGCGCATCTCGCCGGCATCCTCGACGAGCTCGCCGATGACGCCCACGGCCGAGAGGCCCGCGAGCTGCATGAGCTCGACCGCGGCCTCGGTGTGGCCGGGCCGGGTGCGCACGCCCCCCGCGACCGCCCGCAGCGGCACGATGTGGCCGGGCCGGCGCAGGCTGGATGTGTCGGAGCCCGGATCGGCGAGCACACGCAGCGTGTGCGCGCGGTCGTCTGCAGAGATGCCGGTGGTCGAGCGGTCGGCGGCGTCGACGGTGATCGTGTACGCGGTCTGCCGCTCGTCCTCGTTGTCGAGCACCATGAGCGGCAGGCCGAGGTCATCGGCGCGCTCCGCCGTGAGCGGCGCGCAGAGGTAGCCGGAGGTGTGGCGCACCATGAACGCGATCCACTCGGAGGTCGCGAGCTGCGCCGACATGATGAGGTCGCCCTCGTTCTCGCGCCCTTCGTCGTCGACGACGATGACGGGCTTGCCCTCCCGGAGGGCGGTGAGGGCGACGTCGATGGTGGTGATGCTCACGGCTTGGCCTCCAGCTGCAGCATGCGCTCGACGTGCCGAGCGACGATGTCGGTCTCGATGTTGACCCTGTCGCCCGCCGCCCGGAAGCCGAGCGTCGTGGCGGCGAGGGTCTCGGGGATGAGCGAGACCTCGAACCACTGCGCCGTCTCGTCGGCCGGGCTCACGGCTGAGACGGTGAGCGAGATGCCGTCGATCGCGATCGAGCCCTTCGTCGCGACCAGTCGCGCGAGTGAGGGGTCCAGCGAGCATCGCACCGTGCGCTGCCCGTCGCCGTCCGTGACCGAGAGCACCGTCGCGGTGCCGTCGATGTGCCCCTGCACGATGTGGCCGCCCAGCCGGTCGCCGACTGCGGCGGCACGTTCGAGGTTGACGAGATCGCCGACCGTGCGGTCGCCGAGCGTGGACATGTCGACCGAGATCTGCATGACGTCGGCGGTGAACGCATCCGCCGTCTGCTCCACGACCGTCAGGCACAGTCCGTTGACGGCGATGGAGTCGCCGTGCGCGGCGTCGCTCACGGCGAGCGGTCCGCGGACCGTGAGGCGCCACGCCTGGCCATTGCGCTCGAGCGAGATGATCTCGCCGAGCTCTTCGATGATGCCGGTGAACACTACTGCTCGCTCTCTGTCGAGGCCTCGACCAGGAGGTCGCTGCCGAGCTGCTCGAGCCGCGTCACCGTGAGGCGGCGCTGCTCGTCGATCGTCCCGACGCCCAGGTCGTCGAGGGCGGTGCGCGGTCCTCCCAGGAGGGTGGGCGCGACATAGACGGTGAGGCGGTCGGCGAGCCCGGCGCGGATGAACGCGCTCGCAAGCGTCGGGCCGCCCTCCACGTACAGGGTCTGGATGCCGTCGGCGGCCAGGCTGCGCAGCTCGCGCTCCAGGTCGTGGCCGGCCGTGCGGATGCCGCGCGGGTGGTGCCGCAGCGCGGCGTCCGCAGGAATCGCGCGATCACCGAAGACGACCGGCACAGGCTGCGGGGCGTCGTCGACACCCGGTACGCGGGCGGTGAGCCGGGGGTCATCGGCGAGCACCGTGCCGGTGCCGACGGCGATGGCGTCATGTGCGCTGCGCTCGCGGTGCACGTGCGCGCGGGCGTCGGCACCGGTGATCCAGCGGCTGCTGCCGTCGGCCGCCGCGGCACGGCCGTCGAGCGACTGCGCCCACTTCACGGTCACGCGCGGGCGACCGGTGCGCTGCACGAAGAGCCAATCGCGGATGAGCGCTTCGCCCTCGGCCTCGTCCAGGCGAGCCACATCGACGCCGGCGCTCCTGAGGCGGTCGCTGCCGCCGCACGAGCGCTCGCCCGGATCATCGACGGCGTAGACGACCCTGGCGACCCCGGCTTCGAGCAGCGCGACCGCGCACGGACCGGTGCGGCCGGTGTGGTTGCAGGGCTCCAGGGTCACGATCGCGGTGGCACCCCTCGCTTCGCCCGGGAGGAGGTGCGACAGGGCGTCGGTCTCGGCGTGCGCGGTGCCCGCGCCTCGGTGGTGGCCCTCGGCGAGCGTGCGGCCGTCGGGCGCGAGAATGACGGCGCCCACCTGCGGATTGAGACCGCGGGGCCCGAACAGCGCGAGCGTTCGAGCGCGCGCCATCGCTGCGCGCTCTGCTGCGGTGATCCCCGACATCCGTTCCTCTCCGAACGCGCGCGGGGATGTGCGGGGTCGCTCGCGACCCCACGTGCGCCTCTCCTCCGGACTCTCACCGTCGGTGCTGGAATTCCACCAGCTCAACCGATCATCGCTGCTCGTCGAGACGCAGGATGCTCGGGTCGCGGACTCTCACCGCCGGTTCAGACTTGCACTGACCCCGGGCACGTTGCTCTGCCAGCCTACAACTCGCGCGACCACCCGCCCATTCCCGCTGCCGCCGCCGCTTCTGGCAGCGGCTCGCACAACGCAAGCTCGCGAGCCGATCCACCAGGCCCGCCCGAGAGCGAACGCCCCGACGCCGCTGTTCCGGGGCGCAGGGCTTGCGTTGTGCGCGAGCGATCAGCGACGGCGTTGTCCACAGCCACGCCGACACGTGCCCCGGGCGAGCGAGGGAGCGCGCATCCTGCTGCGTGTGTCGACGCTACGACCGCTGCGCCAAGGCTCAACCCGGATCGATGAGTACCGGGAGCTGCGCGCGCAGGGCATCAACCGAGCCGAGATCCAGGATGCGCTCGCGCTCGGGCGCGTCGAGCGTGCTCGCCGGGATGTGTACGTCCACCAACCGGCGTCCGAGCCCCTCATGCGGGCGCTGCGAGTCGGTGGGCGTCTGGCTTGTTCGTCTGCTGCCGAGGAGCTCGGCCTCTGGGTGCCTCGAGACGGTCGCTTGCACGTGCACGTGTGGGATGGCTCCACGCGACTTCGAGACCCGGGCGATCCTGCTCGACGCTTGACGAGTCGCGGCGGCTTGGTGCTGCACTGGTGGGATCTCGACACGTCGGACGGCACCCGATGCTCGACCTCGGCGGCGTCGGCAGTGCGATGCATCGCGCAGTGCTTCGGCATCGAGGATGCCATCCGCGTCGGCGACTCCGCGCTGCAGCGACGACTCGCGACGCGGGCAGACCTGCGCGCCGCCCTTGCGGGGATGACCTGGCTGGAGGCGCCCGCCATCGACGCACTCAACGCTCTCTGCGGCTCGGGCTACGAGACCGACGCGAAGCTCCTGCTGCTCGAAGCGGGCCTGCAGTTCGAGCAGCAAGTGGCGATCCCGGGCGTCGGCCGCGTCGACTTCGTCGTCGGCGGCTGCGTGATCATCGAGATCGACGGGCGTGAGACGCACGAGCGCACCTTCGAGGACGACCGGGCTCGGGATGCCGCCGCGCTGCTGCAGGGATACCTCACGGTGCGACTGTCGGCGCACTGGCTGTCCCGCAACCCCCGAGCGTTCATCCCGGCCGTGCATGCTGCGCTGAGGCTGCACCCGCACGGCTGAGCCTCGGCACCGGCGTCCGGCCCGAACGGTCGCCCCGAGCGTCCGCAGCCGCCAGCCGACAGCCGGCACGCCATCCGGAGCGCCGGCACCGCCACCCAACACATCGCGCCGGCACCGCCACCCAACCCATCGCGTCGGCACCGCCACCCAACCCATCGCGTCGGCACCGCCACCCCACCCATCGCGCCGGCACGCCACCCCAACTACCGCGCCGGCACAACGCAAGCTCTGGTGAGACATGTCGCGGCGGAAGCGGCATGAGCCACGCGCTGCCCCGTTGGCGGCAGGTGCGGGCTTGCGTTGTGCGATCGGGAGCCGGGCGCGACAGCTCGTGGGGCGGCCGGGCAGCGCAACCTCCGGCGCGCGATTCGCCGCACCCGCACAACGCAAGCTCTCGAGCGACAACCTGCGGCAGCAGACGTGTAGGACGGGGAGCGGCCCGGGTTCGGATGCGTGGGCTTGCGTTGTGTTCGAGGGGTCGGGCGAGGGGCGAGGGCGCCAGGGGGCGGGTCGGTTCGTCGAGCTTGCGTTGCGGTCGAGCGCGGCGGTCAGGCCGCGACGAGCGAGCGCAGTGCGGCGAGCGTCCGCTCGATGTCCTGCGGGGTCGTCGCCCACGATGACATCGCACACCGCAGCACCGCGCGCCCGCGCCACTCGGCGCCGGTGACCACCGCCGTGCCCTCGGACAGCACGGCAGCGCCGAGCGCTCGCGTCGCCTCGTCGGTCGCAAGCCGGAACATCACCTGCGTGAACACGACATCGTTCACGATCTCCACCCCGTCGATCGCGGCGAGACCCTCGGCCATCGCGAGCGCGTTCGCGTGCATCCGATCGATGAGTGCCGCGACGCCGGAGCTGCCGAGGCTGCGGACCGCTGCCCACGCCGGCACGCCCCTCGCGCGCCGGGAGAGCTCAGGGGTCACGTCCCAGGGGTCGAGGCCGGTGTAGACGAGGTAGTCGCCGCCGGTGCGGAACGCTGCGATCGAGTCGGCCGGGTCGCGCACGATCGCCATGCCGCAGTCGTAGGGCACGTTGAGGGTCTTGTGCGCATCCGTCGCCCACGAGTCGGCCGCGGCTGCGCCAGAGGTGAGATGCGCGAGCGCCGGGCTGGCGGCCGCCCAGAGCCCGAACGCACCGTCGACATGCGCCCATCCGCCATTGCGGTGCGCGATCGGGATGAGCGCGGCAAGATCGTCAAAGGCACCCGTGTGGACTTCACCTGCCTGCAGGCACACGATCAGCGGCCCCTCGCCGTGCTCCAAGCTGCGCTCCAGCGCGGCCGGGTCCACCCGGCCCTGATCGTCCGTGTCGACGACCGTGATCTCCGCGCGCCCGATGCCGAGGAACCGCGCTGCTCGATCGATCGTGCCGTGCCGGTCGGCCCCGACGACGAAGCGCATCGGCGGCGAGCCGCGCATGCCTCGATCGGCGAGGTCCCAGCCGGCGCGCGAGAGCACCGCGTGTCGCGCGGCGGCCAGGCAGGTGAAGTTCGCGAGCTGGCCGCCCGTGACGAAGCCGACGCTCGCAGTTTCGGGCAGCCCGAGCAGCTCGAGCATCCACTTCCCGGCGACGCGCTCGAGCGCCACCGTGGCCGGCGTGAGCATCGCCGAGCCGGAGTTCTGATCCCAGGCCGAGACGAGCCAGTCGGCAGCCAGCGCCGCCGGCAGCGTGCCACCGATCACAAAGCCGAAGAAGCGGCCACCCGGGATGCCGACCAGGCCCGGGCCCGCATCGTTCGCGAGCTGCTCGACCACTGCCGACGCCTCGACTCCCTCCTGCGGCAGCGGACCGCCGAAGGTCGCGAGCATGTCGTCGAGCGATGCTCGCGACCAGACGGGCCGCTCATCCAGCGTGGCGAGGAAGGCCGTCGCTGCGCGGTGCGCGGCGTTCAGCGCCCTGCCGCGCTCGTCCATGCCTCGCATGCTGACACGCACGGGAGCGCGCGGCAATGGGGCACTTCTGGCTCGCGGCGCTCCGCTGCGAGCTCGCCGTCGCTGTCCCAGGGCCGCGGTGCTTGGATGGGGGCATGAGCAGAGCAGGTACCGTAGCCCAGCCCCAGGACCTCATCGATGTGCGCGCCCTCGAGCGCGCCTACTTCGAGCTCGTCCCCGACGTGACGAATCCCGACCAGGCGGTCGCGTTCGGCACCAGCGGACATCGCGGCAGCGCGTTCGACACGGCATTCAACGAGACGCACATCCTCGCGATCACGCAGGCGATCGTCGAGTACCGCGCCGCGCAGGGCGTGACAGGGCCACTCTTCATCGGCCGTGACACCCATGCGCTCTCGCTGCCCGCGGAGCGCACCGCGCTCGAGGTGCTGGTCGCCAACGGCGTGCGCGTGATGGCGGATGCCCGGGGTTCGGTCACGCCGACCCCGGCGGTCTCGCGCGCCATCCTCGACTACAACCAGCACGCATCCGATGATGACCGGGCGGACGGCATCGTCGTCACGCCCTCGCACAACCCGCCCCGCGACGGCGGCTTCAAGTACAACCCGCCGCACGGTGGCCCTGCGGACTCCGACGCGACGGGATGGATCGCGAAGCGAGCGAACGAGATCATCGCTGGCGGGCTCGCCGGGGTCGAGCGCGAATCCGTCGAGGGGTCGAGCGACAGCCGCATCGAGCTCTACGACTTCCGCGACGAGTACGTCAAGGCGCTCGGCCGCGTGATCGACTTCGAGGCGATCAAGGCCTCCGGCATCAGGATCGGCGCCGACCCGCTCGGCGGCGCCTCGGTCGAGTACTACGGGGCGATCGCCGAGCGCTACGGCATCGATCTGACGGTCACGAACCCGACGGTGGATGCCACCTGGTCGTTCATGACGCTGGACTGGGACGAGAAGATCCGCATGGACTGCTCAAGCCCCAACGCCATGGCCTCGGTGCTGGCGCGCAAGGACGAGTTCGACATCCTCACCGGCAACGACGCCGACGCGGACCGGCACGGCATCGTCACGCCCGACGGCGGGCTGATGAACCCCAACCACTTCCTCGCCGTCGCGATCGAGTACCTCTTCGCGCACCGTCCGAACTGGCGCACGGACGCGGCGATCGGCAAGACCCTCGTGTCGTCGTCGATGATCGACCGGGTCGCGGAGCGACTGGGCCGGCGGCTCTGGGAGGTGCCGGTGGGCTTCAAGTGGTTCGTGCCGGGACTGCTCGACGGCTCCGTCGGATTCGGCGGCGAGGAGAGCGCGGGAGCGTCGTTCCTGCAGCACGACAGCACCGTCTGGACGACCGACAAGGACGGCATCCTGCTGTGCCTGCTGGCTTCGGAGATCCGCGCGGTGACGGGCAAGTCGCCGTCGCAGCTCTACGGCGAGCTGACCGAGCGCTTCGGCGCGCCCGTGTACGAGCGGGTGGATGCGCCCGCGACGCGCGAGCAGAAGGCTCGGCTGGGCAAGCTCACCGGCGACGCCGTCGAGGCGACCGAGCTGGCGGGCGACCCGATCGTCGCGAAGCTCACCGAAGCACCGGGCAACGGCGCAGCGATCGGCGGGCTCAAGGTCGTGACGGAGCGCGCCTGGTTCGCTGCCCGCCCCTCCGGCACGGAGGACGTCTACAAGATCTACGCCGAGTCGTTCGCGGGCGCCGACCACCTGCGTCAGGTGCAGGCGGAGGCCAAGGCGATCGTCGACGCCGCGCTCGGCGGCTGACGGGCGGCTCTGCGCTCGGCAGCTGACGGGCCGCACTGCGCGCGGCCCAGCCAGCTCTCCGCGCTCCCTGCTCCGCGTTCCCCCGCCTCAGGCCGTCGGTCAACCGAGCCCTTGGTCCGGCAACCGGATTATCGCGTTGCCAGACCAGGCGCTCGGTCAACGGACGGGGTCAGGGAGCGAACGAGTCCGTGATGATGCGCACGTCGGGGCCCAGGGCATCGGCGACGAGCTGCATGCCTGACTCGACGGTCAGCTCATTGCGCCACGCGGAACGCGTGATCGGCTCGGCAGCATCGACCAGCGGATGCAGCTGCAGGTTGCGGCGGTTCACCCACTGCCTGTTGGTGAACTGCGCCGGTGTCAGGTCGAAGTGCATGTAGATCGGCACGGCCGCCGGGTCGACGACCTCGACCTCGCCGCCCGGCTCCCCCGAGAGATCGAACTGCGCGACCGCGCTCACGACCCGTGGGATCGCCATCTGCGTCGACACGGCGTTGCCGAGCGAGTAGTAGACGAACGCACGCGACCCGTCGGCGCGCTCCAGCCACTCGGCCGACTGCAGCACGTGCGGGTGCGTGCCGAGGATCACGTCGGCGCCCAGGTCGGCCAGCCGCTGCGCCTGCTCGCGCTGCCGTGCGTTGACGGTGCTCGAGTACTCGTCGCCCCAGTGCACCGCGACGATCGTGGCGTCAGCGGTCTCGACCGCTTCCGCCATCTGCTGCTCCACGAGCGGGTCGTCGAGCCAGGTCACCGCGTAGTCGTTCGTGGGGGTGTTCGAGAGATCGATGAAGTTCAGGAACGCGACCGTCAGCGCCTCGCCGCCCTCGCCAGCGACCTCGGTGGTCGGCACCTCGGCCTGCTCGTTCTCGGAGCGGAACGCGCCGTGGATGAGCAGCGGGTCGAGCTCGTCCCACACGGCGCGCGTGCGGTCGATGCCCTCCTGCCCGCGATCGAAGGTGTGGTTGTTGCCGAGCCCGATGGTGTTGCAGCCCGCGTCGGCGATGCCCTCGGCGAACTCGACCGGCGCATTGAACGCCGGGAAGTACGTGAGCCCAAGCTCGACGCCGGCGCTCGGGGCCTCCTGGTTGCAGTAGACGAGGTCGCTCTCCGCCCAGATCGGCCGAGCTGCGTCGAAGAACTGCCCGTAGTCGTACGAGCCGTCGGGCTGCAGCGCATCCGCCGTCACGGAGTCGTGCGGCAGGATGTCGCCCATGGCGCTCACCGAGACCGTCACCGGCTGCGGTTCGGCCGCGGGCGTCGCGGTGGCGGATGCGGCGGGCTCTGTGGCAGCCGGGGTTGCGGACGGCGCCGGGTCGAGCGTGCCCTGCTGGCATCCGGTCAGCAGCAGCGCGCCCACCGCCGCGGCGACGAAGAGCCGGCGACGCCTCACGATCCGCTCGCCATCAGGGCGTAGATGAGCACGAGGATGACGATGGCGCCGACCGTGACCGCCCAGTCGCTCCCGGAGCGCGGCGAGCCGCTGCTGCTCGACGAGCGGCGCGAGCCGGAGCTTCCCCAGCTCCAGCTGCGCGAACCACGCGAACCGCTGCGTCCTGCACTGCCGAAGGATCCTCCGCCGCCGGAGCGCGAACCGCCGCCGAAGAAGCTGCGCGAACCGCCGCCGCTCCGGAATCCGCCGCCACCGCCGCGGAACTCGCCGCTGCTCTTGAACCCGCCGCCGCTCGCCTTTGCCATGCTCGCAGGGTACCGACGTCTGGCCGAGACGCGCGCTGCGGCCACGCTGCGATCAGCGGTCGATCAGCGGTCGATCAGCGGTCGATCACCCTGACCTCCGGACCGAGCGTCTCAGCGATCACCGCACGCTGCGCCTCGGCAGTCGTCTCCCATGCCGAGCGGGTGAGCGGTTCGGCGGCGTCCTCCAGCAGGTAGAGCCGAGGGTTCGACCGGGTCGACAGGGTGCCGGCGCGTCGATCGGCGACCGTCCAGTCGAAGTGCATGTAGATCGGGATCGCGCGCGGATCGCGGATCTCGATCCCGTCCGCATCCCGCACGATGTCGAAGCGACCGATCGCGCTGAACACCCGCGGCACGTCGATCTGCGACGACAGGCCGTTGCCGAGCGAGTACCAGACCAGCGTGCGCCCCGCGGCGCTCTCCACCCACTCAACGGGCTCGAGCACATGCGGGTGGGCGCCGAGGATGACGTCGGCGCCCAGCGAGGACAGCCACTCCGCCGCCGACCGCTGCGACGGGTGCACCGTCGGCGAGTACTCGACCCCCCAGTGCGCCGCGACGATCACCACGTCGGCCTGCGCGGTCGCGGTGGCCATCAGCTGCTCGACCGTCGCGCGATCGGAGAGCATCGTCAGGCTCGCGGCGGGACCGGCGATGTTCGTCAGCGCCGTGGCCGAGACGAACGCGATGCGGATGCCGTCGACCTCCGTGATCGCGGGCTGCAGCTGCTCCTGGGCGGAGCGCGCCGTGCCGTGCCAGGTGACCGGCAGCGCATCGAGCACGTCCGCGGTGATCTCGAGCCCGCGCACGCCGGCGTCGAGCGCGTGGTTGTTCGCGGTGCTGAAAGTGGTGCACCCCGAGGCCGCCAGGTCGGCGGCGAACGCTGCTGGCGCGTTGAACGCCGGGTACGCACTCACACCCAGCTCGTCGCCGGCGACCGGCGCCTCGAGGTTGCACGCGACCATCCCCGAGGTCTCGAGCACGGGCGTGATGTCCTCGAAGTAGCGCGTGAAGTCCCAGCCGTCGGCGGTCTGCGCCCCATCCAGGATCGTCTGGTGCGGCAGCATGTCGCCGAGCGCCGACACCTCGACGACGGTCTCGTCGTTCGACGCGGTCGGCTGGGGTTCGGGCGTCATCGTCTCGGCCGAGGCGGAGGTATCGGGCTCGGCCGACGGGGTCGGCTCTGCCGCCGTGCCCGTGCCCGTGCATCCGGCGATCGCGACGAGCGCCGCCGCGGCCAGCCCTGTCGCGCGCAGCCGCCAGGTGCCGTCGCGGCTCACGAGGCGTACCCCGGTGCGGGCTCGAGGCCGAAGAACTCCTCCAGCGTGCCGATGCCCTGCTCGTGCATCGCGGTCGTCACCTCGGTGCCCACGAAGCGCAGGTGCCACGGCTCCCAGGCGTAGCCGGTCACGGCATCCGCGCCCTGCGGGTACCGCACGACGAAGCCGAACTCCCACGCGTGCTCGGCGATCCAGATCCCCGCATCGGTCGCGCCGAAGCAGTGGTCGAGGCGGCACTCCCGCGCGGTCGACTGCAGGTCGATCGCGAGCCCCGTCTGATGCTCCGAGTAGCCCGGCCGTGCGCTCGTGGTGTCGGCCGCCTGCTGCCCGTAGCTGCTGATCGCGTTCTGGTAGTACTGCGCCTGCAGCTCGTAGGAGCGGTACGACGAGGTGACGAAGGTGCCCTCGCCGATCGCGGCCCGCATCGCCGCGTCCATGCGGGTCAGTGCGGCGTCGAGCTCGGGCCGCACCACCTCGGCGCCCTCCTCGTTCTCGGTCGACACCGGCACGAGCTCCGGCGCGAACGCAGCCGGGTCCATGGGCCGCAGCTTGTTCACGATCACCTGCAGGCTGGCTGCCGAGTCGACGTCCCACAGCGTGCTCGGCGAGGGCGAAGGCGAAGGCGAGGGCTCCGCGGCGGGGCTGGGCACGGCTGACGGCGCATCGGCGGCTGCCGAGGCGGATGGCGACGGCTGCTCGCTGGCCGTCGGGTCGGGCGTCGCGGCTTGCGCGCATCCGCTCACCAGGAGCGCCGCGAGCATGATCGTCAGCACCTTCCGCACGGAGCCATCGTCGCACGATGCGCACGGATGGCCGAAGCATGGCATACTGGCTGAGCCCTAAACCGTTCGTCGGGCTAACGACTTCGAAGAAACAGGACCATTCATGCCTCAGCGCGACCAGCGCTCGAGCGACGCCGATGCGGCGCCCGCCCCCTTGATGACCAAACGCCAGATCACGCTCGTGCTCGTCGGCCTCATGATCGCGATGTTCCTGTCGTCGATCTCGCAGACCGTCGTCGGCACCTCGATGCGCACCATCGCCGACGACCTCAAGGGCCTCGAGCTGCAGGTCTGGGTGGTGACGGCGTTCCTGATCGTCTCGACCATCGTGACGCCCATCTACGGCAAGCTCAGCGACATCTTCGGTCGCAGACCGCTGTTCCTGATCGCGATCGTCCTGTTCCTGGTCGGCTCGATTGCCTGCTCGTTCTCGCAGGACATGGTGCAGCTCGCGGCGTTCCGGGCGCTGCAGGGCCTGGGAGCCGGCGGCCTCATGTCGCTGCCGATGACGATTATCGCCGACGTGCTCAATCCGCGTGAGCGCGCGAAGTACCAGGGGTACTTCCTCGCCGTCTTCGGCGTCTCCTCGATCCTCGGCCCGCTCATCGGCGGCGTGCTCGCTGGCACCGACGAGATCCTCTTCCTCGAGGGGTGGCGCTGGGTCTTCCTGTTCAACCTGCCCATCGGCATCGCCGCCGTGTGGATGGTCTTCCACTACCTGCACCTGCCCGCGCATCACGAGCGCGTGAAGATCGACTGGTGGGGCGCCGCCCTGCTCGTCATGGGTGTCGTGCCGCTGCTGCTCGTCGCCGAGCAGGGCCGAGAGTGGGGATGGGGCTCCACCGCCGCCATCGCCTGCTACGCGGTCGGCGCACTCGGCATCGCGCTGTTCATCATCGTCGAGTCGCGCATGGGCGACGCCGCGCTGATCCCGCTGCACCTGTTCCGCAGCAGCACCTTCTCGATGGCCACGCTGCTGGGCGTCCTCACGGGCTTCGGCATGTTCGCCGCGATGATGATGATCCCGTTCGTGCTGCAGATCGTCCACGGCATGAACCCCACAGAGGCGGGCTTCGCGACCCTGCCCATGATCCTCGGCCTCATGATCGCGTCGATCGGCTCCGGCCAGATCATCGGCCGCACCGGCCGCTACCGCCTCTTCCCGGTCATCGGTTTCGGCGTCATGGCGGTCGGGTACGGCGTGCTCGTGACGCTGCAGTTCGACAGCCCGCTGTGGACGCTGCTGCTCGCACAGCTCTTCATCGGGCTCGGCCTCGGCCAGCTCATGCAGACGCTGACCATCGCCTCGCAGAACGCGGTGCGCGCGAAGGACCTGGGTGTCGCGACCAGCGCGGCCACCTTCTTCCGGCAGCTGGGAGGCACCACAGGCGTCGCCGTCGCCTTCTCGCTGCTCTACGCCCGCCTGCCGCAGACGCTGGAGGATGCGTTCGGGCGCCGCGACCTGCGGGCGCAGCTCGAGGCTGCCGCGCAGGATCCGCAGGTGGTCGCCGATCCCGACAACGCGCGGATCCTCGACGTGCTGCAGCAGCCGCAGCAGATCGGCAGCGCCCTCAACAACGACTCCTCCTTCCTCAACACCGCGGACCCGCGGCTCGCCGCGCCGTTCCTCGATGGGTTCAACACGGCTGCCACAGGGCCGTTCTGGGTCGGCCTCGCCGCCGTCGCGGTGGCCTTCGTGCTCGCGATCTTCTTCAAGGCTCCCCCGCTGCGCCAGAAGTCGGCGATGGAGGAGGCGCTCGACGATCGAGCTCGCGTTGCGCAGCTGAAGGCGGATGCGTCCACGCCGGGCACCTACGGGCCCCCGGTGACGACAGCGCCGATTCCCGTCGTCGACGCGCGGGGGCCGCGTCGGCGGTGATGGAGCGTCCTCCCAGGCTGCGCTCCTAGGTTGTACCCCGGAGCAATCGCTCCCAACGATCAAGGAGGTTCACATGGGTCTCGATGACAAGATCTCGAACGCAGCCAAGGATGCCGTCGGCAAGGCCAAGGAAGGCCTCGGCGACGCCACCGACAACGAGAGCATGGAGGCGGAGGGTCACAAGGACCAGACCGTCGCCAACGCGAACCAGGCGGGCGAGCACGTCAAGGACGCCGGCAACGACGTCAAGGACACGTTCAACCACTGACGCGTCACGACGATGGCGGGGCGCTCCGGCGCCCCGCCATCGTCATGCCGTCAGTAGTTGAGGCTGTCGAGCGTTGCTTCGTCGACCTCGATGCCGAAGTCACGCGCCTGCGTCTGGATCTTCTGCGCGCGAGCGAGGCGGGGCAGGTCGCTGCCGTCGGTGATCTTGCCGCCCGATTCCTCGAAGGCACGCACGAAGGCGTGCGCCCACGCCACGTCCTCCTCGCTGGGTGCAAGCCCGGCGTTGATGGTCGCAGCCTGCGTGTGCGTGAGGCACAGCTTGCCCGACATGCCCATCTCCTTCGACAGTCGCGTGCCCTCGACGAGCGCATCGGCCGACAGCGTCGGTCCGTCGATGGGCGCCGGCAGCCGCGCGGCCCGCGACGCGATCACAAGCTGCGAGCGGGCGTAGGCGAGCGCGATCGGGTCATCGCCCGTCGCGGTGTCGCGCTTGAAGTCGCCCGTGCCGAACGCGAGGCGGAACGTCGAGGGCGCCGATGCGATCCGCTCGACGTGGAGCACGCCTCGCGCGGTCTCGACGAGCGCGAGGATCGGCATGCCCTCCGGCAGCCGGTCGGCGGTGTCGTCGACGTGGCTGGCCGACTCGGTCTTCGCGAGCATCACGCCCTCGAGGCCGGGAGCGTCCTTGAGGTCTGCGAGATCCGTGCTCCAGAACTCGCTCGCCGCATCGTTGATGCGCACCCACGCCCGGTGGCCGCTGGAGAGCCACGCGACGGTGTCGGCACGCGCCTGCACCTTGTCCTTCGCCGCCACAGCATCCTCGATGTCGATGATGATCGCGTCGGCTTCGCTCTCCTGGGCGATCTCGAACAGCTCAGGTCTCGAGGCGGGCACGAGCAGCCATGAGCGGGCGATCAGGGGCGAGACGGCGGTTCGAGACACGCCCACCAGCCTAACCGGCGGCTCGGGCTACCATCGCGCCATGGCCTCCGGCATGCTCTCGATCCTGTTCATCGCAATGCTCGCGCTCGCGCTCGCGCTGATCGCCGGCGGCATCGTCATGCTCGTGGTGGGCCTGCGCAGGCGCGATGACTCCACATCGCGCCCCTTCCTGGCGCTGGGCGTCGGGCTGCTCGTGGTCGGCACGGTCATCCTCATGCCCTCGCTGCTGATGCTCGGCCGCATGTTCGTCGAGATGGGCTGAGCGGCACAGCCCATACGCAGTCTCGGCTGGTTCACTGCGCGCATGAGCACCGAGGTTGTGACGATCACGATGCTTCTCCTGCTGCTGGCAGCATCGACCGCGGCGCTCATCGGCGGCGTCGTGCTCGCCAGGAGCGCCAGCGGCACCCTCAGCACCGTCGGCTGGTGGATCGCGATCGTCGCGAGCCTGTTCGTGCTCGCGTTCGGGACCGTCGTGGTGATGGGCCTCGTCACCAGTGCCAGCCTCGGTCAGTGGCCCCTCGGCTAGCGATCCCTCGACGCGTCACTCCGACCGGCCGCGAAGCCGATCGATCTCGCGTCGCTCGCGGCTCGACGGGCGGCCCGCACCGCGCGGCCTGTGCGGCACCTGGGCTGCCTCGATCGCCGTCGGTCGGGGCGGCGAACGATCCTCGATCGCCTCCGCCGCCGCCGGCGCTGCCACCCGCTTCTTCAGCAGCTGCTTGACGATCACGATCCGATCGAACCCGTGGATGCGCACGCGCACCTCGTCGCCGAGGCGCACCTGCTGCGAGGCCTTCGCCGGCTGGCCGCCGACCTTCACATGCCCGCCCCTGCACGCCTCGGTCGCGCCGGCGCGCGTCTTCACGAGTCGCACCGCCCAGATCCAGACGTCGAGACGCACGCGGTCGCTCATGTCGTTGCCAGCACCTCCAGCACCGATTCGCCGTAGCGCTCGAGCTTCGCTTCACCCACGCCGGAGATGGTCGACAGCTCGACCATGGTCGCGGGCTTCCGCTCGGCGATCGCGGCGAGCGTCCTGTCGTTGAAGACGACGTACGCCGGCACCGCCTGCTCCTTCGCGGTGCTCGCACGCCAGGAGCGCAGCGCCTGGAAGATGCCCTGCTGCGCATCGTCGAGCTGCAGCGTCGACGCGGAGCGCTTCGCGACCTTCGCGGGCGCCTTCGTCTCGTGGCGCAGCCGCACCTCGCGCTCGCCGGCGAGCACCGATGCAGATGCCTCCGTCATCGCGAGCACGCCGTACTCGCCCTGCACCTGCAGCATTCCCTGCGCGAGCAGCTGCCGCACGATCCCCCGCCACTGCGTGGCCGGCAGGTCGGTGCCGATGCCGTAGGTGGCGAGCTGGTCATGTCCGAAGCGGCGGATGCGCTCCGTGTCGGCGCCCGTGAGGATGTCGACCAGGTGGCCTGCGCCGTAGGCCTGCCGCCGCTCGCGCTGCAGCCGCACGATCGTGGAGAGCATCTTCTGCGCCGGCACGGTGCCGTCGTAGGAGTCGGGCGGCGTGAGGCACGTGTCGCAGTTGCCGCAGGGCGAGCTCGGCTCGCCGAAGTAGGCGAGCAGCTGCACGCGGCGGCATTCGACCGTCTCGCAGAGCGCGAGCATCGCATCGAGGTGCATCGTCTGGTTGCGCTTGCGCTGCGCATCGCCGACGCCCTCGGAGATCATCCGGCGCTGCTGCACCACATCCTGCAGGCCGTACGCGAGCCAGGCGGTGGATGCCTCTCCGTCGCGGCCGGCGCGGCCGGTCTCCTGGTAGTAGCCCTCGACCGATTTCGGCAAATCGAGGTGCGCGACGAAGCGCACGTCGGGCTTGTCGATGCCCATGCCGAAGGCGATCGTCGCAACCATGACGACGCCGTCCTCGCGCAGGAAGCGCTGCTGGTTCGCGCCGCGGACGCCGGCGTCGAGGCCCGCGTGGTACGGCAGCGCATCGATGCCCTGGGTGCGCAGCCACTCGGCGGTCGACTCGACCGACTTGCGCGAGAGGCAGTAGACGATGCCCGTCGCGCCCGGGTGCTCGTCGCGGATGATGCGCAGCAGCTGCGCCTTCGCATCCTGCTTCGGCGCGATGCGGTACTGGATGTTGGGGCGGTCGAAGCTCGACACGTACACCTGCGCATCCTGCAGGCCCAGGCGCTCGACGATCTCGGCGCGCGTCTCGACGGTGGCGGTGGCGGTGAGCGCGACGCGCGGCACCTCCGGCCAGCGCTCCCCCAGCACCGACAGCTGCAGGTAGTCGGGGCGGAAGTCGTGGCCCCACTGGCTCACGCAGTGCGCCTCATCGATCGCGAACAGCGCGATCGGGGCCGCGTCGAGCAGGCTCTGCGCGACCGGCAGCCGCTCGGGCGCCAGGTAGAGCATGTCGAGCTCGCCCGCGAGCAGTCGTCGCTCCACATCGCGGCGCTCGTCGATCGACTGGGTGGAGTTCAGGTAGGCCGCACGGACACCGAGCTGCTCGAGCGCATCGACCTGGTCGTGCATGAGGGCGATGAGCGGGCTGATGACCACGCCGGTGCCCTCGCGCACGAGCGACGGGATCTGGTAGCAGAGGCTCTTGCCGCCGCCAGTGGGCATGAGCACGACAGCATCGCGCCCGGCGACCACGTCGTCGATGATCGCGGCCTGCTGGTCGCGGAACGCGTCGTAGCCCCACACGCGGGTGAGCGCCTCGAGCGGGCTCGCAGCCTTGGCGGATGCGGCAACCCCCGGCGATCGCGCGGGCGCCGAGCGCTGGCCGGTGCGGACGCCGGAGGACCCGGCCGAGGGGGACGCCGTCGGCGCGTCGATGTCGGCCGGCGGCATCCACCCGTCGTCCGGTGCATCCCACGAGTCCCACGGCTCGGGTGCGTCGTCGTCGCTGGGCGGAGCCCACTCATCGTGCTTCGCGTCCGTCACGAATCCCCCTTCGCGGCCGTCAACCATCCAGCCTAGGTGGCACCGGTGACGCGCCGCGCCGCACGAGCCCGAGCTGTGGGGTGCCGTGGATCAGCGTCGGCGCGAGAGCCATTCCTCGAACGTGATCGTGCCCTTGTGCTGCTCTGTGAAGTTCGCACCGGAGCGCATGTAGTCGAGCACGGACGGCGGGAACGGACCATTGACGATGATCCCGCGGGCGCCGGTCGCCGCCTGCCAGGCCTTCGCCAGATCGCGCGAGAGCCGCACGTGCGGACCGGCGATCTCGACGAAGCGCTTGCCGCTCGGGTCGAGCGCCTCGTCGGCGCACAGCTCGGCGACCTCGCTGACCGCCACCGGCTGCATCCGGCCGCCGAGCACGACCGGGATGGCGCCGAGTGCCGATCCCGCCTCGAACTGGTCGACCGACCATTCGTGGAACTGCGCGGCGCGCACGATCGAGGTGTCGATCGCGGAGTTCAGGTAGGTGAGCTCCTGCTCGTGCTTGCGACGGTGGTACGAGAGCTTCGATCGCTCGACGCCGAGGATCGAGAGCACCACCGCGCGCTGCACACCGGCACGCTCGGCTGCGTGCACGATGTTGCGAGCCCCGATCGTGAAGGGCTTCGGATCGATGGGGTTGCGCGAATTGCACGCGTCGACGATCACCTCGGCGCCCTCGAGCGCGGCGTCGAGCCCCTCCCCCGAGACGATGTCGGCCTTCACACCGGAGGCGCCTGCGATGGCCTTCCCGGAGCGCGACAGGGGATGCACGTCGGCATTGCGTCTCGCGAGCGCTCGCACGATGGCTGAGCCCGAGTTCCCTGTTCCGCCGATCACGACGATGCGCATGGCTCCAACGCTACGCCAGCCTCAGCACAACGCAAGCCCGCCCAGGCGACCGCGCCGGAGCCGGCCCGGATCGTTCGGATCCGGGCCGGTTCCGGGTGCGCGGGCTTGCGTTGTGCAGGGGCCTCGCCGGCGGGCGGCGGGCTTGCGTTGTGCAGGGGTCGCGCGGGCGGGCGGCGTCAGCGGGCGTCGACGGCGCCGGCCGATTCCAGCTCGGGTGCTACGGATGCTGCCGGCGGTGCCGTGAGCGTGTCGAGCAGGTCGTCACCGGGGCGCACGGGGATCATCGGCGCCTCGATCTCGGCGCGGTCCAGCAGCTGCTGGGTTCGCTTGCGGCGCGCCGGGGCGATCACGGTGACGACGCGACCATCGTGGCCCGCGCGGCCCGTGCGGCCGGCCCGGTGCATGTACGTCTTGTACTCGTCCGGCGGATCGGCCTGCACGACGAGCGCGATGTCGTCGATGTGGATGCCGCGGGCTGCGACATCCGTCGCGACCAGCACGTCGACCTTGCCCCGCTTGAACTTCTCGAGCGAGCGGGTGCGCTTGGCCTGCGTGAGGTCGCCGTGCAGGCTGACCGCCGCAATGCCTGCGTCGCTGAACTGCTCGGCGAGCCGCTCGGCGTAGGCGCGCGTGCGGGTGAAGACGAGGACGCGCCCCGGGTTCTGCACCATCTGCTCGAGCACCGCATCCTTGTCGTAGCGGTCGGTGACGAGGATCTGGTGGTCGATCGTCGAGGTCGACTGCTCCTCGCCCGCCACCTCGTGCACGGCCGGCTCCGGCAGGAACTCCTTGACGATGGTCTGCACCTCTGCGTCGAGCGTCGCCGAGAAGAGCAGCTTCTGGCTGCCCGGCTTGGTGCGACGGAGGATGCGCTGCACGGGCTCGAGGAATCCGAGCTCGCACATGTGGTCGGCCTCGTCGACCACCGCGATCTCGACGGCGCCCAGGTTGAGCCTGCGCTGCTCGACGAGATCCTCGATGCGGCCTGGGGTGCCGATCACGATGTCGACGCCGCGACGCAGCGCCTCGACCTGGCGATCCTGCTTGACGCCGCCCACGATGACGGTCGTGAACACGCCCACCTCGCGGCCGAGCGTCATGATCGTGTGGTTGAGCTGCTGGGCGAGCTCGCGCGTGGGAGCCAGCACGAGCGCGCGCGGCGCCCGTCCGAGCTCGCGACGCTCGGAGCGGCCGCGCAGCAGCATCTCGACGATCGGCGCGCCGAAGGCGATGCTCTTGCCGGATCCGGTGCGGCCGCGGCCGAGCACGTCGCGGCCCGCCATCACATCCGGGATCGTGGCTGCCTGGATCGGGAACGGGGAGGTCGCGCCCATCCCGGTCAGCGCACGGGAGATGCTGTCGCCGATGCCGAGGTCGGCGAACGAGACGCCCTCGACGTCCTCGGCGCGGATCGAGGTCGCCTCGAGGCGCTCGAGCACGACGTCGTCCTTCGGCTGGAAGGGGTTCGATTCCTTCGACGGGTAGTAGGTGCTGTCGCGGCGCGGCTGCTCGTCGAAGCGGTCGCGGCGCGGGGCGCGGTCGTCGCGGCGCGGGGCGCGGTCGTCGCGGCGGGGGCGGTCATCGAAGCGACGCTCGCCGCGGTCCTCGCGGCGGGGGCGATCGTCGAAGCGACGCTCACCGCGGTCGTCACGGCGGGGCGCGCGGTCGTCGCGCTTCGGGCCGCGGTCGTCGAAGCGACGCTGACCCTGCTCGCGGCGATCGCCGAAGCTGCGGTCGCGGTCATCGCGGCGGGGGCGGTCGTCGAAGCGACGCTCGCCGCGGTCATCGCGGCGCGGTGCGCGGTCGTCGCGCTTCGGGCGGTCGTCGAAGCGGCGCCCGCCGCGGTCATCACCGCGGGGGCGGTCGTCGAAGCGCCGCTCACCGCGATCGTCACGGCGGGGCGCGCGGTCATCGCGGCGCGGACGGTCGTCGAAGCGCCACTCGCCCTGCTCGCGACGGTCGCCGAAGCCGCGGTCATCGCGGCGCGGTGCGCGATCGTCGAAGCGACGATCGCCGCGCCGCGATGCTGCGGCGCCTGCGCCGCGTCCCCGCTGCTCGTCACGGGCACGATCGAAGCCACGGGGGCGCTCGCCGCGATGCAGGCGGTCGTCACCCTGCTGATCGCGGCCGCCCTGGGCGCCGCCGCGAGTGCGGAACGAGGGGCCACCGCGGTGGGAGTTGCGCTCCTCGGGCGGCGTCCAGTTCGGGCGACCGGCGCTGGGGCGGCCGCCCGTGCGGGCGCCGCCATCGCGGCGATCGCGATCGTCGCGGTTCCAGCGGCCCTTCGACGGCTGCTCCTCGCGGAAGCCGCGGTGCCCCTTGCTGCGGGAGCCGGGTCGATCGGCGTCTCGGTCGTTCGGTCGTCGGGCGCCCGTGGGGCGCGAGTCGTTCCGTGCCATTGCTCGTCTTCTCTGTGCGCGCGGGAGTGAACATCGCGCAGGTCGTGCCGCAGTCATCGCGGGCATCGTGGTCAACCGCGAGGATGCTCGCGGGAATCCGGCCGCGGAGACACTCCATTGCAACGCACACGCGTTCGTCCCGAGCCGACCTCCCCACTGTACGGCACGACCGTCGCTCGCGACAGGGGCAACCCTCGTCAGCCCGGCTGGTCGGTGCCTCGCACTCCGCCGCGCATGATCGATGCGGTCCACTGCCGGCCGTCGAACCAGCGCACATCCGCCCGCCGGAAGGGATCCGGGTACCAGTTCGCCTGCGGCTGCCCCGGGCTCGCCGGCAGCCCGACCGGGAGCGGCGCGTCGCTCGGCTGCAGGGCACCTGGCGGTCGCTGCTGGGCCTGCCAGGCATCGTAGACACGTCGCTGCGCCTCGGCTGCCTGCTGCTCGAGTCGATGGAACTCCGCTGGCGTGGGGATCGACGGAGGCTGATCGCCGCCCGCCCGCTCGCGGATTCGGCCGTCGTGCTCGGCCCGCTCCGATCGCTGTCCGAAGGACGGCGCCGGCGGTGGCTGCCCTCCGGAACGCGACGTCGGCGCCGATGCACGGATCGGGTCGACGCGGGCGCCCTGCTCGTGCCCGAAGGATGACGGCTGCAGCGGCACCGCACCGGTGGATCCCGGCGTGGGCCCGATGGGTGGGGTCGGCGAATCCAGGCGTCCGAGCACGGGGCTGACGACGCGCACGCCTTCCGCTGGCTGCGACTCGCGCTGCCCCTGCGGCTGCTCTGGCGCCTGCGACTGCTGCGGGTGCCGCGGCTGCGAGGACTGCCCTGGGCCCTTCCACGGCATCGGCTGCGTCGGCTGCTGCAGCGCGCGAGCGTCGCGTGCCGCGTAGTAGTGCATGGTCGCATCCGCCGGCCACTGCCCGTCGATGCGCAGCAGCGAGCGCCCGCCCGGCTGCACCGGCGGCACGAAGGTGAGGCGCGTGCCCGTGCCTGCCGGGGCCCGCACGGTGATGGTGGCCCCCTCGACCTGGCCGTTCGAGCGCGTCACGTAGACGGTGATGGGAAGGTCTCCCGCAGGCACGTGGAGCGTGATGTCGCCCCAGTCGAGCGAAGCCCTCATGCCCGAGATGTCGAGGGTCGGCGGTTGCCGATAGGCGCTCAGGTCACCATCGTGCAGCGCGGAGTGGATGATCAGGAAGCTCGGCACCGGCGGGCTCCTCCCTCTCCTTGGCGAACGGGGCGAACCGGCACTCGGTCGATGAGCTGCCGTGAACGGGGATCATTCAACCAACGCCAGCCAGGGATCGGCTGGGAACGCCGTCAGCGTCCGCCCGCCGCTGCGAGCTCGCCCCGACGCTCTGCACGAGTGCCCGTGCCGCGCTGCACGCGGCGCCGCTCGATCGCGCCCTCCACGAGCAGGTAGAGCACGGGCAGCACGATGAGCGTCAGCAGCGTCGACGAGATGAGCCCGCCGATCACAACGATCGCGAGCGGCTGCGAGATGAACCCGCCCTGGCCCGTGATGCCGGCCGCCATCGGGATCAGCGCGAAGATCGTCGCCGCCGCCGTCATGAGGATGGGTCGCAGGCGCCGCTCGGCACCCTCGAGGAGCGCGTCGCGCACGGAGCGTCCGCGGTCGCGGTACTGGTTGACGAGATCGATGAGGACGATCGCGTTGGTCACCACGATGCCGATCAGCATCAGCACGCCGACCATGGAGGCGACGCCGAGCGGCACCCCGGTGATGAGCTGCATCGCGATCGCGCCGGTCGCGGCGAACGGCACGGAGACCAGCAGCAGGAACGGCTGCAGCAGGCTCTTGAACGTCGCGACCATGACCACGTAGACGAGCAGGATCGCGACGAGTGCGGCGATGCCGAGCTGCGTGAAGGCCTCCGTGATCTGGGTGGCGGCGCCGCCGATCTGGGCGGTCGCACCATCGTCGAGCGCGAGCGCGTCGAGCTCGCTCTGCACGCGGGCGGAGAGGCCGCCGACGTCCGCGGCATCCGGGGTCACGGTGACCGTCGCCGTGCGGCTGCCGTCGCTCGTCGAGATCGAGACGGGGCCGGTGACTTCGGTGACCTCAGCAACATCCGACAGCGGCAGCGGACCGGTCGGCGTGGGCAGCTCGAGGTCGCGCAGCTCCTGCAGCGTGCCCGCGGGGGCGATCGCATCCAGGTAGATGCGCACGAGCGAACCATCGAGCTGGATGTCGCCGATGGGGGTCGGCTGCATGGCCTGCGCGACGAGCCCCGAGACTGCCGCCTCGCTCAGGCCCAGGCTCGCGGTGAGCTCGCGGTCGACCGCGACCTGCACGAGCGGCTGGGCGCCGGCGAGCGAGTCGGTGACCTGCGCGACGCCCTCGATCCCCTGCACGGCGTCGGCGACGGATGCGGTGGCCGCCTCGACGACGTCGGGCGTCGGACCCTGGACCTCGATGGTGATGTCGCTGCCGCCGAGGCCGCCCGACCCGCCGATCGTGACCTCGCCGGGCGCCGCCTCGCCGAGCTCGAGGATGCGGGCCCGCAGCGCCTCCATGTCGGTGCCGTCGACCGCGATGACGCCGTAGCGGATCGAGCTGCCGCCCCCTCCGCCGCCGGTGAAGGCTGCGAACGGGCTGCCGCCCGAGACGGTCGCGGAGACCGTCTCGATGCCGTCGACCCGCTCGAGCTGCGCGGAGAGCTCCTCTGCGGCCTCGAGCTGCGTGTCGAGCGATGCGCCCGGCTCGAGCTCCTGCGAGAGCTGCACGGTGGTCTGGCCGTCGTCGCCCAGGAAGTTCGTGGCCATGAGCGGCACGGCGGCGGCGCTCGCGCCGAGCACCACGACGGCGCCGACGAGCACGAGCCACGGCTTGCGCAGTGTCGCGAGCAGCACCGGCCGGTACGCGCGGCGCAGGCGATCCGGTCGCTCCTCGAGCGCGGCGTCGCGAGGCGCGGGCACCGCCGAGCCACGATCTCGTCGCTCGTCCGAGCGCACCGTCGACGCGAGCGCTGGCACCGAGTCGCGGGACTCGGGAGCTCGGGCGAGGCGGCGGCCGAAGAGGCCGCGGCGCACACGGGTCGGTGCAGCGAGCCGCTCGGGCTCTGCTGCAGCGGCGGCAGTCGCCTCGACCAGCTCCTTCGGCTGCTTCAGCAGCCAGGAGGCCAGCACGGGCACGATCGTGAGCGAGATCACGAGCGACGAGAGCAGCGCGATCGTGACGGTGAGCGCGAACGGGCGGAAGAGCTCGCCGGTGATGTCGCTGACGAACGCGAGCGGCAGGAAGACGATGACGGTCGAGATGGTCGACGCGGTGATGGCGCCCGCGACCTCCCGCACGGCATCCACGATCGCCTTCGCCTTCGAAGGCTCGAAGGACAGATGCCGCTTGATGTTCTCGATCACGACGATCGAATCGTCGACGACGCGGCCGATCGAGATGGTCAGGGCACCCAGCGTGAGCACGTTGAGCGAGAAGCCCGACCCCCACATGCCGATGAACGTCATGAGCACCGACATCGGGATCGAGATCGCCGTGACGATCGTCGAGCGCAGCGACCACAGGAAGACGAGGATCACGAGGACGGCGAACACGAGGCCCAGCACGCCCTCGACGGCGAGCGCCTCGATCGACTGCTCGATGTAGGGGGCCTGATCGAGGATCGTCGTGATCGTGACGTCGTCGCCCAGGTCGGCCTGGATCGCGGGCAGCAGCTCCTGCACGGCATGCGAGACGTCGACGGTGTTGGACGCCTGCGTCTTCGTGATCGAGAGGATGATCGCGGGCTCCCCGTCGACGAGTGCGATCGACGACACCGGATCCTCGGCGAGGGCCACGTCCGCGACCTCGCCAATGGTGGTCGCCGCATCGGTGCTGCCGCCGGTGAGGGGCAGCGAGGCGACATCCGCGACCGAGGCAAGCCGCGCGCCGATCTGCACGCTGAGCGTCTGCCCGTCGTCGTCGACCGTGCCGCCCGGCAGCAGCTGGCCGTGCTGGTCGATCGCATCGGAGATGCTCGCGCGCGAGAGCCCCAGTGCGGTGAGGGCGGCATCGTCCGGGCTGATCGTGATGCGCTGCCCGGGGGCGCCCTGCACCTGCACCGCGCGCACACCGTCGGTGCGCTCCAGCTGCGGCACGGCCACCGTCTCGATGCGATCGACGAGCGCTGCCGCATCGCCGCCACCCGTGATGGCGATCTGCAGCACCGGGAAGTCAGCGATCGAGCCCGTGAGCACCGTGGGCTCGGCGCCGTCGGGCAGCTGCGCGCCGATGCGGTTGACGGCCTGCTGCACGCGCTGCTCGGTGGTCGCCATGTTCACGCCGTAGGCGAATTCCGCGACCACGAGGCTCACGCCGGTCGACGATGTGCCCGTCGTGCCCTCGAGGCCGGGCACCGATTGCACGGCCGCCTCGATCGGGGCGGTGATATCGGCGCTCACGATCTCGGGGCTCGCGCCCGGCATCGTCGTCGAGACGACCACGGCGGGCAGTTCGAGCTCGGGCGTGAGCTCTGTCTTCAGGCTCGCGAGCGCGACCCCTCCGAAGATGGCGATGCAGATCGTGACAAGCGCGACCAGCGCCTTGTTCTTCATACTGGCGAGCGAGAGCAGATGCACCCGCACATCCAAGCATCACCGGATATGGGTGCGCTCTGCATCCGCCCCGGGCGGAGCGACTACTGCTGGCGCTCCGCGACGAACGCTCGGATGGCGTCGCGCACGAACGCCGCACCCTCGGTGCCGCCGTAGTTGGCGGCGAAGCGCGCATCGGCCACGTACATCTCGCCCAGCCCCGCGAACGCGTCGAGCTCGGGCGCTCGCTGCCAGCCATGCCCCACCCAGCGGTAGTGCCGCTCGACGAGCTCCTGCACCCGTGCGCCGTCGGGGCGCTCTCCCGCCGCCTGCGCCGCCGCATACCCGGCCGCGAGGTCGAGGTGCTCCTGCTGGAAGGCGCGCTTGTCGCCGTCGGAGATGCCTCCCCACCACTGCTGGCTCCGCTGCCACGCGTCAGCGCCCCAGCGCTCGGTCACTTCCTGCTCGTACCGACCCTGGTCGAATCCGTCGAGCGCTTCCTCTGCCGTCATGGCGGTTCCTCCCTCTCGTGCCCGCAGCGTCTGCTCGACGGCGCGGATCTGGCGCTGGATGCGGGTCGCCTCGCGCTCGAGGTCGACGAGGTGCGCCGTGAGCGCCTCCTCATCGGTCGCGCGCTCGAGGCTCTCGGCGATCGTGCCAATGCCGACGCCGAGCCCGCGCAGCAGCAGGATCCGCTGCAGGCGGACGAGGCTCGCCTCGTCGTACCAGCGCATCCCGCTCGCATCCGTGCGCGCGGGTCGAAGGATGCCGACGGCGTCGTAGTGCCGCAGCGTGCGGCTCGAGACTCCTGCCAGCTTCGCAATGCGCTGGATCGACCATTCCATGGGCACGACGCTAGGGGTTGACGCACCGTCAATGTCAAGGCCGATCGGCGTCTGGCGCCCGCCGCTCGGGCAGCGGCCTACGCTGGTCGGATGCTGCTGCGATCCGTGCTCGCCGTGCTCGTCGGTGGCGCGCTCGGCACTGCAGCACGGGCGCTGCTCCAGGAGGCCATCCCCGAGTGGTGGCTGCTGTTCGCGGTCAACGCGGTGGGCTCAGCACTGCTGGGCGTCTCGGTCGCGGCCCTCGCCGACGCGCCCGCATGGCTGCGGCATGGCATCGGAGCCGGCGTGCTGGGCGGATTCACGACCTTCAGCGCGGTGGCGCTCGCGAGCGTCTCGGCCTCGGCGAGCTCGGGCGGGTTCGCCACGATCATCCCGGCGCTGCCGGGCATGGCGCTCGCGGCCGGCATGCTCGCGCTGTGCATGCTGTCCGCGTGGCTCGGCCTCGCCCTCGGTCGCATGCTGACGAAGCGCAGGGCGGCATGACCGCCATCGAGCTGCTGGGCATCGCGATCGCGGGCGGGCTGGGCGCCGCGGCGCGCTTCCTCACCGGCGTGCTCGCGGGTGGATGGCCCGTGCGGGCCACGATCGCCGTGAACCTCGTCGCGAGCCTCCTCGCAGGGTTCTGCGTCAGCCTGCTGCCGCTCGACGCCACCTGGCGCGCCATCCTCGTCACCGGCTTCTGCGGCGGGCTCTCGACGTACTCGGCGTTCGCCACACAGGCGGTCGAGCAGCTCGAGCGGCGCCGGCGGGGCCACGGCCTCGCGACGATCGTCGTGACCGTGGTCGGTGGCGCGGCAGCCGCCGGCCTGGGCCTGCTGCTCGGCGCGGCGCTGGTGCCGGCGACCGCGATCTGAGCCATTCCGAGCGCTGTCCACATCCCAGGCCCCGACACAGCCGATCGACAGGCTCGATGGTATGATCGCAGTTGGACTTGTTAGAGGAAGTTCTCCCATCGTTCGTCAGTCATTGCACCGACGCCAGTAGCAAGGGGGTCCAGCATGGGTCGTGGTCGCCAGAAGGCAAAGCACACGAAGATCGCGCGTGAGCTGAAGTCGTACAGCCCGAACATCAACTACAACGCGCTGCAGTCGGAGCTCGGTGGAACCGCAGACGCTGCGGAGCTCGAGAAGTGGGCCGACTACGCAGAGGTCGAGTCCGACGACGACGACTACGCTGACGAGTACCAGACGGGCCGCAGCGCCTGAGCTGACACCATCGGCTCCGGGCGCTCTCCAGCGAAGGAGCTGATCGTGACCTCGCACGCCATCACCAACGGCAGGGCACAGGAGCCGACAGAGGTCGGCACCCACGCCACCGCAACCGCACCGGTCTTCGAGTCCCTCTCGGTGCTCGATCTGTTCAAGATCGGCATCGGTCCATCGTCCTCCCACACGGTCGGACCGATGCGGGCCGCGCTCGACTTCGTCGAGCAGCTGGAGGCGAGTGGCAGGTTCGACGCGACCGCGCGCCTGCGGGTCGACCTGCTCGGATCGTTGGGCGCGACAGGATCCGGGCACGGCACCGACACGGCCATCATGCTGGGCCTCTCGGGCCTTGCTCCCGACACCGTCGAGACGCCGCAGATCACGTCGACGCTCGAGGCGATCCGGGCAGCCGGGGAGCTCTCGCTCGGCGGACGCCTGACGGTGCCGTTCGACGAGGCGAAGGTGTTCGTGTTCCGGCCGCTCACGGTGCGTCGCGAGCACCCCAATGCGCTGCGCATCACCGCGTACGACGCGGCGGACGACACGATCGCGACGGCGGGCTACTACTCGATCGGCGGTGGCTTCGTGATGCGGCACGACGAGGGCGACGTGCTGTCGCCGGTGCCCGCGCCAGCGGCGCAGCTGCACGCGGTGCCGCATCCGTTCACGATGGGCGACGAGCTGGTGGCGCTCTGTCGCGAGACGGGGCTCTCGGTGCCGGAGCTGATGCTCGAGAACGAGTCGGCCTGGCGCTCCCGCGAGGAGACCATCGCACAGCTCGAGCGCATCTGGACCGTCATGCAGGAGTGCGTCACCAGCGGCATCCGGACACCCGGCATCCTGCCGGGAGGCCTCGACGTGAAACGGCGCTCGCTGGAATGGCACGAGAAGCTCGTCGAGCGCGATGCGACGCCCAAGCAGGGGCGCCCGGATCTGCTGGAGGGCATGGAGTGGGTCAACCTCTATGCGCTCGCCGTCAACGAGGAGAACGCGGCCGGCGCACGCGTCGTCACCGCGCCCACCAACGGCGCAGCCGGCATCATCCCCGCTGTCATGCACTACGCCGACCGGTTCGCCAACTGCGTCGAGGACGAGCTGTCTTGGCAGGTGCGGTTCCTGCTGGTGGCCGGCGCGATCGGGATCATCATCAAGTCGAACGCCTCGATCTCCGGCGCCGAGGTCGGATGCCAGGGCGAGGTGGGCTCCGCGTGCGCGATGGCGGCGGCCGGCTTCGCCTCGGTGCTCGGGGCGACGCCCGAGCAGATCGAGAATGCCGCCGAGATCGGCATCGAGCACAACCTCGGGCTCACGTGCGATCCGATCAAGGGCCTCGTGCAGATCCCGTGCATCGAGCGCAATGCGATGGCGAGCGTGAAGGCGATCAACGCCGCGCGCATGGCCCAGCAGGGCGACGGCACGCACTACGTCTCGCTCGACACCGCCGTCGAGACGATGCGCCGCACGGGCGCCGACATGAGCGACAAGTACAAGGAGACAGCGCTCGGCGGCCTCGCCGTGACCTACATCGAGTGCTGACCGCGGGTCATCCGCGCCGGAGACGACGAAGGGCCTGCCTCGCGGCAGGCCCTTCGCTCGTGAGTCTTCGCTCAGTAGCCGTACTCCGCCGAGACGGCGGCGGCGAAGATCACGGTGATGATGAGCGGCCAGAAGATGAAGGCCCAGATGAATCCCAGCACCGAGGTCACCAGGCCCCAGATAGCCATCGTCTTGCCCTGAGGCTCCTTGGCGAGGCCGATGCCCGAGAGCACGGCGCCCGCGATGGCGTTGATCCAGATCGGGATGATGATGCTGGAGATGCCCAGGATGAGGCCCCACATCGACAGCTTCTTCGACGTGGAGGCGGCTGCGGCGTAGTTGCCGTAGCCCTGATCTGCGCCCTGCGCGGACTGGTAGCCGGCGGACTGGTAGCCGGCGGGCTGGTACCCGGCGGGCTGGTAGCCGGCAGGCTGGCCGGGCTGCTGAGCGGGCTGCTCGGGGGGCGTGTAGGTCATGGGATTCCTCGGATGATCGATGCCGGTGCTTGCGGGCGCGTGCCGCGTACCCCGAGCCTACGCGTCAGCGAGCGGGAACGCGCCCACCACTGCGGCACCGGTCAGAACAGGCCGCTCAGCAGCAGCGCGGAGAAGAACGCCCCGAACGGCACCAGGTAGAACAGCAGCACCCACAGCAGGCCAACACCCGAACCCACCAGGCCGATGGTGGCCATGGTCTTGCCCGCAGGCTCGCGGCGCAGCGCGATCAGTCCGAACACCATCCCCATGATGGGCACCACGATGAGCGTCCACGCGAACACGAACGAGCAGATTCCGAGCACCAGCGCGGTGATCGAGAGACCGCGCGCCTGCTGCGGAGGCGGGCCGTAGACCGGTGCCCGGTAGACGGGGACACCGTAGGCGACCACGTCGGACGCCTGTGCTGCCGCGGGGTGGATCAGCGGCGCATCCTGGTCGCCGAACGGCCCCGGCTGCGGTGGGAAGCCTGGAGATGGAGCTGCGTACGGAGGCGAGCCGTCGGGCACGGAACTGCTCTGCGCGGGCGCCCGCCATCCCGACGGTCGGTGCCGCGCAGCGGATGGCTGCGGGTGCACGGGTGACGACTGCTGCGCGATCGACTGCTGCGCTCGCAGCCGCTCGGCGTCCGATGTCATCAGGCACCTCCTCAGGCCTCGCATGCCCGGCATGCTCGGAACCACCGAGCGCCGATCACGGTACGCGCCTTGCATCCGAGGAACCTGGACGCTTGCCCACGTCGCGACGGGACGCGATGCGCGGCAGGGTCTGGCGGTCCTTGGCGGCGGCCGGCATCCGCCAGCTGGACCGCGTCAGCGGCAGGTGCCCGTCGGCTGGTCCGCGTCAGCGGTAGCTGCCCGTCAGCTGGTCCGCGTCAGCGGTAGCTGCCCGTCAGGCGCACGGCACCTCCGGCGACGCCCTTCGCTCCCTGAACCCACCCGGCGGTGTCATCCGGCACCGGCTGCACGCTCCCGACCGTCCATGCGGGAATGCCGGCGCGCTCACTCCTCGCGATGACGTCGGCCGCGTCGTCGGCCGGGGCGACCACGAGCATGCCGAGGCCGAGGTTCCAGGTGCCCTCCGCCTCCGTGAGCGGGAAGCCGCCCAGCTGCGCGAGCGCGCCGAATACCTGCGGCACCTGCCAGAGCGCGCGATCGATCTCGACGGCGGTATGCGGCGGCAGGACGCGCGCGAGGTTGACGGCGATCCCGCCGCCCGTCACGTGCGAGATCGAGCGGATGCCGAGGCCGGCCCCCAGCATCTCGAGCAGCGGGAGCGTGTAGAGCCGGGTGGGTTCGAGCAGCACCTCGGCCGCGACGCCGCCGAGGTCGTCGACGCGATCGGTGAGCGCGAGTCCCCTCTCGGCGAGGATGTGCCGAACGAGCGAGAATCCGTTGGAGTGCAGCCCGGAGGAGGCCATGGCGACCACCACGTCACCCGTGCGCACGCGCTCGGCGCCAAGCACCGCATCCGCCTCGACGACCCCGACTGCGGCGCCCGCCACGTCGTAGTCGTCCGGATCCATGACGCCGGGGTGCTCCGCCGTCTCGCCGCCCACCAGCGCCGTGCCGGTTGCCTCGCAGGCCTCGGCAATGCCGCGCACGATGTCGGCGATGCGCTCGGGCACGAGCCTGCCGGTAGCGATGTAATCGGTCATGAACAGCGGCTTCGCGCCCACCACGACGATGTCGTCGACGACCATGCCCACGAGGTCCTGACCGATCGTGTCGTGCTTGTCGATCGCCTGCGCGAGGGCGATCTTCGTGCCGACACCGTCGGTCGACGTCGCCAGCAGCGGGTGCGCGTAGGAGCCGACCGCCGAGAGGTCGAACAGGCCCGCGAAGCCGCCGACCCCGCCGAGCACACCCGGGCCGTGCGTCCGCGAGACTGCGGCCTTCATGAGCTCGACCGCGCGGTCGCCCGCCTCGGTGTCGACGCCGGCGGAGGCATACGGATCGGTCATGCTTCCAGGGTACCGAGCCGCCAGCGACTGCCGTGCCCGCCGCGGCCCCACGGCCCCGCCGGCGGCAGCCGCGCCGCCCCACGGACGCGGCCAAGCAGCGAGTGCGCGCCGACACAACGCAAGCTCCCGCGGAGGAAACAGCCCCGCAGCCGGCGGTGGCCGCCGGAGCGCCGCCGGCCGGGCCGCCCGGGCTTGCGTTGTGCGAGAGGGCGCGCGGTGCCGGAGGTGGAGGGCGGCGCGGGGGCTCCTACGCAGCGCGAGCTCCTGCGCGCAGGCCCCGACACAACGCAAGCTCCGGCCCTGCGATCTGCCGCGTTCTCGGCGGTGGCCGTCGGAACGCCGCCGGCCGGGCCGCCCGGGCTTGCGTTGTGCGAGAAGGCGCGCGGTGCCGGAGGTGGAGGGCGGCGCGGGGGTTCCTACGCAGCGCGAGCTCCTGCGCGCGGGCCCCGACACAACGCAAGCTCCGGCCCTGCGATCTGCCACGTTGTCGGCGGTGGCCGCCGGAGCGCCCCGGCCGGACAGCCCGGGCTTGCGTTGTGCGAGAGGGCGCGCGGCGCCGCGGGGGCTGCACGGCGAGGACGCTGCACGGCGAGCGGGCTGCACGGCGAGGAGGCTGCACGGCGACGGGGTGCCGTGCAGCGGCGGCCGAACAGCGAAGGGGTGCGGCGCCGCTGGTGGTTGGATGGAGGCGGCACACCCGCCCCTGTCGATGGAGACCTTCATGCATGCACTCGTGACCCGAGGCACGCCAGGACTCGAGCTGGTTGAGATCCCCGAGCCCGAGACGCCGCCCGGCCACGTCAAGGTGCGCGTGCTGCGCGCCGGGATCTGCGGCACTGACCTGCACATCGACGCGTGGGATGCGTGGGCGCAGTCGGCTGTGCAGCCGGGGGTGACGGTCGGGCACGAATTCTGCGGCGAGATCGTGGAGGTCGGCAATGGTGTCACCGAGTACGCCGTCGGGCAGCTCATGAGCGGCGAGGGCCACGTCGTGTGCGGCCACTGCCGCAACTGCCGCGCGGGTCGTCGCCACCTCTGCATCCGCACCTCGAACCTGGGCGTGCAGCGCGACGGATGCTTCGCCGAGTACGTGGTGATCCCGTCGTCGAACGTGTGGGTGCACCCGGGCGTCACGGCCGACAGCGCCACCGAGCTGCAGCTCGACGTGTTCGGGGTCTACGACCCGTTCGGCAACGCGGTGCACACGGCGCTGAAGTTCCCCGTCATCGGCGAGGATGTGCTGGTGACCGGTGCCGGCCCCATCGGGCTGATGGCCGCGATGGTCGCCCGGCACGCGGGTGCCCGCCACATCGTGGTCACCGATCTCTCGGAGGCCAGGCTGCAGCTGGCGGCATCCCTCGGCTTCCGTGCGCTCGATCCCCGCGAGCGAGCGATCAAGGACATGCAGCGCGAGCTCGGCATGACCGAGGGGTTCGACGTCGCGCTCGAGATGTCAGGGGCGCCCGCTGCGCTCGTGGGCATCATCGAGAACCTGAACTTCGGCGGCCGCATCGCCATGCTCGGCCTGCCGTCAGCGCCGATCGAGCTCGACTTCGGCAAGGTCGTCTCGCACATGCTGACGATCCAGGGCATCTATGGCCGCGAGATGTTCGAGACCTGGTACGCCATGAGCGCCATGGCCCAGACCGGCCTCGACGTCTCCCCCGTCATCACCGACCGCTTCGCCTTCGCCGACTGGGAGGGCGCGTTCGAACGCGCTCGGTCCGGTGCCGCCGGCAAGGTCATCCTCGACTTCACACAAGGAGCCTGACCGTGTACTCCATCCGTGCATCCATCGCCGACGAGCTCGCCGAGATCGAGGCCGCCGGCCTCACGAAGCGCGAGCGCGCCATCGAATCGCCGCAGGCGGCCACCGTGGTCGCCAACGGGCAGGAGGTGCTGAACTTCTGCGCCAACAACTACCTCGGCCTCGCCGACCACCCGGCGATCGTCGATGCCGCGAAGGCCGCGCTCGACGACTGGGGCTTCGGCATGGCATCGGTGCGCTTCATCTGCGGCACCCAGACCCAGCACCTCGAGCTCGAGCAGCGGCTGGCGTCGTTCCTGAGCCAGGAGGCCTGCATCCTCTACTCCTCCTGCTACGACGCCAACGGCGGACTCTTCGAGACGCTGCTGAACGCCGACGACGCGGTGATCTCGGATGCGCTCAACCACGCCTCGATCATCGACGGCATCCGCCTGTCGAAGGCCGCTCGCTACCGCTACGCGAACCGGGACATGGCAGAGCTCGAGGCGCGTCTGCAGGAAGCCGCGGGCGCTCGGCGCCGGCTCATCGTCACCGACGGCGTGTTCTCGATGGACGGCTACCTCGCGCCGCTGGAGGCGATCTGCGACCTGGCCGAGCGCTACGACGCCATGGTCATGGTGGACGACTCGCACGCAGCCGGCTTCACCGGGGCGACGGGCGCTGGCACGCCGGAGCACGCGGGCGTGCAGGATCGCGTCGACATCATCTCCGGCACGCTCGGCAAGGCGCTCGGCGGCGCATCCGGCGGCTACATCGCCGCGCGTGCAGAGATCGTCGACCTGCTGCGGCAGCGCTCGCGCCCCTACCTCTTCTCGAACGCACTCGCCCCCTCGGTCGTGGCCGGCTCGATCGCGGCGCTCGACCTGGTCGAGGGTGCCGGCGAGCTGCGGGAGCAGCTGCAGCGCAACACCGCGCGGTTCCGCGAGGGCATGGAGGCTGCCGGCTTCGAGCTGCTGCCCGGCGAGCATCCGATCACGGCGGTGATGTTCCACGACGCCCGTCTCGCGGCCGACATGGCGAATGCCATGCTCGCCGAGGGCGTCTACGTCACCGCATTCTCGTTCCCCGTCGTGCCTCGCGGCGAGGCACGCATCCGCGTGCAGCTCTCAGCGGCGCACACCGACGAGGAGGTCGACCGCGCGATCGCCGCGTTCATCGCGGCGCGCGAGCGCGTCGCGGCCTGACGCTGCTGCGCTGTCGGCGGCCCGGCCTCTGCACAACGCAAGCCCGAGTGCCGCGAGCAGCGGGCGGCAGGGACGCAGCAAGCCCGCGACCGCGCAGGGCGGCTCGCGGGCTTGCGTTGTGCACAGGGGCCTGGAAGAGGTGGCCCCCGCTGGAAGAGGTGGCCTGCGCTGGAAGAGGTGGCCCGCGCTGGACGAGCGTGCCCGCGCTAGAAGACGGGCTTGCCGCCCGTGACGCCGAGGACCGTACCAGAGACGTAGCTGGCCTCGTCGCTCGCCAAGTAGACGAACGCGGTCGCCACCTCGACGGGCTGCCCGGGGCGTCCGAGCGGCGCATCCATCCCGAAGTCCTTCACCGACGGCTTCGTGGCCGGCTGCAACGGGGTCCAGATGGGGCCGGGCGCGACGGCGTTCACACGGATGCCGCGCGGTCCCATCTGTGCTGCGAGATTCACAGTGAAGTTGTTGATCGCTGCCTTTGTCGACGCGTAGTCGAGCAGCGTCTCCGACGGCTCGAATGCCTGGATGGACGAGCAGTTGATGATGCTCCCGCCGTTCTCGAGGTGCGGCAGCAGCGCACGCGTCAAGTTGAACATCGCAAAGATGTTCGTCTCGTAGGTCTGCCGCAGTTGCTCGTCAGAGATATCATCGAGCGACTCCTGCACCATCTGGTAACCGGCGTTGTTGACGAGGATGTCGAGCCCGCCAAGCTCGCGGATGACGGTCTCGGCGAGATCGCGGTTGGCCTGGTCGGTGCGCTGGTCGCACGGCACCAGCACGCAGCGCCGGCCCGCGGCCTCGACCTGGCGACCGGTCTCCTCGGCATCGTCCTGCTCCTGCGGCAGGTACGCGATGGCGACATCCGCACCTTCCTTTGCGAACGCGATGGCGGTGGCCCTGCCGATGCCGGAGTCGCCGCCGGTCACGAGCGCGCGCTTGCCCTCCAGCCGGGCGCGGCCGGTGTAGCTGGTCTCACCGTGGTCGGGCACAGGCTGCAGATCGTCGGTGCGTCCCGGCCACTCCTGAGACTGCTCGGGAAGGTGCTTGATGGATTCGGTGTCGGGTTCCATGTACCCCACTGTGCCGAGGCCGCCTGAACGCGGGGTGGATGCGCGCCGACCGGCAGGTTGGAGCTCGCAGACGCATCCGTCAGCACGCGCCGCTCGGTAGGCTTGAGCGTCATCCCCGCAACAGAAGGAGCTCGCCTGTGTGCGGCATCGTCGGCATCGTCTCCGACTCGAGCGTCAACCAGCAGGTCTACGACGCACTGGCCCTCCTGCAGCACCGCGGTCAGGACTCCACCGGCATCGCGACCGCCGAGGGGCGCTCGATCCACGTCAAGAAGGCCAAGGGCCAGGTGCGCGAGGCCTTCCGCACGCGCGACATGCGCGCGCTGCTGGGTGAGATCGGCCTCGGGCACGTGCGCTACGCGACTCGCGGCGAGGCCGAGAACGAGCTCGAGGCGCAGCCGTTCTACGTCAACGCGCCCTATGGCATCGTGCTCGTGCACAACGGCAATCTCACCAACTCCCGTGAGCTCGAGCGCGAGCTCGCAACGGTCGACCACCGGCATGTAAACACCGGCAGCGACACCGAGATGCTCGTCAACGTGCTCGGCTCCGAGCTGCAAACGCTCGTGCGCTCCGGCTCGCTCGACGCTGACCGAATCTTCACCGCGGTGCGCCGCGTCCACGAGCGGATCCGGGGCTCCTACGGCGTGATCGCGCTCATTGCGGGCCACGGCCTGCTCGCCTTCCGCGACCCCTTCGGCATCCGTCCGCTCGTGCTCGGGTCGCGCACGAGCGCCGCTGGTCGCACCGAGTGGATGGTCGCGAGCGAGTCCGTGGCGCTGACGGGCTCCGGCTTCCAGCTCGAGCGCGACGTGCGGCCCGGTGAGGCGATCTTCATCACGCCCGACGGCGAACTCGCGAGCCAGATGACGCACGACAGCCCGGTGCTCATCCCGTGCTCGTTCGAGTACGTCTATCTCGCGCGCCCGGACTCCGTCATGAACGGGATCAACGTCTACGAGTCGCGGCTGCGGATGGGCGAGCGCCTCGCCGACACGATCGAGCGGTACACGCCGTCCGGCGCGATCGACGTGGTCATGCCCATCCCCGACTCGTCGCGCCCCGCCGCGATGGAGGTCGCGCGCCGACTCGGCATCGAATACCGCGAGGGGTTCTACAAGAACCGCTATGTCGGTCGCACCTTCATCATGCCCGGGCAGGCGACGCGCAAGAAGTCAGTGCGGCAGAAGCTGAACGCGCTCGAGAGCGAGTTCCGCGGCAAGAACGTGCTCGTGGTCGACGACTCGATCGTGCGCGGCACGACCAGTCGCGAGATCGTGGAGATGATGCACTCGGTGGGCACCAAGACGGTGACGTTCACATCGGCGGCACCGCCAGTGCGCTACCCGCACGTGTACGGCATCAACATGCCCTCGCGTGACGAGCTGATCGCCGCCGGTCGCACGATCCCGGAGGTCAGGGAGCAGCTCGACAGCGACTTCCTCGTCTATCAGGAGGTCGACGACCTCCAGCGCGCGATCGTCGGCGACTCAGGCATCGAGCAGCTCGACATGTCCTGCTTCACCGGCGAGTACGTCACCGGCGACGTGAGCCCTGAGTACCTCGAGTGGGTCGAGCGCACGCAGCTCAGCTGAGCCGCCGCCTCGCCGCGGGCCGCCCGCCGCGGTCGCGCAGCCTGCCGCACGAGGCGGCGGAGGCGGATGCGGCCGCCGGCCGCACGCCGATCATCCGGCGATCCGCCTGGCCCCGATGCCCGGTGCCCACATGCTGACGCCCGCCACGAGGCAGGCGAGCGCCGCACCCAGCACCACGTCGGGCAGCGGCACGGCGGCCAGCAGCAGGCCCGCGAGCGCCGCGCCCGCTCCGCCTGCGAGCACCACAAGGGCGCTGGCGCCGGTCGCGAGCCGCTGCCCGGCACGACGCGCGAGCTCGGCAAGAGCGACGACCGTCGCGAGCGCGACACCGAGGATGACGGCCGCGATCGCATCCAGCACGCCGGGCCGCGCAACAGGTGCGATGAGGGCAGCTCCCCCGCCGACGACGGCGAGCGATGCAGCCGGCGCCCCGACCCGGCTGGCCAGCACCGAGAGCGGCGGGCCGAGCAGCGCACCGATTGCGAGGGTGATGGCGATGGGGCCGGCGGGCACCGGATCCGTTGCGCCGATCGCCGAGAGTCCGGGCCGCAGCGCCGCAATCGCTCCCGCGGCCGCCGCGGCGACCGCGAGCAGCGCCAGGAGTGCCGGCGGCGCGATCGGTGCGCGGCGCCCGGCGGCGAGCTGCGCGGTGTCGGCACCGCTGAGTGACCTCGGGCGCACGTGCTCCCCGACCGCACGTCGATCGTCGGCCACGGATGCGGAACCCGGCTCGGCACCCGGAGCCGCAGCGATCAGCGCGAGCACGACCAGCTGCAGGCCGGCCGCCACAAGCAGGGCAGTGCCCGTGGCATGCGAGGGCAGCAGCCCGGCGGCCGCTGTCAGCCCAGCACCGACCGCGGCCGCCAGCAGCGCGGGTGCCGGTCGGACTCGTGGCGCGAGCGAGACGTCAACGGCTGCTCCCGCCCGGACGGCGGAGGTGTGCACACCGGCCGCGATGCCGAGCGCCACTGCGACCGCGAGCTGCGGCGGCTGCTGCAGCAGTGCCAGCGCGCCGGCCGCGATGCACGCGAGCAGCGCGAGCGAGCCCGCGATGAGCAGCCGCGTGCGCATCGCGATCGTCGCGGGCGCCAGCAGGCCGAGCGCCGCCCCGGCGAGCGCGCCCACCGTGCCGAGCGCGAGGGCGAGCGGGCCGACGTCGCCGGTGAGCGCATCCGTCGCCAGCGCCGTGGCGGCAGCGCCGGAGGCGACCCAGGCGAGCGCGTTCGTCGAGCCGAGCCGCGCGCGCCGAGCCACCACGTTCAAAGCCCGCCTGGACCGCGCTCGTCCTGCACGTCGACATCGGTCTGCTCCGCGACCAGCGTGGAGGCACGCTTCGACAGCCTGCGGTCGATGAGGACGGCCACGAGCCCGCCGATCCCCGCACCGACCGCGAAGCCCAGCACGATCCCCAGGCCGACGACGGGCAGCGTGTCGACCCGCTGACCGGCTTCGTTCACCGCGGCGGGCATGAGCAGACCCGCGACCCACATGGCGACCGCCCCGAGGATCGCGCCGATCGCCATGAACGGGCCGTACTTCGGCGAGCGGCGCACACGCACCTCGACCTCTTGGCGGCGCGGGTCGCTCGTCGGCGTGCTGGGTGGGGTCGAGCTCGCGTCGTCGGGCTGCGATCCGGGGGTCGGCTCCATGCCCCCATGATCCCACGCGCGCATCCGACGCCGCACCCGGACGGCCCGAGCCGGAGGGGGCCGCCGCCCGCAGGGCCGCGGGCGGTACCCAAGGGTCGCGTCCTCCCCGTTCAGGCGACCGTTTCGTACGGGTGCCGAGGACAGCGAGCGCGCGGTGAGCGGATGCGTGCGGCACCGACGGGCGAGGGAGGGCGCGGCCGCTCGACCGTCAACCGTGGCGCAACACCTCGGCGGTCAGCGGTGGCGCGATCTCTCGACGATCAGCGGTGGCGCAGCAGCGAGTTCGTGCGCAGCGAGGTCTTCGAGAGCGCGCCCGTCGTCAACGACGAGCGCACCAGCGTCGAGCCGCGCCGCCGGATGCGCTCGGAATCGGCGATGTCGAGCGCTCCGACGAGCGCGGCAGTCGCGGCATCGAGGCGTTGCGGCAGCACCTGCGCCGCACGGTCGGCGGCCATGTTCGCAGCACGACGCGTCTGGTCGGCTGCTTGCCTCGCCACCTGCTGCTCAGCGTGCATCGCCTGCTGCTGCCGGACGTCGACGCGCTGGCGCAGCTCGTCGATGCGCTGCAGCCGCTGACCCCCTGGCGCCTGCTGCTGGCGCTGTGAACTGGCTGGCTGCGTGCGCTGGCCCTGGCCCTGCTGCTGGCCCTGGCCCTGCTGACGCCCCTGGCCCTGCTGTCCCCCTTGGCCCCGCTGCTGGCCCTGGCCCTGCTGACGCCCCTGGCCGAGGTACGGCTCGCCCGCCTGCTGCGCCTGGCCCTGGCGTGGATCCTGTCCGCTTCCGGCTCGCTGCGCTTGGTCGCCACCCGGCTGCCCGGTCGCGGTGCCGGCACGGTGCGCACGCTCGCGCTCGACGGCAGACGCGGCCGCCTCGATGCGCTCACGCCACGACTGCGGCACCCGGTTGACGAGGTGCTCGGCCTGCGAGGAGAGCTCGCCGGAGCGCTGCGTCATCCCGCGTCGCACCTGCTGCACGCCAGAGCGGGCCTGCTCTGAGGCGCGCGCGGAGGCGCCACGGGCGAGCTGGCGCAGCGCACCGAAGCCACCGCGCATCATCAGGAAGCCGATGAACGTCGCGGCGCCCGCGAGCAGCAGCGGCACGAGCGCGGTCTCGAGCGCCTGGTCGATGCCGACCAGCACAGCCGACTGCGCGATCCACGGCAGCCATTGGATGAGCGCCGGCACACCGTTGAACAGCAGGATGATGCCGATCACGAACGTGACCAGCGGGCCGATCCAACCCTGGGGTCTCACCACCTGCGCCATGTGCTCAGTATGGCCCGCGCCGCTGGGCGCGCCTAGGGCGACAGGCGAACCAGCGGCAGCCAGGCCGAGACATCCGCCCGCACCCCCGAGGCGTGCACGACACCGCGCTCCCGCGCCTCAGGCCAGGTCTCGGCACCGGTCGCGAGCGCGAGCCAGGTCGCGGCATCGATCTCGATCACGTTCGGTGGCGTGCCGCGCGTGTGCCCGGGGCCTTCGACCGCCTGCACCGCGCCGAACGGCGGCACCCGCACTTCCACGCTCTTGCCGGGTGCGCGCTCGGCGAGGCACTGCAGCGTGTAGCGCACCGCGAGCGCGCGCTCGGCGCGCTCGGCGTCGGGCGCGACCGCGGCTCGCACGGCATCCATGCCTGCATGATCGGGGATGCGCTTCGCCACGGTTCGAGGCTAGCCGCGCGCGCTGACAGCTGCGCCGGAGGTGCGCGCACCCGTCGCCCGACGGGGCCCGATCCACCCGCCGCTCGCGAAGCTCGCGTTCGTTCGTAGAATGGTCGGGTGCGGATCCTGGTTCTCGGCAGCGGCGCGCGCGAGCACGCCATCATTGCGGCGCTCGTGGCGGAGGGTGGTCACGAGATCACCGCAGCTCCCGGCAACGCCGGCATCAAGCACGAGGTGGAGACCGTGCGCATCGACATCAAGTCGCCGGAGCTCGTGACCGAGTTCGCGAGCGACGGTGGGTTCGACCTCGTCGTGATCGGCCCGGAAGCGCCCCTCGTGGCAGGCGTGGCGGATGCGCTGCAGCAGGCCGGCGTGCCGGTCTTCGGCCCGACCAAGGCGGCCGCGCGGATCGAGGGCTCGAAGTCGTTCGCGAAGGACGTGATGGCGCGCGCCGGCGTTCCCACCGGTATCGACACCACCGCGACGACCATGGACGAGGTGCGGGCCGCGCTCGACGCATCCCGCCCGCCGTACGTGCTGAAGGCCGACGGCCTCGCCGCGGGCAAGGGCGTCATCGTCACCGACGATCGGGCGGCCGCCGAGACGCATGCCGAGCACTTCCTGCCCGAGGGCCCGGTCCTGGTCGAGGAGTTCCTCGCGGGGCCAGAGGTCAGTCTGTTCGTGCTCACCGACGGCGTCTCCGTCGTGCCGCTGGCTCCAGCCCAGGACTACAAGCGGCTCGGCGACGGCGACCAGGGGCCGAACACGGGCGGCATGGGCGCCTACTCGCCGCTCCCCTGGCTGGCCGAGCGCTTCGGCAGCGAGCAAGCCTTCGTCGATGACGTCGTCGAGCGCGTTGCGCTGCCGACGATCCGCGCGATGGCCGACGCCGGCACGCCGTTCTCTGGGCTGCTCTACTGCGGCCTGATCGTGACGCAGTCGGGCGTCAAGGTCATCGAATTCAATGCGCGCTTCGGCGACCCCGAGACGCAGGTCGTGCTGCCGCGCATCGAATCGGGGCTGGCGGATGCGCTGCTGGCGGCCGCGACCGGGACCCTCGGATCGGCGGCACCGCTGATCTGGCGCGACTCGGCGGCCGTGGCCGTCGTGCTGGCGAGCGAGGGCTACCCCGGCAACCCGACGACGGGTCGGGTCATCACAGGTGTTGACGAGGCTGCGGCGCTCGAGGGCGTGCACGTGCTGCACGCCGCGACCGGCGAGGGCGAGCTGGGACTGACGGCGACGGGTGGCCGCGTGCTGAACGTGGTCGGCACCGGCGCGACGCTCACCGAGGCCCGCGATCGCGCCTACGCCGCCCTCGCACGCATCGAGCTGCAGGGCGGGCAGTCGCGCGGCGACATCGCTGCCGACGCATGACCGAGCACGCGGGCGAGCAGCTGGCTGGCTGGAGCCTCGCCTACAGCGGGAAGGTGCGCGACCTCTACGTGGCCGACGGCGAGACGCTGGAGACGGCATCCGAGATGCTCATGGTCGCCACCGACCGGGTATCGGCCTTCGACCAGGTGCTGGGGCCCGCGATCCCCGGCAAGGGCGAGCTGCTGACGGCGCTGACGCTGTGGTGGACCGAGCGGCTGGGGCTGCCCACGCAGCTCGCGCCCGATGCCGAGGCGCGCACACCCGCGGCGCTGCGTGGCCGGGCGATGCTCGTGCGCACACTCGACATGCTGCCGGTCGAGTGCGTGGTGCGCGGTCGCGTCACCGGCTCCGGCCTCAAGGAGTATCAGCAGACCGGCTCGATCTCCGGGGTCGAGCTGCCCGCTGGGCTCGCCGACGGCGACGCACTGCCCGAGCCGATCTACACGCCCGCGTGGAAGGCGCCGCAGGGCGAGCACGACGAGAATGTCTCCTTCGAGCGCACCGCTGAGTTGGTCGGTCGTGATGATGCGGAGACGATCCGGGCGCTGAGCCTGTCGGTCTACGCTCGGGCCGCCGCGGTGGCGGCCGACGCCGGGCTCGTGCTCGCAGACACGAAGTTCGAGTTCGGGCGGGACCGGGTGACGGGTGAGCTGCTGCTGGCGGACGAGGTGCTCACGTCGGACTCGTCGCGGTACTGGGATGCGGCCGCGCTTGCGGACGGTCGGGTCGAGTCGTTCGACAAGCAGATCGTGCGCGACTGGCTCGCGGCCAACTGGGATGGCACGGGTGAGGCACCTGAGCTGCCGCAGGAGATCGTGGCGCGCACGGCGGCGCGATACCGCGAGCTGCTCAAGCGGCTGGCGGGGCGCGGCGCGTAGGCGCCGCCCTCTGGTCTCGTGACGCACGCCGGCTGCGCCGGCGCGCTCCTCGACCGACGGGCGGGGGCGCTCGAACCGTAGGTCGAGGAGCGGGCAACCGAACCGCAGGTCCGGAGCGGGCGGTCGAACCGCAGGTCGAGGAGCGGGCGATCGACAGATCGGCCGCGTCACGAGACCGGATGCCGCGCCGGCCCTCTGGTCTCGTGACGCACGCCGGCTGCGCCGGCGCGCTCCTCGACCGACGGGCGGACGGGCGCTCCTCGACCGACGGGCGGGCGAGGGCTCCTCGACCGCGGGCAGGGGCCCCTCGACGGGCGGCGGGCTCGGGTCAGACCTCGGGGGCGTTCCAGGTGTCGCAGGCGCCGACGCCACCGTTGTAGCCGTTCAGCAACCAGGTCTGGCGCTGCTCGCTCGAGCCGTGCGTCCATCCCTCCGGGTTGACGCCACCACCGCTCATCTCCTGCAGGCTGTCGTCACCGATGGTCTTCGCAGCGTCAAGGGCCTGCCCCAGCTGCTCCTCGGTCGGCGGCTCCAGCACCGGTGCGCTGCCGTCGTTGTCGTCGGTCTGCGACGCGCCCGCCATCCAAGCACCCGCATAGCAGTCGGCCTGCAGCTCGCTGCGAACCGCCGTGGACTGCGGGCCCGTGTCGCCCTGCTGCACGCGGCCGAGCTGGCCCGTGACGTTCTGGATGTGGTGGCCCCACTCGTGCCCCAGCACGTAGAGCTCCGCGAGGTTGCCCCCATCCGCCCCGAACTGGTCGCGCATCTGCGCGAAGAACGTCTCATCCAGGTAGATGCGCTGATCCGGCGGGCAGTAGAACGGGCCGACGGCGCTCGACGCGTCGCCGCATCCGGTCGACACCTGGCGGTCGAACAGCTGCACCGAGGGATCCGCATACTCGATGTTGTTGGCCGCCATCGTCGTCGTCCAGAACTGCGACATCGAGTCGGCGCCGCCCTCCATCCGGCACGTCACGTTGGCGGGATCGTTGGCCTCCTCGCCCGTGCACCCGGTGACCTCCTCGCTGTCCTGGGACTGCGACTGAGACTGCGGGCTGATCGGGTCGCTCGGCGACAGGCCAGTGAGGTCGACGCCGAAGATCATCGACAGCACCACGAGGATCACGGTCACGATGCCACCGCCGCCGACCGCGATCGCGCCGCCGCTCGGGCCGCGGCCACCACCGCCCTTGCTCACGGCCGTGGTGTCGAAGTTCGCATCGCCCCTGAAGGTCATGCGTGAACCCTAGCCCGACGCGGCACAGAACCCGCCGCGAGCGTCGCCGCGACTGCGCCCGTCGCGCATCCCGGCGGCACGCAGGCCCGGCTCGCGCCATCCGTAGACTGGAGGCACACCCCCCGTTCCACAACCGCAGGGAGCAGCCCATGGCCCTCATCGTCGTCGACGTCATGCCGAAGGCAGAGATCCTCGACCCGCAGGGCAAGGCGGTCACCCGCGCCCTCGCCCGCCTCGGCCACGAAGCCGTCGGCGATGTGCGGGTCGGCAAGCGCTTCGAGCTGCGCGTGGAGGGCGACGTGACGGATGCCCTGCTCGAGCAGGTGCGCGAGGTTGCCGGCCAGGTGCTCGCGAACACGGTGATCGAGGATGTCGTGGGCGTCCGCGTCGTCGAGGAGGCAGCCCAGTGAGGGTCGGTGTCATCACCTTCCCGGGCACGCTCGACGACCGGGACGCGCAGCGCGCCGTGCGGCTCGCCGGGCACGAGCCGGTCGCGCTCTGGCACGGCGAACACGACCTGCACGGCGTCGACGCGCTCGTGCTGCCGGGCGGCTTCTCGTACGGCGACTACCTGCGCTGCGGTGCGATCGCGGCCCTCTCGCCGATCATGACCGAGGTCATCGAGGCCGCGCACAAGGGGATGCCCGTGCTCGGCATCTGCAACGGCTTCCAGATGCTCGCCGAGGCACGCCTGCTGCCCGGCGGCCTGGCGCGCAACGAGACGGGCCTGTTCGTGCGGCGCGATCAGCGGCTGCGCGTCGAGCGCACCTCGACGGCGTGGACGAACCGCTTCGAGACGGGGCAGGAGATCGTCATTCCGCTGAAGAACGGCGAGGGCCGCTTCGTCGCCACGCCCGAGGAGGTCGCGCGCATCGAGGGCGAGGGCCTCGTCGCCTTCCGCTACCTGGGCGACAACCCGAACGGCTCGATCGACGAGATCGCGGGCCTGTCCAACGCCGCCGGCAACGTCGTCGGCCTGATGCCGCACCCCGAGCACGCCGTCGAGCTGGGCTTCGGCCCCACGACCACGCGCATGAAGGCGGGCCTCGACGGGCTGGAGATCTTCAAGTCGGCATTGGAGTCCGTCGCAGCCTGAGCCAGCCCCCGGGTTCTATGCTCCTCACCAACGGCCATCCGCCGACGAAGGAGTCAGCATGTTCGAGAGCCCGCACGCACCCGTGGCGATCCCGGAGGTCAGCGTCTTCGACCTCCTGTTCGACGACCTGACCGACGCGGAGAGAGACCACACCGCACTGATCGACGGCGCATCCGGCGCCCTGACCAGCTACGGCGAGCTCGTCGACCGCAGCCTCGCGCTCGCCGGTGCGCTCGCGGCGCGCGGACTCGGACCGGGGGATGTCGTCGCGCTGCACAGCCCGAACGTGCCGGCGTTCGCCATCGCGTTCCACGGCATCCTGCGCTCCGGTGCCACGGCGACGACGATCAACGCGATGATGAACGCGGCCGAGATCGGCAAGCAGCTGCAGGACTCGAAGGCGAGCATGCTGCTGACCGTCTCGCCGCTCGCGCCGCAGGCGATCGAGGCCGCCGCCGCACGCGGCATCCCGGCCGACCGGATCGTCGTGATGGACGGGTTCGAGGGGCACCCGAGCCTCGCCGACCTGCTCGCCGAGGGTCATGCCGCGCCATCGGTCGCCATCGACCCCGCAACGCACGTCGCCGTCATGCCCTACTCCTCCGGCACGACCGGCAACCCGAAGGGCGTGCTGCTCTCGCACCGCAACCTGGTCGCGAACGTCGTGCAGTGCGTGCCGCTCATCGACGTGCGGGCGGAGGATCGCGTGATCGCCGTGCTGCCGTTCTTCCACATCTACGGCATGACGGTGCTGCTCAACATCGCGCTGCGGCAGCGCGCGACCCTCGTGACCATGCCGCGCTTCGATCTCGCCCAGTTCCTGGGGCTGATCCAGGATCAGCGCATCACGTTCGCGTTCATCGCCCCGCCCATCGCGGTCGCGCTCGCGAAGCATCCGCTCGTCGACGACTACGACCTGTCGTCGCTCACGACGGTGCTGTCGGGTGCCGCGCCGCTGGACGAGGCACTGGGCCAGGCGGTCGCCGAGCGGCTCGGCGTCGAGGTGCTGCAGGGCTACGGCATGAGCGAGCTGAGCCCGGTCTCGCATGTGATGCCGCGCGGCAGCGGTGCGCCGCTGAGCACTTCCGGCGCGACGATCCCGAACATGCAGTCGAAGATCGTCGACATCGAGACGGGCGCGGAGATCCCGGTGCCGGCGGAGGGCATCTCGGCGCGCGGCGAGCTGTGGGTGCGCGGGCCCAACGTGATGCTCGGCTACCTCGGCAACGCCGAGGCCACAGCCGAGACGCTCGACGCGGAGGGCTTCCTGCACACGGGCGACATCGCGCACGTCGACGCCGACGGCAACGTCGCGATCGTCGACCGCTTGAAGGAGCTCATCAAGTACAAGGGCTACCAGGTGGCGCCCGCAGAGCTCGAGGCACTGCTCCTGACGAGCCCGCAGGTGGCGGATGCTGCGGTGGTCGCCGTGCCGGATGAGACGGCGGGCGAGATCCCGAAGGCCTTCGTCGTGCGAGCCGATGAGGCGGCGACGGAGCAGTCGGTGATGGACTTCGTGGCCGAGCGCGTCTCCCGCTACAAGCGGGTGCGTGCGGTGGAGTTCATCGATGCGATCCCGAAGTCCGCCTCCGGCAAGATCCTGCGGAAGGACCTGCGGGGCTGACCGAGGGGTCATGCACTCAACATGTAGACTGACTACATGACGAGTGCCACGACCGACCGCGCCTTCACTCCCAAGCGTCTCTACCGCTTCCTCGCGGTGGCGGAGACGATCACGTGGACGCTGCTGATCATCGGCATGATCGGCAAGTACGCCTTCGACTTCGACGGCCTGCTGTTCCCGTTCGGCCTCACGCACGGCACCGCCTTCGTCGCCTACGGCGCGACGCAGATCCTGGTCGGACTGAACCAGCGCTGGTCGGTGCGGCGCATCCTGCTCGGCATTGTCACGGCGATCGTGCCCTACGCGACCATCCCGTGGGAGCGCTCGCTCGAGCGCAAGCAGGCGCTCGACGGCCCCTGGCGCACCGAGGCGAGCGACGACCCGCGCGACGCGAAGGGCATCGACCCGCTCTTCCGCTGGGCGATCAGCCACCCGATCCTGCTCGGGCTCATCGTCGTTATCGCCGTCGGCGCCGTCGTGACCGTGCTGCTGCAGCTCGGCCCGCCCACCGAGTGGTTCGCCTGAGCCGTCTGGCTCCACTGCGCCGCACGGCGCTGAGATTGCCGCACTAGGCTCGCCCGCATGCAACTGGCCGCCGCCCTCGCCCACCGGGCAGACCTCACCACCCGCCGCGACGTGCTGCTCGATCGCGCCGTGCGGAGCGCGCTCGTGCAGGAGGGCTCGCCGCCCGCGGACGACGCCGCCGCGCTGCTCGACGAGCATGCCGGAGTGAGCGCACAGCTGGAGCAGCTGGTGGTGCGCATCAATCTGACGAACACGGCGACGCGGATCGGCGAGCGCTCGATGACGGCGGCGCTCGCCCATCGGGAGATGCTGCGCTCGCGGCACCAGGCGCTGCTGCGCGTCGCCACGGCGGCGACACCGGCAGGCGACCGGATGCGCGCGCAGGAGCTGCGGCTGCTGCCGACGATCGAGCCGCGCGAGCTGCACGAGCAGGCCGAGGCGGTGGCGAAGGAGCTGCGCGAGCTCGACCTCGCGATCCAGGAGGTGAACTGGACGGCCCAGCTGGCAGAGGCATGAGGAGCAGGTAGCCCGAGCAGGAGCGAGCACGAAACCCACGCCGCGGGGTCAAGCGCGGCTCAGCAGGCCGATGGGCCGGCCAGGCAGCAGCAGCTGCTCACCGATCCGCCCGGCACGCACGACACGCGCAACGCGCACGTCACACCTCTCATCACCGTGTGCTGGCCTCTCGGGCGAGGGCGGGAACGGGGCATCCTCGTGCCGACGGGGAGGAGCATCGCGCTCCTCCCCGTCGCTGACTCCCGCTGCGCGCCCGGGCCGCCTGACGCATCCGTCACGCCGATAGGATTGTGAGACCGCCGAGCAGACCCCGCCAAGGGATCGACGCCGAGGAGAGCCGTGACCGCACCCCGCACCACCCCCCGTGACACCGTCGAGGCGGCCGCATCGACCCCGGAGCGGGAGCAGCCGTACGCCGCACTCGGCCTCAAGGCCGACGAGTACGAGCAGATCCGCGCCATCCTCGGCCGCCGGCCCACGAGCGCCGAGCTCGCGATGTACTCGGTGATGTGGAGCGAGCACTGCTCCTACAAATCGTCGAAGACCCACCTGCGTCGCTTCGGCGAGAAGGTCACGCCCGAGATGACCGAGCGCCTCATGGTCGGGATGGGCCAGAACGCGGGCGTGATCGACGTCGGCGAGGGCTGGGCGGTCACCTTCAAGATCGAGTCGCACAACCACCCCTCGTTCGTCGAGCCCTTCCAGGGCGCTGCCACCGGCGTCGGCGGCATCGTGCGCGACATCATCTCGATGGGCGCGCGACCCGTCGCGGTCATGGATGCGCTGCGCTTCGGTGCGATCGACCACCCCGACACCGCACGCGTCGTGCATGGCGTCGTCGGCGGCATCTCCTTCTACGGCAACTGCCTCGGCCTGCCGAACATCGGCGGCGAGACCGTGTTCGACGCCGTCTACCAGGGCAACCCGCTCGTGAACGCGCTCGCCGTCGGTGTGCTGCGCCACGAGGATCTGCACCTCGCGAACGCCACTGGCGCCGGCAACAAGGTCGTGCTCTTCGGCGCCCGCACGGGCGGCGACGGCATCGGCGGGGCATCCATCCTCGCCTCCGAGTCGTTCGACGACGAGGGCCCCGCGAAGCGCCCCGCCGTGCAGGTCGGCGACCCGTTCGCCGAGAAGGTGCTCATCGAGTGCTGCCTCGAGCTGTACGCTGCGGGCGTGGTCGAGGGCATCCAGGATCTCGGCGCCGCCGGCATCTCCTGCGCCACGAGCGAGCTGGCCGCGAACGGCGATTCCGGCATGCGCGTCGAGCTCGACCACGTGCTGCTGCGCGACCCGACGCTCACGGCCGAGGAGATCCTCATGTCGGAGTCGCAGGAGCGCATGATGGCGATCGTCGCGCCCGCGAAGCTCGACGAGTTCCTCGCCATTACCGGCAAGTGGGATGTCGAGACGAGCGTGCTCGGCGAGGTCACCGGCGACGGCCGCCTCACCATCACGCACTCGGGCGAGACCATCGTCGATGTCGACCCGAAGACGGTCGCGATCGACTCCCCCGTCTACGAGCGCCCGATGGAGCGCCCGATCTGGCAGGACGCGCTGCAGGCCGACTCGGCCGCCGCGCTACCGCGCGTCACCGGCACAGCGCTCGGCGACCAGCTGCGCGCGCTCACCGGCAGCCCCAACCTGGCCGACGCATCCTGGATCACGGACCAGTACGACGACTATGTGCTCGGGAACACGGCGCTGTCCACCCCTGACGACGCGGGCATGGTGCGGATCGACGAGGAGTCGGGCCTCGGCTTCGCCGTCTCGGTCGATGCCAACGGTCGCTACTGCCAGCTCGACCCGCGCGAGGGCGCGAAGGCCGCGCTCGCCGAGTCCTACCGCAACGTGGCCGTCTCCGGCGCGACGCCGGTGGGCGTGAGCGATTGCTTGAACTTCGGCAACCCCGAGATCCCGGCGGTCATGTGGCAGTTCTCCGAGGCCGTCGACGGCATCGCGGACGGCTGCGCGGAGCTCGGCATCCCCGTCACGGGCGGCAACGTCTCCTTCTACAACCAGACCGGCGAGACGCAGATCCACCCGACCCCCGTCGTCGGCGTGCTCGGCATCATCGACGACGTCGACCGCCGACTGCCCTCCGGGTGGCAGGACGACGGCCAGGCGCTGTTCCTGCTCGGCACGACGCGCGACGAGCTCGATGGCTCGGCGTGGGCAGGCGTCATCCACGATCACCTCGGCGGCTTGCCCCCGAAGGTCGATCTGGCTGCCGAAAAGCAGCTCGGCGGCCTGATGCAGGGCATCGCGTTCGAGGGTCTCGCGACCGCTGCGCACGACCTCTCCGAGGGCGGGCTCGCGTTGGCCGTCGTCGAGGGCGCGCTGCGCTTCGGCATCGGCGCGCGCATCTGGCTCTCCGGGCTCACGGAGCGCGACGGCATCGACGACACCGCCGCGCTGTTCTCCGAGTCGGGCGCCCGCGCGCTCGTCGCCGTCGCCCGCGAGGACGAGGTGAAGTTCACCGGCATGTGTGAGGCGCGCGGCGTGCCCGCGCTGCGCATCGGGGTCACCGATGCGACGAGCGGCACGATCGAGATCCAGGACGTCGCGACGCTCTCGCTCGATGAGCTGCGGGCCGCGAACCAGGCACCGCTGCGCCGCTTCGCCTGAAGGCCGGCCGCGCCCCGTCGCCTGCCGAAGCCGGGCCGCGGGGCGCGTCTGTGCGGGGCGGGCTCAACGCTCGCTTCTCAACCGAGCCCTTGGTCTGGCAAGTCGATTGTTCGGGCGCCACGCCATGGAGTCGGTTCAAGCGCAGCGTCGACCGGCAACGCAGCCGCGCCTATGCTTCGACTATGGAACTCACCGTGCCGGCCATCAACATCTGGGCCGTCCTACTCGCGACCGTCGCAGCGATGCTGGTCGGCTTCGTCTACTACCACCCGAAGGTGCTCGGCACCTCGTGGATGCGCGCCATCGGCCACACCCCGGAGTCGGTCGCCAAGGGCCCGAAGCCGTGGGTCTATCCGCTGCTGATCGTCTGCGCCTTCGCGACCGCGTGGGTGCTCGCGGGCGCCGTCTGGATCTCCTTCGAGTTCTACGGCGGCAGCTTCCTGCTCAACGCGCTCGTCACGGGCTGGATTCTGTTCATCGGCTTCACCTTCTCGCGCGTGATCGTGCATGATGCCTTTGACCCGCGTGGATTCCGCGTCACGCCGCACACGGCATTCAACGAGCTCCTCATCATCACGGCGATGGCGCTCATCATCGGCGTCTGGCCGCCGGCATGACCGACATGGCGTTGACGCTCGAGCGCTCGATCAACGCGGCACCGGATGCGGTGTGGCGCGTGCTCACCGACCTTGAGGGCTCCGAGGCGGTGCTGTCGGGCGTGACGCGCATCGAGCGGCTCGCGGGCATCGGCTACTCGATCGGCACGCGCTGGCGGGAGACCCGCACGATGCTCGGGCGCGAGGCGACCGAGGAGATGGAGGTCGTCGGGATCGATGAGGGCCGCTCCACGATGATCGCCGCCGAGACCGGCGGCATGGCCTATCGCACCGAGTTCACCCTCGAGTCGGCCGCGCAGAGCGACGGCGACGCGCAGACGCTGCTGCGGATGCGCTTCAGCGGCTCCTACCTGTCGCCCTCGTGGTTGCAGCGCACGATGGCGAAGCTGACGGCAAGGCTCGGCCTGGCCGCCATGCGCAAGGTCATGCAGCAGGATCTCGACGACATCGCCGCGGCGGCAGAGCGAGGCTGACGCCCAGACGCGGTCAGCCCCGGAGTCGACCGCTCAGCGAATCCTGAAGATCTCGCACTTCTCCCGCTTGTCGGCCAGTGGGCTACCTATGATGCAGCCATGACACCGATCCCGTCCGCGCCTGGCTGGTACGACGCCCCCGACGGAGTTCGCCGCTGGTGGGACGGTCAGCGCTGGGGCATTGCTGCGGAACATCAGTCCGGCACGCACGCCCTCGCACAGCGCGCACCGATGCACGTGCAGCAGGCCCGACCGGCGCCGCCCGACCAGCAGTGGCAGATGCCGCCGCAGGTGCCGGTCGTGCAGGCGCAGGTGAAGTTGAAGGACGTCGGACTTGCGTACGTCTTCGCGATCTTCCTGGGCGGATTCGGAGCACACCGCTTCTATCTGGGCAGGGTCGGCAGCGCCATCGCGATGCTCCTGATGTGGCAGATCGGGGTCGCCACCGCCTGGCTAGGAGTCGGACTGCTGCTCGTCGTGGCGACAGTGATCTGGTTCATCGTCGACCTGTTCGCACTGCGAGGAATGGTGCGCGAGAGAAACCATCAACTGGTCCAAGAGGCCCAGCAGATGCATGCCCTGCATGGGCCCGCACAGCAGTGGCCCCCGCTGCCGTACCGCTGAACGGGGCTCCGCGCACGACCTACACTGGAGCGCGTGAACGCAGAGCAGCCCGCTGAGCCTGGCTGGTACGACGACGACAGCGGCAGGCGCCGCTGGTGGAACGGCACGCACTGGGGCGCATACGCACCCTGGGGCGAGAGCGCGTCGACACCTCGCCCTTCGCCACCCGCTCCGCGGCCGACGCTCGACCCATCGCTCACGTTCGATCCCACCGCCGCGGGACGTGCAGCGAGGGCGCTGCAGGGTGCGGAGCAGGGCACCAGCGAGCCTCACTCCGACCGCGGTCCGATCAGGCACGGTCCCCAGCGTTCCCGGCCAGGAGGCCCGGATGCTGCACCTCGATCGCGCGACAGCAGACGGATGAGGATCGCCTACGCGCTGTTCGCCGCCCTCGGGCTGCTCGGCGCGCACCGCTTCTACCTCGGTCGAGTCCGCTCGGCGACCGTCCAGATGATGCTCTCGTTCGCCGCCGCTGCTGCGGCAGTGGTGCTCGCCGGTGACCCGTCGACGCTGCTGCTCGCCGCTGTGCCGGTGGTTGCTGGCGGGTGGTGGCTCATGGACCTGTTCCGCACCGCAGGGATGGTGCGAGAACGCAACGGCCTGGAGGCCACGCGATCGGATGCACCGGGCTACGATCGCGGCTGGCCGCACGCCTGAGCGGCGGCTATTCGGCGCCGGCGATCCGCTCGTGGTGGTGGATCACCTCTGCGATCACGAAGGTGATGAACTTCTCCGCGAACTCGGGGTCGAGCTCCGCGTCCTCCGCGAGCCGGCGCAAGCGCGCGATCTGCTCCCGCTCACGGCTCGGATCGCTCGGCGGCATCCCATACGCCGCCTTCAACTCGCCGACGGCCTGCGTCAGCTTGAAGCGCTCGGCGAGCGTATGGAGGAGGATGGCGTCCACGTTGTCGATGGAGCGCCGGCAGCGCTGCAGCTGCTCCTCTGGGGTCGTCATGCCTCCACCCTATTGATCGCGCGCGCCGAGCCCCGCCTCAGCTCTCGTGGGGCAACGTGCTCGTTGACCGGTTCTGCCGCGGCGGATCCGGTACGCCAGGGCGGCAGCAGCAGAGGGGGTCCGCGAAAGGACGCTCGCGCCGCAGGCCGACCTGGCGGCGCGAGCGGGCCTGGCGGGGCGCGCGACGGGGTGCGACGATGCTGGCGTGACGGTCAACTTCGGCACGGCGGCGAGCGAGTTCGGCACGCTGGTCGAGCGCGTTCCGCGCGGGGCGTTGGATGGCCCGGGTCTCGGCGAGTGGAGCCTGCGAGAGCTCATCGGCCACACCTCACGAGCCATCAGCACGGTCAGCGACTACCTGTCTGCTCCTGAGCCCGCGACGAGCACCGTGCACTCGGCGAGCGAGTACCTCGAGGTGGTGCTGCGGCAGCAGGGCGACGACGAGGCGATCGCGCTGCGTGGTCGGGCAGCCGCCCAGCAGCTGGGCGACGACCCAGCAACGGCGATCTCCGAACTCTTCGGTGACGCCGTTCGAGCGCTCGCGCTGGCTGACCCCGCCAGGCTCGTGGCAGTCGGCTCCGATGGCCGCGTCGCCATGCCGTTGCGCGAATACCTGCGCACGCGCGTCTTCGAATTGACCGTGCACGGCGTCGACATCGCCGATGCCGCCGGTCTGGACTGGACGCCGCCGTCTGCGCACCTCATTGACGCCCTGCACCTGGCGGCCACCAACGCGACCGCCCGCGATGTCGGCGTCGAAGCCCTGCGGATGCTCACCGGCAGGCGGCCGGATGCCGGGCTCGACGGCGTGCTCGCAGCCGGTCGGTGAGTCAGCCCGAAGCGGGCGGGGACCAGCGACAGCGAGCTCGGCGGTAGGCTCGCAGGGTTGTCTGACACCGACGAGGAGCCCTCCTTTGACGCAACTGCACCCCCAGCTCGTGCCCGTCTTCGACGATGTGCTGCACCGCAACCCGGGTGAGGCCGAGTTCCATCAGGCGGTCTTCGAGGTGCTCGAGAGCCTTGGTCCGGTGGTCTCGAAGCGCCCCGACTACGTCGACGCGCAGATCCTCAATCGCATCGTCGAGCCGGAGCGCCAGATCATCTTCCGCGTGCCGTGGATCGACGATCGGGGCACGGTGCAGATCAACCGCGGCTTCCGCGTGCAGTTCAACTCGGCGCTGGGCCCGTTCAAGGGCGGCTTGCGCTTCCACCCGAGCGTCTACCTCGGCATCGTGAAGTTCCTCGGCTTCGAGCAGGTCTTCAAGAACTCGCTCACGGGGCTGCCGATCGGCGGCGGCAAGGGCGGCAGCGACTTCGACCCGAAGGGCAAGTCCGACGGCGAGATCATGCGCTTCTGCCAGTCGTTCATGACCGAGCTGTCGAGGCACATCGGGCAGTACACGGATGTGCCCGCCGGCGACATGGGCGTCGGCGGACGCGAGCTCGGCTACATGTTCGGTCAGTGGAAGCGATTGACGAACAACTACGAGTCGGGTGTGCTGACGGGCAAGGGCCTGACGTGGGGCGGCTCGCAGGTGCGCAAGGAGGCGACCGGCTACGGCGCGGTCTACTTCCTCGACGAGGTGCTGAAGTCGCGCGGCGAGTCCTTCGACGGCAAGCGCGTCGTGGTGTCGGGGTCGGGCAACGTCGCGATCTACGCGATCGAGAAGGTGCATCAGCTGGGCGGCACCGTCATCGCCACCAGCGACTCCTCCGGTTTCATCGTCGATGAGCAGGGCATCGACCTCGAGCTGCTGAAGGACATCAAGGAGGTGCGGCGCGGCCGCATCGCTGAGTACGTGGATGCGCGCCCGCAGGCCTCCTTCTCGTCGAACGGCCACACCATCTGGACAGTGCCGTGCGATATCGCCATCCCGTGCGCGACGCAGAACGAGCTCGACGAGGACGACGCGGCGACACTGGCCGCGAACGGCTGCACGCTGGTCGGCGAGGGCGCCAACATGCCGACAACGCAGGGCGCGGCTCGCGTCTTCGCAGACGCCGGTGTCACCTTCGCGCCCGGCAAGGCGGTCAACGCCGGCGGTGTCGCAACCAGCGCGCTCGAGATGCAGCAGAACGCATCCCGCGACTCCTGGACGTTCGAGCACACCGACGAGCGGCTCGCCGAGATCATGCGCGGTGTGCATGACCTGTGCGCGGAGACGGCCGAGGAGTACGGCCGTCCCGGAGACTACGTGAAGGGCGCGAACATCGCCGCCTTCAACCGCGTCGCTGACGCCATGCTCGCACTCGGCGTGATCTAGCACGCCGCGGCACCGTGCGGCCGGCGTCGTCCGGCGTCGTCCAGCGTCGTTCAGCGTTTGACTGCATCGACCGATGGTTCGCTTGCACATCGATGTGAACGGCGTTAACACCGTCGTTTGCTGGGCATCGTCGAGACCGCCGCTGCGCCGCAGCACTGACGAACCCCCGTGAAAGGCTCCACGATGACGGCGATGTCGCTCTACATCTGGCTCCGGGCACCGCTCGCGACGCCCTCCGCTTCTACCAGGGGGTCTTCGGTGGAGAGCTGCAGATGCACACGCTCGCCGACATGGGACGCACCGACGGCCCGCCGGATGCGATCGGGCACGGCATGCTCTCCGGCGCCGTCACCCTCTTCGTCACAGACGCGGTCGGTGACGACGAGCCGCTCGAGATGCACGGTGCGGCCCTGGCGCTGCTGGGGACCGCCGACGGGCCAACGCTCACGACCTGGTTCGACGCGCTCGCCGCCGGCGGCACCGTGCTCGACGCGCTGCAGGAGCGCCCGTGGAACGCCACTGACGGTCAGGTGCGCGACCGCTACGGCGTCCGCTGGCTGATCGGCTTCGAGCACGCCGCGGCCTGAGCAAGCCCCAGTGCGGCCACTCGCCCGGCATCGCTGGCTCCCACCCCGTCCGCCAACCGAGCCTGCGGTGCGGCAAGCCGAAAATCGTCACGCCAGACCAGGTGCTCGGTTGGCCGACGAGGGTGCACCGCGAGCGAGACCGGGCCAGGCCGGGCCGGGCCGGGCGGGCTGCTCAGTCGATGAGGTCGTGCACCTGCACGATCGCCTCGCGGTCGGCCCCGACGCCGATCGCCGAGATGCGTGAGCCGGAGCGCTCCTCGAGGAAGCGCACGTAGGCCTGCGCGTTGGCCGGCAAGTCCGAGAACGCGCGAACGCCCGTGATGTCCTCGCTCCAGCCCGGCAGCATCTCGTAGATGGGCTTCGCGTGGTGGAAGTCGGACTGCGAGACGGGCATCTCGTCGAAGCGCCGCCCGTCGACGTCGTAGGCGACGCAGACCGGGATCTGCTCGATGCCCGTGAGCACGTCGAGCTTCGTCAGCACGATGTCGGTCAGGCCGTTGATGCGGGAGGCGTAGCGCGTGATGACGGTGTCGTTCCAGCCGCAGCGGCGCGGTCGGCCCGTGGTGGTGCCGAACTCGAAGCCGTTCTTGCGCAGCAGCTCGCCCCACTCGTCGAACAGCTCGGTCGGGAACGGCCCCGCGCCGACGCGGGTCGTGTAGGCCTTGACGATGCCGATCGCACGGTCGAGTCGGTTCGGGGCGACTCCCGAGCCCGCCGCAGCACCCGCGGTGGTCGCGGTCGACGAGGTCACGAACGGGTAGGTGCCGTGGTCGATGTCGAGCATGGTCGCCTGACCGGCCTCGAACACGACCGTCTGGCCAGCGTCGAGGGCGCGCGAGAGCTCGAGTCCGGTGTCGGCGACCATGGGTCGCAGCCGCTCGACGTAGGAGGTCAGATCGTCGAAGATCTCGTCGCACGTCACGGAGCGACGGTTGTACACCTTCGAGAGCATGTGGTTCTTGACGTCGAGCGCGCCCTCGATCTTCTGCCGCAGGATCGACTCGTCGAACAGATCCTGCACGCGGATGCCGACACGGTTGATCTTGTCGGCGTAGGCCGGGCCGATGCCGCGGCCCGTGGTGCCGATCGAGCGCTTCCCGAGGAAGCGCTCCGTCACCTTGTCGAGGGTGCGGTGGTAGTCGGTGATGATGTGCGCATTCGCGGAGACGCGCAGCTTCGACACGTCGACGCCGCGCGCCGACAGCGCCTCGAGCTCATCGAAGAGCACCTCGAGATCGATCACGACGCCGTTCCCGATGACCGGGGTCACGCCCTCAGTGAGGATGCCGGAGGGCAGCAGGTGCAGCGCATACTTCTCGTCGCCGACGACGACGGTGTGGCCTGCGTTGTTGCCGCCGTTGAACTTGACGACGTAGTCGGTGCGGCTGCCGAGCAGGTCGGTGGCCTTGCCCTTGCCCTCGTCGCCCCACTGGGCGCCGACGATGACGATTCCTGGCATGGGAGCTTCCCTTCGACGGGTTCGCGTACACCCAAGCCTATCGAGCCTCAGGCGTCGTCCCGCACGAGGGCGCCTCGCCGTTTCGGCTTACCCGTAGACCAGATTTCGGCAGCCCGAAAACTCGCGCTAGCATCGTCGCGTGGCTGTCTTCTCTCGCTTGCCGCGCGCACCGCGCACACGGCATGCACGGCGCCCACGAGGCAACCTCGGCCTGCTGCTGCTCGGGCCAGCGCTCGTCGCGGGCGTCGCCTACCTCGATCCCGGCAATGTGGCCGCGAACGTCACGGCAGGGGCGCGCTACGGCTACCTGCTCATCTGGGTCGTGGTGTGCGCCAACCTGGTCGCCTGGCTCATCCAGTACCTCTCGGCGAAGCTCGGCGTCGTGACCGGCAAGAGCCTGCCGGAGCTGCTCGGCGAGCGCTTCGGCTCGCGCGCCGGCCGCATCGCCTACTGGATGCAGGCCGAGGGAGTGGCGATCGCCACCGACCTGGCAGAGGTGATCGGTGGGGCAGTAGCGCTCTGGCTGCTGTTCGACGTGCCGCTGCTGGTGGGCGGCCTCATCACCGGCGCCGTCTCGATGGTGCTGCTCACCGTGCAGTCACGCCGCGGCCCGCGCGCATTCGAGTTCGTGATCATCGGCCTGCTCGCGGTCATCGTGCTCGGCTTCATCTGGGGCGTCGTGGTCGCGCCGCCGGATCCGGCGGGGGTCGTCGGCGGCCTGGTGCCACGCTTCGAGGGCACCGACTCGGTGCTGCTGGCAGTCAGCGTGCTCGGCGCGACCATCATGCCGCACGCCATCTACGCCCACTCGAGCCTCGCGCGCGACCGCTTCCGCGATCGCGGGGGCCTCACCACCGTGCGGCTGCTGCGCGCGACCCGGCTGGATGTCTCGGTGGCGATGCTGATCGCTGGCGGTGTCAACCTGGCGATGATGCTGCTCGCCGCCGCGAACCTTGCGGGGGTGGAGGGCACCGACACGCTCGAGGGCGCCCACGCCGCGCTCGGGGAGGCACTCGGCCCAGTGGTGGCGACGATGTTCGCCATCGGGCTGCTCGCCTCCGGCCTCGCGTCCACCTCGGTGGGCGCCTACGCGGGCGCCGAGATCATGCAGGGGCTGCTGCACATGCGCATCCCCCTGCTCACGCGGCGCCTCGTGACCCTCGTGCCGGCGCTCATCATCCTGGGCTTCGGCATCGATCCGACGCTCGCGCTCGTGCTCAGCCAGGTGGTCCTGTCGTTCGGCATCCCGTTCGCGCTCATCCCGCTCGTGCGCCTCACCGCCGACCGCTCTGTGATGGGCGAGCATGTGAACGGCCGCTGGACGACCGTGGCCGGGGTCGCCGCGGCAGTCGCGCTGAGCGCGCTCAACGCCGTGCTGCTGTGGCTCGTGATCACGGGCGCGTAGGCGCCGCGCGTCCGGACTAGCGGCCGGCTTCGCGCTGCCGGCCCAGCTGGTGCCGGAGCGCGTCCTCGAGCCGTGGCCGGCGGAACCGGTGGTCGAGCGCGGCGAGCGCCTCCGGCACGACGTGCTGGTTCGCGAGCGCCACCTCCTGCATGCCCTGCTGGCCGAGCAGCAGCCGCGGCCCGATCGACGGCGTCGGCAGCACGGCGGGGCGGTGGAGCACGCCGGCGAGCTCCGCCGCGAACTCCTCCTGGCGAACGGCCTGCGGGCTCACCGCGTTGACTGGCCCCTCGACACGATCGTCGAAGATCGCCCGCGCGTACACATCGACCAGGTCGTCGAAGTCGATCCACGACTGCCAGTGCTGCCCTCCCGCGAGCGGCCCCCCGAGCCCTGCCTGGTAGATCGGCCGCAGCACGTGCAGCATGCCTCCCCGGCCGCTCAGCACCAGGCCCGTGCGCACCTGCACGCCGCGCACGCCCTGCGCGTCGCCCGCCTTCGCCTCGGTCTCCCAGTCGGCGACGACGTCAGCGAGGAACCCCTCGCCCGCGCCGCTCGTCTCGGCGAGCGAGCTCTCGCCGCGGTCGCTGCCGTACCAGCCGATGGCGGATGCACTCACGAACGTCCCCACGCCGCTCGCGGCCGCCCGCTCAGCCAGCAGCCTGGTCGGACCGATGCGGCTGCTCCGGATGCGGTGGCGATGCGCGTCGTCGAAGCGCCCGAAGATCGATGCCCCCGCCAGGTGCACCACCGCGTCCACGCCCTCGAGGAGGTCGGCAGCGGGCGCTTGGGGATCCCAGCGCCGCTCCCCATCACCTGCCTCGCGGCGCACGAGCCGGATCACCCGGTGGCCCCCGCTGGTGAGGAATGCGGTCAGCGCGGTGCCGATGAGCCCGCTGCTGCCGGTGACGGCGATGGTCTTCGACGGCGCCGCCAGCTCGCGGTGCCGCTCGAGGTCATCGGCGAGCTGCCGGTGGCGGTAGACGAACATCGGGCGCAGCAGGTGCGAACCGACGAGCGTGTCGACACGGTCGTGCACGCGCGTGGCCGCGCCCGCGGCCGACTCGACCGGCTCGAAGCGATGCTCGTGGTGCCAGCGCACGGCGGCGAGCGCTGCTGATCGCAGCCCGTCGTCCACGCGGTCATCGACGAACGCACGCCCCTCGATGTAGCCCTCGGGGTCGTGCTGGCTCACCCAGATCTGTCCGCCCGGCAGTGCGAGCTCTGCGCGCCCGTCTGCGAGCGAGCCGGCCTCCTGCCGCACCCGGCCAGGCATCCACGGGGGCAGCATCCGCTGGAACGCTCCGGGGCGCGTGTGCCACGCCCAGACCTCGTCGATGCCGGCGTCGATCGTGCTCCAGTGCTGGATACCCATGCAGCGACGCTACGCCCCGACCCTGGGCGTCCTCGATGAGGACAGGGTCGGGGCGCAGCGTCGTGGGTGCGGCGTCGTGGGTGCGGCGCTCCGCGGGGAGCGCCGAGTCGGGTCAGTTCCCGGTGCTGTCCTTCGAGCGGTCGATGTCGCCGTCCCAGCCGGACTCCGCGGCGCTGGTCGAGGGCTCCGCCTCGGCGAGCTCCTTGAAGCGCTTGAGGTCCTTGCCGATCTGCAGGTCATCGATCTGCAGCAGCGCACCGATCGCCTCAACGGCGCCCTGCGGCTTCCAGTCGATCTGCACGTTCACGCGCGTCATCGCGTCGTCGATGCGGTGGAAGGTGACGACGCCGGCGTGCGTCTCGCCATCGATGCTGCGCCATGCGACGCGCTCGTCCTTGTGCTGCTCGGTGATCTCGGCGTCGAACTCGCGGTCGACACCGGCGATGGAGACCTCCCAGTGGAGGCGCTCATCGGTCTGCTGCGTGATGCGCTCGACGCCGCCCATGAACTTCGGGAAGTCCTCGAAGCGAGTCCAGAGCGCGTAGACGGCGCTGATCGGGGCCTTGACGTCGATGCTGTCGGTCATCTGGGGCATGGTGCTCCTCGTTCTGGTCATGGTCGGATCGTGCTGCGCCAAACGGCGCTCGGTTGGCGCGACACTACGCCGCGCGGCTGAGCGATTGCTCGGCGCGCATCCTGAAGCGCTGCAGGTCGCAGCGGATGGTGCGCTCGTCGAGCTCGTGCATGCCGGGGCCTCGCGGGCCGTCGCCTCGCGGCGACCAGATCACGCGCAGCGTCACGCGCGTGCGCGCGCTGTCGATCTCGTCGAGGTCGATCCACCACCCCATCGTCGTCTGGTCGACGCTCACCCACGCGATGCGCTCATCCGCTCGGAACTCGGTGACGACCGCGTAGAAGGAACGCGGCACATCAGCGATCGACACGCGCCAGCGCAGGCGCTCCCTGGTCTCGACGTACACCGAGTCCACTCCCGTCATGAACTCCGGGAAGCGCTCGAACTCGGTCCACGCACGAAACACCTCGCTGCGAGGTGCCGCGACTTCGAACTGATCATCGACCTGCAGCATGGTCACCCTCCTGCCCGAGGCACCGACTTCGTGTGTCTGTACCCCGTTACCCGATCGTGACATCGAAACCTGCATGCATCAAGGGACGTGTCTGGGAGTTCGCTCACACGGGCGCGGCGCGCGGTGCGGCGGGCTGAACGTAGACTTGCGGCATGTCCAAGGTCCTCTCCTCCCTGCCCGTCGGCGAGCGCGTCGGCATCGCCTTCTCCGGCGGTCTCGACACGTCGTGCGCCGTCGCGTGGATGCGCCACAACGGTGCCGTGCCGTTCACCTACACCGCAGACATCGGCCAGTACGACGAGCCCGACATCGATGCCGTCCCTGGGCGTGCCACGGAGTACGGCGCTGAGGACTCGCGCCTGGTGGATGCGAAGTCGGCCCTGGTCGAGGAGGGCCTCGTCGCGCTCGCGACCGGTGCCTTCCACATCCGCTCCGGCGGACGCACCTACTTCAACACCACGCCGCTGGGCCGCGCCGTCACCGGCATGCTGCTCGTGCGCGCCATGAAGGAGGACGACGTCGAGATCTGGGGCGACGGCTCGACCTACAAGGGCAACGACATCGAGCGGTTCTACCGCTACGGCCTGATGGCGAATCCCGGCCTGCGCATCTACAAGCCCTGGCTCGACGCCCGCTTCGTCGCCGAGCTCGGCGGCCGCAAGGAGATGTCGGAGTGGCTGGTGGAGCACGGCTACCCCTACCGCGACGCCACCGAGAAGGCCTACTCGACGGACGCGAACATCTGGGGCGCGACGCACGAGGCGAAGACCCTCGAGCACCTGGACGAGTCGATGGAGGTCGTCGAGCCCATCATGGGCGTGAAGTTCTGGGACGACTCGGTCTCGATCGCCACCGAGGAGGTCGCGATCCGCTTCGAGGCGGGGCGCCCGGTGGCGATCAACGGCAGGGAGTTCCCGGATGCGGTGGCGCTCGTGATGGAGGCCAACACCATCGGCGGCCGGCACGGCCTCGGCATGAGCGACCAGATCGAGAACCGCATCATCGAGGCGAAGAGCCGCGGCATCTACGAGGCGCCGGGCATGGCGCTGCTGCACATCGCCTACGAGCGGCTGCTGAACGCGATCCACAACGAGGACACCATCGCGACCTACCACGAGCAGGGCCGCAGGCTCGGGCGCCTCATGTACGAGGGCCGCTGGCTGGACCCGCAGTCGCTCATGCTGCGCGAGTCGATCCACCGCTGGGTGGGCTCGTCGGTGACCGGTGAGGTCGTGCTGCGCCTGCGTCGCGGCGAGGACTACTCGGTCGTCGACACCCGCGGCGAGGGCTTCTCGTACCACCCCGACAAGCTCTCGATGGAGCGCGTCGGCGACGCCGCGTTCGGCCCCGAGGACCGCATCGGGCAGCTGACCATGCGCAACCTCGACATCGCGGACTCCCGCTCGCGACTCGAGGGCTACGCGGCCGCCGGGCTCGTCGAGGGCGAGACGGCGAAGCTGCTGGGCGCGCTCGAGGCCGGCAGGGCCGCCGAGATCATGGTCTCGCCCGACGACGACCCCGAAGCGCTCGAGCAGTGGAACGATCGCGCCGCGATGGACCTCGGCACCGACTGATCCCACCGCGTGCGGTACCGAATGGTCGCTCGCCTGCGCGGTGAGCGACCACTTCGTACCGCACGCTTGTTGCGGTACCGAATGGTCGTCCGGTCGCCCGCCCGCCCGACGAGCGACCAGTTCGTACCGGATGCCCGGTGCGGCTCGGGATGCCGCACGAATCTGCGCGACCGATGGGTCGCCGACGTGCGCATGCCGCCCGGTTCGCGCGGTCCTGCCGAGGAGTCCCTGCACAGGGACATCCCCGTCGACCGCGGCGACGCTCGCCGCCATCCTCGGGCGTGATCCGCTGACGGTGCTCGGATCTTCTCGACGAGTTCCCAGGAATGGGGGACATGTTTGGGGGACAGCAAGCACTCGACGCGGAGGCGCACGTCTCCGCCCGCACGATTGGACGGACCATGACAGTGCACCACCCCCAAGAGCCGCAGTCGCGGCAGCCGCACGACCCGACGGGCGTCACGCCGACAGACCCGACGGGCGTCACTCCGACAGACCCGACGGGCGTCACGCCGACAGACCCGACGGGCGTCACGCCGACAGACCCGACCGCCTCAACAGGAAGCACGGACGACCGCGTCGCAAGAGCCCCACTCGGCACTGACAGCTTCGCTGCCCCTGCAGCAGCTTCGACGAGCGACCGTGCAGCGCACGACGCGCCGCTCGGTGCGCCGCACGACGCGTCGCAGGGCACGTCGCAGGTGGCGAAGGACGAAGCCGCGCACGTCTCGGGCACCGCGAAGGAGCAGGCGGGGAACGTGGCCGACACGGCCAAGGACGCCGCCCGCGGTGTCGCTGACACGGCGAAGGGCGAGGCGAACCAGGTCGTCGGCGAGGCGAAGCGACAGGCCAGCCAACTGCTGGACGAGACCATGCACGAGGTGCGCGACCAGGCGAAGACGCAGCAGCGCCGTGCGGCAGAGGGCATGCGCACCTTCGGCGACGACCTGCACGAGATGACCGGGAGCGCAGACGATTCCCTGGCGTCGCAGCTCGTCGGCGAGGTCGCGCAGCGCGTGAGCGCCGCGGCTGGCTGGCTCGAGCAGCGTGAGCCGGCCGACCTGCTCGACGAGGTGAAGTCGTTCGCTCGTCGCCGGCCGGGCACCTTCATCGCGATCGCGGGCATCGCCGGCCTGCTGGTCGGTCGTCTGGCTCGCGGAATGGTCGGCGACGCGCAGGAGCAGCGGGAGCCGGAGGGTCGCACCGATGCGACCGCCGGCAGCTCGCGATCGATCGACGCGGCCTCGACCCATCGGTCGGACACCGCCGCGGTGCCGGTCGACAACGAGCCGTGGCACGGTGAGCGGCCTGCGGCAGACGTCCCCGGTGCCGCCAGCCCGCTGCGATCCACCGACCAGATCGTCAACGGCTACCCGGGCGCACGCCGAGAGGGCGGACAGTGACGGGCATCAACGATCAGACCGGACGCCACTCGCCCGCCGATCCCGCGGTCCTCGCCGCAGACACCCCGGCGGAGGAGCGCGCAGCGACCCAGTCGCTCGGCGACATCGTGGGAGACCTGACGCAGGACTTCTCGACGCTGATGCGGCAGGAGATCGCGCTCGCCAAGGCGGAGGCAACCCAGCAGGCCAAGCACGCCGGCAAGGGTGCGGGGATGCTCGGAGGCGCAGGCTATGCGGCCGGCCTCGTCATCCTCTTCCTGTCGTTCGCGCTGATGTGGGCGCTGGGCGACCTGCTCGACCACATCGGATGGGGAGCGCTCATCGTCGCGCTCCTCTGGGCCGTGGTCGCCCTGGTGCTCTTCCTGCTGGGCCGCAAGGCCCTCAAGCAGGTCGAGCCCATGCCGGAGACGGTCGATTCCGTCAAGCACATCCCCGAGGCACTGAACACCACTGAGGAGCAGCGATGAATGAGACACCAGAAGAGATCCGCGCCCGTATCGACAGGACGCGGCAGAGCGTGAGCGGCGACGTCGACGCGCTGGCCGAGAAGGTCTCGCCGAGCAGCATCGTCGGCCGCGAGACCGAGCGAGCGAAGGGCAAGCTGCACGACGTCAAGGATCGCCTCTTCGGCGCCGATGATCACGACTCCGGCGTGATCGGTGGGGCGCGCGACGACGTGCGCCACGCCGTCGGCGACATGGGTGACAGCGTGCGCGGCACTGCGGAGCGCGCGACGCAGAAGGCGAAGGGCAATCCGCTCGCGGTGGGCCTCATCGCGTTCGGCGTCGGCGCACTCATCGCATCCCTCATCCCGGCGAGCAGTGCCGAGAAGGATGCGGCGGGGAAGGTGAAGGAGGCCGCACAGCCGCTCATGGACGAGGCGAAGGATGTCGCCAAGGAGGCGGCCGAGCACCTGAAGGAGCCGGCGCAGGACGCCGCGCAGTCCGTCAAGGATTCGGCGCAGCGTGCCGGCGAGCACGTCAGGGACGACGCGCAGTCGGCCGCAGCCGACGTGTCATCTGAGGCTCAGTCAGCCAGCGACGAGGTGCGCGCCACCGCGCAGGATGCGACGCAGCGCGTGCAGGACGAGCGTCAGCACTGACGATCGCGCACGGAGCATGACCGTGGGGCCCTGGTGGAGTACCGCCGGGGCCCCACCGCCCTCTGCCGGCGGCGCAGCATCGTCGGATCGCTAGTCGATCGAGGGCTGCCCCTCCAGCGCCGCGAGGTAGCTCGCGAATCCGCCCTCGACGCGGCTGCGCGTGCGCGCGGAGGTGCGCACCGCGGGTCGACGCTGATCGTCGACGGCAACGCCTGCGGCAGTGAGGCGTGCGACCAGATCGGCATCCTCGTGCAGCCGCATGGGCGCGACACCGCCGATCCGCTCGAGCGCGGACGCCCGCACGCCGAGGTTCGCGCCGTGCACGGCGACGCCGGGCGCAAGCCCATCGTGGGACTCGTGCCAGGCGGCGAGCGCACCCGCCGACAGCTGCGACGCCTCTGGCTCAACCCGGCCGACATGCAGGTCGGCGCCGCTCCGGGCCGCCCGCAGGTGATCGAGCAGCCACGAGCGCGGCACGGTGCTGTCGGCATCCGTCATCGCCACCCACGCTCGATCCAGCCTGCCCTGCACTCGCCACGGGGCAAGGCCGTGCTCGATTCCCGCTCGTCGGGCGACACCGACCGACGCCGCCTCGATCTCGATGACCTCGGCACCCGCCGCCCGCGCGATCGTCGCCGACTCGTCGACGCAGGCGTCGGCGACGACCACGAGCCGCGTCGCGACGTCGGGCATGCGTTTGCCGAGCGCCGCCCGGGCGCCCGAGATGCTCTCGATGCAGGCCTCGAGCGTCGCGGCTTCATCGCGCGCCGGCACGACGACCAGCACCCGTTCGATCGGCGTGCTCATCGGGGCACCAGCACGTCGATCAGGAACGCCTCGTCGCGGTGCTCGACGATGCGCCGCATCCCCTCGATGCTGGCAGCGAGCGCATGCACCTCCTCGGCCGATGCGAGCATGTCGTCGCTGTCGCCTCGCCAGTGGCAGAGCACGACGTGAGCGCCGGCATCCCGTGCCTCGTGCAGCAGCGTCCGCAGCGCATCCGCCTCGATGTAGGAGCCCAGCTCGCTCAGCACGACGAGGTCGAGGTCGGCGACCGGCAGACCGTCGTGCGCGGTGCGGTGCTCGACCCAGGCGTTGGGGATCCCGTCGAAGGTGCGCCGCGCCTCGGCGAGCGCGGGCAGTGATGCGTCGATGCCGAGCGCCGACTCGCAGCGGGCGGCGAGCTCTGCGGTGAGCGTCGCGGTGCCGCATCCGACCTCGACCGCCAACCGGTAGTGCTCCTCGGGCAGCGCCGCGAGCACCAGTGCGCGCTTGCGCCGCTCGTACCAGGACGATCGGGTCGCCCAGGGGTCGGCCTCCTGCGCGTAGCGCTCGTCGAACGCGGTGCGGGCCGCGGGCGGTGCAAGCAGCAGCCACTCGTCTCCGGCGAACCTGGCGAGCATCTCGGGCGTCAGCACGGCCCGGTCGTCGTCGTGCGGCGACAGCGGCGCAACCTGGGAGCGGTGCGCGGCGATGGCACGCGCCTTGGCCTCGCGAGCCTCGGCGTCCAGCGGCACACGGCGCAGCGGCAGCCCGTCGAACAGGCCGGGCTCGCCCCACAGCCACGCCCAGATCGGCGCCCACGCGCACGAGCGGCTGGCCTCGCGCGCGACCGCGGCCACCGCGTCGCCCACGACCTCGTGATCCGGATGCCCGTCGCGCGACCACGGGGCCAGCACGAGGCCATCGGCGGGCAGCGCCGCGATCAGCGGCGCGATGGCTCCCACGAGCTCGCGCCGGTGCGCGCGCACGGCACCGTCGGGCAGCCCCAGCCGGATGATGTGCGCGCCGATCTCGGCGAGCGCCGCCTGCTGCTCCTCCCGACGCCGAGCCGCGAGCGCGACCGGCGTCAGGGTCGGTGAGCCCGGGTGCGAGCCCTCGCCGTCGGTCGCCACGACGACGGTCACGGGGATCCCGCGGCGTGACGCATCGCGCATGGATCCGAAGGCGCCGAGCACCTCGTCGTCGGGGTGTGCGGCCACGACCAGCAGCTCGCTGGGCGCTGTCTGCAGCACCGGCGCGTCGCGCAGTGCGCGGCTCTGCAGCCATGCCTCGAGCGGCGTGCCGGCGTCGTCGCCGCGGAAGCGCGGCCCGGTCGGCGTCACCACGGTGCCGTCCCCGCTGCCGTGCGGGTCTGGATGTCGGCGCCGAGCGTCGCCTGGTCGCGCTCGGCATGGTGCTGCCGAACGTACAGCTGCAGATCGGCGACCCGGCGCGCGTGCTCGGCCTCGAGCGCGAGCGGCGCGGGCCCGAGCGCGTGGGCGACGCGCGTGAGGGTCTCCTCGGCCGCGCGCGCGACGATCCCGCGCGTGCGGAGCGCCAACAGGCCCGGATCGACCGCGGTGTCGTTGGCGTCGATGCGCCGGGCCGCATCCGCGAGCGCCAATCGTGACGCGGTGAGGGCCTCGTCGATCGCGCCCAGGTGCGCGAGCCGCAGCGGCGCCTCGCCCGCGGCGCCCAGGAGCCTCCGCGCAATCGCGACGGCTCCGCCGTGCCAGCACGCGGCGACGCCGATGCCGCCCCAGGCGAAACCGGGGCGCCGCAGGTACCAGCCGGGCACGCCCACCGGCTCGGCGGACACACCGTCGAACCGCACGGGTCCTGAGGGGATGCCCGCGAGGCCGCGCGCGTGCCATGCGCCGGGCACGGCCTCGACGCCCGGCTGCCGCAGGGCGACGTCGACCAGCACGCGCTCCTCCCCCTGCCACGCGGAGACCAGCGCGCGGTCGAGGCGGTCGGCGAGCGAGCACCACGGCTTCTCGCCGTGCAGGCGACCGTTGCGCAGCTCGAGCCGCGCGCCAGGTCCCTCGGCCGCGAAGACGCCGTAGGCACCCGCCGCGGGCGCACGATCCGCTTCCGCGAGGATGGCGATCGCATCCAGGTGCGGCTCGATCGCGCGCGCGACCTCCAGATCCTGCGCACCGAGCGTCGCGAGCGCCTCGAGCCGCTCGATGGTGCGACCGCTGCCAGGCAGCGGGATGGCGGCTGCGAGTTCGGGTGCGGCGGCGAGCGCGTCGGCGACAGTCGCGGGCAGCGAGCCGAGCGCCGCCAGATCGTCGGCGCCGGCCCCGCGGTCGAGTGTGACGCCAGCGTCGATCGGCGCGGTCACCGTCGCACCCCTCGGACGACGCCGCGCACGGGTGCGGGACGGAGGCTGAACGACGGATCCATGGGCCGGAGCATGACCCGATTGTCCCCCAGCATTCCCCCGAGACTGCTGTGCTGTACTGAGCGAGTGAAGGACGCGGAACGGGTGCCGGACGCCGGGCCGATCCGCCACGCGCTCGAGCTCTTCTCCCCCGCCACCCGCGCCTGGTTCGCGGGTGCGTTCCCGGCGCCCACCCCCGCGCAGGCTGACGCGTGGGCCGCGATCGCGCGCGGCGAGCACACGCTCGTCGTCGCGCCGACCGGTTCCGGCAAGACGCTCGCGGCCTTCCTGTGGGCGATCGATCGACTCCAGCGCGAGGACGCCGAGCCGCATGAGGAGCGCGAGCCCGGCGTGCGCGTGCTCTACATCTCCCCGCTGAAGGCGCTCGCGGTCGACGTGGACCGCAACCTCCGTGCGCCGCTCGCGGGCATCGCAGCGCGCGGCCGCACGGACGGCACCGAGCCGCCCGGCATCCGCATCGGGCTGCGCACCGGCGATACCCCGCAGGAGGAGCGGCGGGCGCAGGCGAAGCATCCGCCCGACATCCTCATCACCACGCCGGAGTCGCTGTTCCTGCTGCTCACGAGCAAGGCGCGCGAGAGCCTGCGCACGGTCGAGACGATCATCGTCGACGAGGTGCACGCGGTCGTGCCGACGAAGCGCGGCTCGCACCTGGCGCTGAGCCTCGAGCGGCTCGACGCGCAGCTCGCGAAGCCGGCCCAGCGCATCGGCCTGTCGGCGACCGTGCGCCCGATCGATGAGGTCGCGGGCTTCCTCGGGGGGCAGGCGCCCGTCACGGTCGTGGCGCCGCCCAGCGAGAAGAAGATCGAGCTCACCATCACGGTGCCGGTGGACGACATGACCGACCTGCGGGCCCCGCAGCAGCGCGAGCAGGCCGATGCGGGCGCGACCGGCAGCGCCTTCGGGGCGACCGAGCCGAAGCAGCCGTCGATCTGGCCGCACATCGAGCGCGAGATCCTCGAGCTCGTCGATCGGCATCGCTCGACGATCGTGTTCGTGAACGCGCGCCGGGCGGCCGAGCGGCTGACGGCGAGCCTCAACGAGCTCGACGCGGAGCGGCTCGATGCAGCCGAAGCGGCGGGTGCTGCGGGGTCTCGTGACGCGAGCGCCTCCGGCGCTCGCTCCTCGACCGACGGGGGTGCGACCGACGGACGGGCCGGCGACGGGGTGGTGCTGCGCGACGTGAGCGAGCACATCCGCCTGCGCCTCGCCGAGCGCGCCGCGGCGCGCGACGCGGCCGGCGATGAGGCGGAGGCGCCGCCGCTCGCCCGCGCGCACCACGGCTCGGTGTCGAAGGAGCAGCGCGCCGAGATCGAGGACCAGCTGAAGTCGGGGCGGCTGCGCTGCGTCGTCGCCACCTCGAGCCTCGAGCTCGGCATCGACATGGGCGACGTCGACCTGGTCGTGCAGGTGGAGGCGCCGCCCAGCACCGCGAGCGGGCTGCAGCGTGTCGGCCGCGCCGGCCACTCCGTCGGCGACGCATCGCGCGGCGTCATCATCCCCAAGCACCGCGCAGACCTGCTGCACGCGACCGTGGTCGCAGACCGGATGGCGCGCGGCGAGCTCGAGCCCATCCGCATGCCGAGGCATCCGCTCGACGTGCTCGCGCAGCAGACCGTCGCCGCGGCCGCCATGGACGAGCTGGGTGTGGACGAGTGGTTCCAGACCGTGCGACGCGCGGCGGGCTTCGCCGAGCTGCCGCGCGCGGCCTTCGACGCCACCCTCGACCTGATCTCCGGCGTCTACCCGAGCGACGAGTTCGCCGAGCTGCGCCCGCGCGTGCTGTGGGATCGGGAGGCCAACACCATCGCCGGCCGTCCCAGCGCGCAGCGCATCGCCGTCTCCAGCGGCGGCACGATCCCCGACCGCGGTCTGTTCGGCGTGTTCCTCGCGGGGCAGGAGGGGAAGCCCGGCGCGCGTGTCGGCGAGCTCGACGAGGAGATGGTCTACGAGTCGCGCACCGGCGACGTCTTCGCGCTCGGCGCCACGAGCTGGCGGGTGGTCGACATCACGCATGACCGCGTGCTGGTCGTGCCCGCGTTCGGCGAGCCGGGCAAGCTGCCGTTCTGGCACGGGGACAACGAGGGCCGGCCCGCCGACCTCGGCGGCTCGATCGGGCGCGCCACCGCCGCGCTGGCCGCCGGCACCGGCATCGACCTGCCGCACTCCGACGAGCGTGCCATCCGCAACCTCGACGCCTACGTGCGTGACCAGGTGGCCGCGACCGGCGCCGTGCCGACGGATGCGCAGATCGTCGTCGAGCGCTCCCGCGACGAGCTCGGTGACTGGCGCCTCATCGTCCACTCGCCGTGGGGGCGCCGCGTGCACGCACCTTGGGCGCTCGCCATCAGCCAGCGGCTGCGAGAGGACCGCGACATGGGCGCGGCCGCGATGGCCTCCGACGACGGCATCGTGATCCGCATCCCGGACTCCGATGCCGAGCCGCCCGGCGCCGACCTGATCCGCTTCGAGCCCGAGGAGCTCGAACGCATCGTCGAGGTTGAGGCCGGCGGCACCGCGCTGTTCGCCAGTCGCTTCCGCGAGTGCGCTGCGCGCGCCCTGCTGCTGCCCAAGCGCGACCCCGCCCGTCGAGCACCGCTGTGGCAGCAGCGCCAGCGCGCTGCGCAGCTGCTCGACGTCGCCAAGCGCTACCCCGACTTCCCGATCGTGCTCGAGGCGCTGCGCGAGGTGCTGCAGGATGCCTACGACCTCCCGGCGCTGCGCTCCATCACCGAGCGGCTGCAGCACGGCGACATCCGCGTCGTCGAGGTCGAGACGCCCAGCCCCTCCCCCTTCGCACACCACCTGCTGTTCGGCTACGTCGGCGCGTTCCTCTACGAGGGCGATGCGCCGCTGGCCGAGCGGCGCGCGGCCGCGCTCACGCTCGACCCGGCGCTGCTCGCGCAGGTGCTCGGCACCACAGCGCTGCGCGAGCTGCTCGACCCGGAGGTGGTGGAGCGCACCGAGCTCGAGCTGCAGTGGCTCGCGCCAGACCGGCGCGCCCGCGGCGTCGAGGGCGCGGCCGACCTGCTGCGGCTGCTCGGGCCCCTGCGTGTCGACGAGCTCGCGGCCCGACTCTCGGGCGAGGGCGATGCGGCCTTGGATGCCGATGCGGCCGCCGCCATCGCAACCGAGCTCGTGGATGCGCGGCGCGCGGTGCGCGTGCGGGTGGGCGATGAGGAGCGGGTGGCGGCGATCGAGGATGTCGCGCGACTGCGCGATGCGCTCGGCGTGCCGCCGCCTCCCGGTGTGCCGTCTGCGCTGCTGGAGACGGTCGCCGACCCGATCGGCGACGTGGTCGGGCGGCACGCGCGCACGCACGGCCCCTTCACCGTCGAGGAGATCGGGCAGCGGCTCACGCTCGCCCCCGCGGTCGTGCGATCGGCGCTGCGCGCGCTGGAGGCGCAGGGCCGCGTAGCCTCCGGTGCCTACCGCCCCGGCGGCAGCGGCGAGGAGTGGATCGACACGCAGGTGCTGTCGCGGCTGAAGCGCCGCAGCCTGCAGGCGCTGCGCAGCGACGTCGAGCCCGTCGACCACGCCGTGTTCGCCGACCACCTGCTCTCGCACCAGCGCATCACCCGCCCGCTGTCCGGCACCGACGGCGTGCTCGAGGCGATCGACCGGCTCGACGGCGTGCCGCTGCCGCTCTCGGCGCTCGAGACGCTCATCCTGCCCTCGCGGGTGCGCGACTACCGGCCGTCGATGCTCGACGAGCTCACCGCATCCGGGCTCATCACCTGGACGGGCGCGGGCGCGCTCACCGGCAAGGACGGCCGCGTCGTGCTGCGCCCCTCCGACACGGTCGAGCAGCGCACCGGTGCCGAGCACGAGGATCCGGATGCGGCCGCCCTGCTCGAGGCGCTCTCGGGCGGCGGCGCGCTGTTCGCGAAGCAGCTCAGCGACATCCTCGCCTTCGATCTCGCGAAGCTCGCCGACGTGCTCTGGCCGCTCGTGTGGGCCGGCCGCATCACCAACGACACCATCGCGCCGCTGCGAGCGCACCTGCTGGGCGCTCGCGCCCGCACCGCTGCCGCGCCGAGCCGGCGTGCTGCGCCGGTCAGCAGGCGCCGGCTCGCGACGGCGAGGCCCATCCGCTCCGACGCGCTGCCGACGCTCGCGGGCCGCTGGCTGATGGCCTCCGCGCCCGCGGGGTCGCAGACCGAGCGGGCGGCGCAGGTGGCGGATGCGCTGCTGGCGCGCTACGGCGTCGTCACGCGCGGCAGTGTGGTCGCCGAGGATGTGCCGGGGGGCTTCCACGGCGTCTACCAGGTGCTGAAGGCGTTCGAGGAGGCCGGCCACACGCGCCGCGGCTACTTCGTCGACGGGCTGGGCGCGGCGCAGTTCGCCGACACCCCGGTCGTCGACGGGCTGCGGGCGCGGCAGTCGAGCGGGCCGAGCGACAAGGTCGCGACCGTGCCGACCGTCGACCCGGCGAACCCGTTCGGCGCCTCGCTGCCGTGGCCCGAGGCACGCGGCGACCACCGCCCCACCCGGCGCGTGGGCTCGCTCACGACCATCGCGGCGGGCCGCTGCATTCTGCACCTGGAGCGCGGCGGCCGGTCGCTGCTGACCTTCACCGACGACGAGGAGCTGCTCGTGCGGGGCGTCGAGAGCCTCGCGGATGCCGTGGTGCGGCAGGCAGGGCGGCGGCGCGTGCTCGAGGAGGTCGATGGGCGCTCGTCGCTCGACAGCGAGGTCGCCGCGCTGCTGGAGCGCGGCGGGCTGCGCCGCACGCCGCGCGGCTTCCGGATCGGTCACTGATGCCAGAGGGCGACACGATCCACCGGGCCGCCGTGCGGCTCGGCCGTGTGCTGGAGGGGCAGGTGCTCGAGCGCAGCGACTTCCGCGTGCCGGCGCTCGCGACCGCCGACCTCGCCGGTGAGCGCATCGACGAGGTGCGCAGCGTCGGCAAGCACCTGCTCATGCGGGGCGAGCACTGGACGATCCACTCGCACGCCGGCATGGACGGCCTCTGGCACGTGCTCGAGCCCGGTGGGCGCGCGCCTGTGGCGACCCACACCATCCGCGTCGTGCTGCAGACCGCCGAGCACGAGATCGTCGGCTCGAGCCTGCCGGTCTTGGAGCTGCTGCCGCGCGAACTCGACCTGGAGGCGGTCGCGCACCTGGGGCCCGACCTGCTCGACCCCGCATGGGATGCCGCGATGGCCGCCGAGGCCGTGCGGCGGCTGCGCGCGACCGGCGACCCGGTCGGAGTGGCGCTGCTCGACCAGCGCGCCGTCGCCGGGCTCGGCAACGTCTTCCGGGGCGAGCTGTGCTTCCTGCGCGGCCTGCACCCCGTGACGCCGGTGGCGGATGTCGAGCTGGAGCCGCTCGTGGCGCTCGCGCGCCGCCTCATGGTCGCGAACCGCGATCGCACCGAGCGCACCTTCACGGGCGACACCCGCAACGGCCGCCGCACCTGGGTCTATGGGCGGGGCGGGCGCCCGTGCCTGCGCTGCGGCACGAAGATCCGCGATGCGATGCTCGGCAAGGAGGATGGCATGCTGCGGCAGGTGCAGTGGTGCCCCCGCTGCCAGCCGGAGCCGCGCTCGTAGGTCGAGGAGCGCGCGGCCGCGGGCCGCTCGCGTCACGAGACCGGTCCGCGCGCACCCGCCTCAGCCGTAGGTCGAGGAGCGCGCGGCCGCAGGCCGCTCGCGTCACGAGACCGGTCCGCGCGCAACCGCCTCACCCGTAGGTCGAGGAGCGCGCGGCCGCAGGCCGCTCGCGTCACGAGACCGGTCCGCGCGCACCCGCATTAGCCAGTCGCCGCGTGCTCCCGCACCCACTCGTGCATCACGATCGCGGCAGCGGCCGCGGCGTTGATGGAGCGGGTGGAGCCGAACTGCCGAATCGCCACGTGCGCGTCGGCGGCGGCGATCGCCTCATCGCTGAGGCCCGGGCCCTCCTGGCCGAACAGCAGCACGCAGCGCTCGGGCAGCGCCGCTGCATCCACCGGCACGCTGCCGTCGGTGTTGTCGACGGCGATCACCGTGAGGCCCGAGTCGCGCGCCCACGCGGCGAACGCATCCGTCGTCTCGTGGTGGCGGATGTGCTGGTAGCGGTCGGTGACCATGGCGCCGCGGCGGTTCCATCGCCGCTTGCCGATGATGTGCACCTCCGCGGCCGCGAAGGCGTTGGCCGTGCGCACGATCGAGCCGATGTTGAGGTCGTGCTGCCAGTTCTCGATCGCGACGTGGAAGGCGTGTCGGTGCGCGTCGAGATCGGCGACGATGGCCCCGAGCCGCCAGTAGCGGTAGCGATCGAGGACGTTCCGTCGGTCGCCGTGCTCGAGCAGCTCCGGGTCGAAGTGCGCCTGGTCGGGCCAGGAGCCCTCCCAGGGCCCGACACCCACGGGCAGCTGGGGCTCGTCAGCGTCAGCAGGCATGACTCCAGGCTAGGCGTCAGACGATGATGCTGGGCGCCGTGCCGAGCGTCAGCCCGGGCTGGCGACCCGTGGCCGGGATCGGGCGCGCCGTCGAAGTCGCCGTGCGGTAGGCGGCAGCGAATGCGAAGCCTGCGGCGAGGCCCACCGCCCACCACGGCGGCCCAGGGATGTCGGGCATCGCCACTGCGTCGCTCTCGGCCGCCGGCGTGGGGATGCGCTCGCCGGTGACGATGATCCGGTGGCTGTTGATGCCGAGCGGGGTGCATGTGACGAGGCTCACGAGATCGCGGCCGGATGCTGGGGTGAGGATGTCGGTGTCACCCGGCTCGATCACCTGCACGTCGCGCACCTCGTAGGTGAGCACGTCGCCATAGACGTCGAGCTCGAAGACATCGCCGACGACCACCTGGTCGAGGTCGCTGAAGAGCACCGACTCGGGCAGGCCGCGGTGACCGGTGAGCACGCTGTGAGCGCCGGCGCCGCCCACCGGCATGGCCGAGCCGAGCAGATGCCCGATGCCCTTGCGCAGCGTCTGCTCGTCGGTGCCGTGGTAGATCGGCAGGTCGACGGCGATGGAGGGGATGCGGATGCGCGCCATCACGTCGGCGGGGCCGAGGTCGAGCTGCTCCTGGTAGGCGGCCACGATGGCGCGCTGGTCGCTCAGCGGGGTGCGGCCGAACTGGTCGATGAGGGCACCGCCGGAGAGGGTCTGGTTGTAGCGGCGCGCGTCGGCGAGCTCCTGCTCTCGGCCCTCGGGGCCGAGCTCGGTCATCACCTCGGCGTAGTCGTCGACGCGCTGCGACTGCTCGAGCTGGCTGAACCAGCCCGCGGCGGAGGGATAGAGGAGCACGCCCACGCCGAGCATCACCATCGTGGCGATGATGAGCGAGGAGACCGTCCCGCGGCGCCTGCCGATGCGCGCGTTGCGCGCGGCAGCAGGGCGATCCGGGGCGATCGCGACCAGTGCGCTCACGGTGGCTCCTCGTTGGTCTGGGAAGGAGAAGCCCCGCGGCAGAGGAGGGATGAGCCTCTGCCGCGGGGCGGTCACTATGGCTTAGGCGTCTGCCTGAGCCTTGCGGCGGCGGACGAGCATGAAGCCCAGCGCGCCGAGGAGGAGGCCCGCGCCACCGATCATGAACGCTGCCTGGCCGCTGCCACCCGTGACGGGGAGGGCGTAGGCGGGCACCTGCGCGTTGACGACGGTCAGCTCGACCGCAGCGTTCGTGCCGACCGGCACAGCGATCGTCCACTCAGTCGTGCTGCCGAGCTGGTAACCCGCCGGAGCCGACTTCTCACGCACCGTGTAGGTCGCGTTGCCATCGGCGTTGGTGCGGAGGCCGGCGATCGTGACGACGCCGTCCTCGTCGCTCGTGAACTCGCCGACACCGTTGATGGTCACGACGTTGCCGTCGGCGTCGACCACCTCGAAGGCTGCGCCCTCGAGCGCTGCGCCCTGGTCGTCGTTCTTCTGCAGCTCGATGCCGCCGAAGTAGGCGGATGCCGTGTTCGAGGGGATCTCCGTGCCGTTGATCGAGACGCTGGCCGTGTTCTGGATCGTGCCGGTGCCGAGGGCCGTGATCGTGGTGTCGATCTCGATCGCGACGCGCTGGTCGGCGTTCGCCTCGAGCGCCTCGATGCCCGTCTCGGTGAAGTCGATCGAGAGCCGCTGGCCATCGAGGGCGACCGTGAAGTCGGTACCGCGCTCGAGCGTCGTCGTGCCGACGGTCACGCGCACAGCGCCGGCCGTGGCGAGGTTGTGCGACAGGCGTGCGTCGAGCACGTCGACTACACCGAACGAGGTGAGCGAGCGGCCCTCAGAGGCAACGGGCACCGCGATGTCGAGGTCCCACGTGAGGTTGGAGCCGAGGCCCTCCTGCTGGAAGTCCTCGAGGCTCTTCAAAGCATCCGACACCGTGTTCTTCGGGAAGACGTGCACGTCGTAGTTCCACGTGCTGGTCGCCTCGACCGGCTGCGGCACGACGACGAGGAACGGCTGCGCGGGGATCACGACGCCTGCCGCGGCCGGCGCCCTGAGCTCTTCGACGAGGAACACGCCCTGGGGGACCGTGCGCCTGATCGTGCCGTCGTCGCCCGTCGTGACGGTGAAGGAATCGGTGCCGGTGGTGGAGCCGAGCGTGTAGGTCGAGCCGGTCGCGGTCACGTCCGCCGCCTCCAGTCCGTTGGACAGCGCAGCCCACGTGGTGTTGTCGTCGACGTCGAGGTTGGTGACCTGGCGGATGGAGAACTGCACGCCGGCGATCGGGGCGCCCGCGACCGGGTCCGTTGCCGAGCCGGTGCCGACGATGCCTGCGGCACCGGTCTGCTCGTGCTTGTGGATCGTGATCGCGGCCGGGACGTCAGGGTCGATGTTGGCTGCGGCGAAGGCGGGGGTGGCTCCGCCGAGGGCGATGAGCGACGCGATCGCGGCGGCTCCGAAGCCGGCGGCGACACGCGCCGTCAGGCTCTTCTTGTTGGTTGCCATGGCGGCAGTTCCTTCCTGGATGGATGATGCAGAGGGTTGTCGTGACTGGGATTCGGTGGAGCTCATGTCAGCCGCGCTTCGCGGCTGGAGCGGATCCTCGTGCGAACGAGGAGGGCTGCGGCGGTGAGAAGACCGAGCAGGAGCACGCCTGCACCGCCGAAGAGATAGGTGTCGGCGCCGATGCCGCCGGTGAGGGGCAGCGCGAGCGCGGGCGCGTCGTCGTTGACGAAGCGGTAGATCGCGTGCTGCCCGGCCGGCACGCTCACGGCAGCGGCTTGTGCAGCGGTGAGGGTCTGCCAGTTGGCGGCGTTCGCGAGCTGTGCGGCGGCCGGGTTCGCGGGGCCGGTGTAGCGCTGGATCGACTGGCCGAGGTAGGCGTACTGCCCCATGTCCTCGGTGAGCGCGTAGGCGTGTCCGGGCCGCACCTCGCGGGTGTTGCCGCTCACGACGGTGCCCGCTCCGGTGACGGTGAAGCCGCCCAGGCCCGAGATGACGGGACTGGATGCCGGCGTCGCCGTGAGCGGGAACTGCGCAGCGGTGATGCTGCCGCCATTGTCGTTCACGACCGACTTCAGCAGCGTGAGGCGTGCCGTCTGGTTGGTGACGGTGCAGGTCACCTGTGCCCCCGAGCGGGCGACGGTGACATCGCCTGCTGGCGTCACTGCGACGGTCGCGGCGAGCTCGTCGAGGCACCGCCAGGCACCGGCCTGCACGTAGGTGGCGGGTCCACCGCTCTCGCTGAGGCGGTATGCCGCGCCGGGCGTGATCGCCGCGGTCGCCTGCGCCGATCCCGTCACACCGCTGGGGCCGGTGCGCGCGCTCTGGGGACCGGTTGCGCGGAGCGTCCAGCTGGTCGCGGCCTCGGCGCCGAAGGACACCGACTTCACGAGCGTCAGCGTCGTCGGCAGAACGCGGTTGACGATGGTGCACACGATGGACGACCCCGGCGCGACGCCGGTGAGGGTCGCTCCCTGAGCGTCGGGCAGCGCGACGGTCGAGGTCGAGCCCTCGATCGTCGTGATGAGGCAGGCACCCTCGACGAAGGCGTAGCCCTGCTGCTGCGTCTCGGAGACCGCGATGCTCGCGCGCGCGGTCGCTGCGCCGAACTGCAGGTTCCAGCGGGCCTCGCCCGCGGCGTTCGCCGTCTGTGTGCCGGCGGTCGGCGTCGATGCAACGGTGCCGGTCGTGGCCTGGGCGCGCGCCGTCAGGCTCCACCCGGCGCCCGGGGTCTCCTCGGTGCCAGCGATGTTCTCGACGAGCTTGCGCACGACGACCGCCGTGACGAGCGGCGCGTTGCGGAAGGTGCAGACGACGCTCGCACCGCTGCGGTTCGGGATCGTCACGGTGCCGGAACGCGCGCTGCCGGACGCGACCGTCGTGCCCGTCTCGTCGACGCAGGTGTAGCTCGAGGTGTAGCTGCCGGCGTTGGCCGAGATCGTCTCCTGGATCGTGTATGCCTGACCGGAGAGCGCGGTGAGCGGGCCGACCTGGGCGGTCTGGATGCCGGTGGCCGGGCCGTTGGCGAGCGCGGAGCCGAGCGTGGTGCCGCCGCGGATCACCGAGAGCGTGAAGGCATCGCCGCTCGCGACGCGGCCGACGACGTTCTTGCGGATCGTGAGCGTCGCGGGCGAGAGGCAGCTGGCCAGGTCGCCGCTGGCCGAGAGCGAGGTGGTGACGGTGCCCGCGCGGAGCGCGCCCGTCGAGGGGTCGTAGATGCGCGCGGTCGTGCCGGTGCCGAGGTAGACGGTGCCGTCGCCCTCGAAAGCCATGCCGTTCGTGCCGCTGAGGCCGGCGAAGGCGGGCGACGAGCTGACGGGCATGGTGCCGCCCGCCGCCACCGCAGCGGCGGTGACCGTGTAGATGCGGGTGTTGCCATCGGTCAGGCTCTGCACGACATAGAGGTTGCCGAACAGGTCGAAGGCGAGGTCGCCGTTGCTCGTGCCGCTCATGTTCGTCGCGAAGGTGCCGCGCGGCGTGACCGCCGCGGTCGCCGGGTCGTAGACGTAGAGCTGGAAGCTCGTGGTTCCGTTGATCACTCGGTAGCCGCCGAAGTAGTAGCGGCCGTCCGCGAGGTTCACGCCACCGAGCACGATGCTCGTGTCGGTCGCGACGTTGGAGAGCGCCGTCCGCTGCCAGCCGCTCGCGACGGAGTAGCGGTGGATCGCCGCGAGGCCGCTGCTGGTGCCGCTCGCACGCTCGGCGGCGTACATCACGGTGCCGCCGAGGCCGATGCCGAGGGAGTTCATCTGCGCGCCGGCGGCAACGCCCGGGAACTCCCCGACCTGCGTGATCGTCGCGCCCGAGCCCGAGCGAGTTACCTGGTTCACCACACCGGTGGTCGCGAGCGAGTAGAAGGTCCCGGAAGTGCACGAGAGCGCCGAGTTGGTGCCGAGCTCGAACGTACCGAGGTCTCCGACGCCGTCGATGCGATCGTTCGCGCTCGAGACGCGCCACTCGGTGTCGGTCCACTGGTAGCCGGAGGGAGCCCCTGCCGGGCGCACGCGGTACTCGTAGCGCGTGGTCGTCGTGTCGTTCGGGATGCGGTGCGAGGAGCCGGCGTGAGTCACCTGGAACTCACCTCGGTCGGGATCGAGGTCACCGGTCGTCGCGCACTGTGCCACTGCGGTGCAGTCGGCGACCGTCGCCGCTCCGGTCCAGTTCGACTCCTCCCAGTAGTAGCCGAAGAACCAACGGCGTGTCAGCGTGCGCCGCTCGATCTCGAAGGTCGCTCCCGACTGGGCGGGTGAGGTGCGCCAGTGGAGGAACGGTGCCTCGACCGCGGGCTCGGGCGCGTTCAGCGCCATCGTGCCGATGCTCGCTGACGGCGCCGCGGCCGCGACGCGCGCCTGCGCGACAGGCGACGGGGCGGCCGTCTGCACCGGCGACGCGGGGGCCTCGGCGTCGCTCGGCGCGGCGGGCTCGGTGGGCTCTGCGGGATCGGACGCCGTCGTCTCCGTGGGCTCCGGCACGGCGCTCGGCATCGGCTCGGCGGTGGGGGCCGGATCGGCTGGCACCTCTGGCTCGACCGGTGCGGGTGTCGGCTCCGGTGCCGCGGTGGGTTCCACGGCGGTGGACTGATCGGCAGCGACCGCGTGAGCGGCACTCGCGTCGAGGGGCGTCAGGGGCAGGACGATGGCAGTCGCGAGCGCAAGCACGGCGACCGACGCTCGGAGCGAGCGGCGGCGTGCAGAAGTGCGCGTGAACATGGCGAATCCATCCCTGGAGAGTCGTGACCTCTGCAATCACCCTGGGCGCTTCGACGGCTGACCGTCGGCGACATCAAGTGCGGATTGCTTCTGCAGCAAATGTATTGAGCAAACCTCAGGATGGCAGGCCATAGCGCCCAGTGCCCGCTGAGGAGCCCGCAAGTAATTTAAAACTGAAACGAACGAAACACAGTTCGCGTAGAGGCTTCCTCAGTTTCGCTTGAGATTTGCTCAAGACGCAATGATCTGGGCGGGCCACCCGGCCGCGGCGCGCCCCGCGTACCCTGGCCCCATGACCACTCCACGCACACGCGCCGACATCGAGAGCTGGCTCACCGACATGGACGGGGTGCTCGTCCACGAGGAGCATCCGCTGCCGGGCGCCCGCGAGCTGCTGCAGCAGTGGCAGGACGAGGGCACCGAGTTCCTCGTTCTCACCAACAACTCGATCTTCACGCCGCGCGATCTCGCGGCGCGACTGCGCGCATCCGGTCTCGTCGTGCCGGAGGAGCGCATCTGGACGAGCGCGCTCGCCACCGCCGACTTCTTGAAGGACCAGATCCCGGGCGGCTCGGCCTACGTGATCGGCGAGGCGGGCATCATCACCGCCCTGCACGAGATCGGCTTCACGATGACCGACACGAATCCCGACTTCGTGGTGATCGGCGAGACCCGCTCCTACTCCTTCGAGGCGATCACGAAGGCCATTCGGCTCATCGCGGCGGGCGCCCGCTTCATCTCCACCAACCCGGATGCGACCGGCCCGAGCGCCGACGGCATCCTGCCGGCGACCGGCGCCATCAATGCGCTCATCACCGAGGCCACGGGGCGCGTGCCCTACGTCGTCGGCAAGCCGAACCCGATGATGTTCCGCTCGGCGCTCAACAAGATCGGCGCGCACAGCGAGAACACCGGCATGATCGGCGACCGCATGGACACCGACATCATCGCCGGCATGGAAGCCGGGCTGCACACGGTGCTCGTCATGACAGGCATCTCCGATCCGGCGATCGTCGAGACCTACCCGTTCCGCCCCGACGAGATGCTCGATGGCGTGCACCAGCTGGTGCGCGAGAAGCCGGTCGAGTCCGAGCTCGACGAGCCGCACACCGACGTGTAGTCGGCGGATGCGCGGGCGTGCGCGACCGTCACGCCTCCGACAGCATCCGGATGGCGTGGGCGCCGAACGTGCCGCCCGCGATCGCGGCGATCACGGCAGCCAGCGGGATGACGACCCGATCGACCGGCCGCTGCGCGACCTCCCGGGCATCGAGTCCGTCGAGCCGGATCCAGCCGACGCGTGCCGCCTTGCCGCGGCCCGCGGCCAGCACCGCGAGCGTGGTCGCGAGCACCCCGGCGGCCAGCGCCAGCACCAGCCAGCCGAACCCGATCGTGACCCCGGCTGCGGCGCTGAACGGAGCGAAGGCGAGCGCGGCGAGCGCGATCGGCAGCACCGACCACGTGGCCGGTGGCCCGAAGCCGCGCGCCATCAGGATCCACAGGGCCGTGCCGCCGGCGAGTGCGACGAGCCCCATCATCAGCCCGCCCCAGCCCGCGATCTGGCACACCGTCGCCGAGTTGGCCCCGCACGCGCCGTCGTCGAACGAGATGAGCAGACCCGCGGCTCGAGATGCGGCGACGGCACCGAAGCCGACCGCAACCCAGCCGGTAAGGAGGCCCAGCCAGGCCGTGAAGCGATCGCCGCTGACGATGAGCGGCGGGCGCCTGAAGAGGCGCGAAGTCCAGCGCATGCCTCCCACGCTACGCCGCCGTAGCTCTCGGGCGCGGCGCGAGCTCGGTGCCTGTCAGAGCACGGCGTGGAGGGTCGTCTGCGCGAGGACCGCCACGAGACCGACGAGGTTGACCGCTGCGGCTCCGATGGCCGCGCCGGCGAGCGCCCGGGCAGACTCGCGGCGCGCGAGCGAAGCAATGCCGAAGCCGGCCGCGCCGAGCGCGAGCAACCCACCCGCCACCGATGCGACGAGCCCGACGGCGCCCATCAGTTCGAACGCCCCGGTGCGACCCATCACCGCGATGACGATGCCCTGAACGACTCCGGCAAGCACCATCACGACGGCGAACACGAGCGCGATGGTCGCGAGCTTGCGACTCGGACGCTCTCCGCCAGCATCCGGGGGCACTTGCGCCCAGGCGTGGTGCTGCTGCGACTGGGGCGTCTGCGGCTCGGTCTGCGTCATGCCGTCACGGTAGGGGCGGTTGCTGGGGGTGCCCTGACACATTGGCCGTAGGGTCGACGCATGATCCCCACCGATTGGATGCCGCATCGCCGTGCAGACGGCGAGGTGGTCGGCTTCGTGCGCATGGTCGACGAAGCGTTCCAGCCGATGGATCTCTTCGGGCGCCCGATCACGGAGCCCGTTGATTGGCTGGCGGCAGAGGAGACGCTCGACGCGCAGACCATCAGCTGGATCGACCAGCCGTGGCTGCTCGACGTCGACGGGGCGCATGTGCGGGTGCGGGTCGTGGAGCTGACGCCGACGCGCATCCGGGTCAAGCTCGACGACTTCGGAGACGTCACCGCCTCCGGGCGCTTCTGGGAGGTGCCGGTGCCCGAGACCGGCAGGCTGCGACCGGCACCGCCGATCACCGAATGGCCGGCGGGTTAGGTCGGCTGCAGCACCCACGCGATGACGAGCATCACCGGCAGCGAGAGCACGGTGGTCAGCAGCACGATGTCGCGCGTGATGACCGTCGCCCGGTCGTAGCGCAGCGCGTACTGGTACATGTTCTGCGCGCTCGGCAGCGCCGCCATCACGGTGCACGCGTAGACGAGCTCCTGGTCGAGGCCGAGGGCGAAGGTGGCCAGCAGGTAGGCCGTGATCGGCATGACGGCGTTCTTCAGCGCCACCGCCAGCCAGACCTCACGGCGGCCGCTGCCCGGCTGCAGCGGCTTCTCGCCGGCGAGCGAGATGCCGAAGGCGAGCAGCATGAGCGGCACTGCTGCACCGCCGAGGATCTCGAGCGGTGCGAGCACGGGCGCCGGCAGCTGGATGTCAAGCCCCGCCACCACCGCGCCCAGGATGGCGCCGATCAGCATCGGGTTGCGCAACGGCTGCGTGACGATGCCGACGAACGATGCCCGACCGGCCGTGAGGATGTCGAGGGTCGCGAGCAGCAGCGGCGCGAGGAGCAGCAGCTGCAGCAGCAGCATGGGGCCGACGAAGCTGGCATCCCCGATGACGTAGATCGCCACGGGCAGCCCGATGTTGTTGACGTTGCTGTAGCCGGATGCGGTGGCCGCGAGCGCGATCCGGCTCGGGTCCTTCGTCAGCCAGATGCGCGAGACGACGGCGTACAGCAGCGCCACGACGAGGAAGGAGATGAGCGCGACCGCCAGGACACCGGAGAACAGCAGGCCGACGTCGGCCTGCGCGAGCACCGTGAACAGCAGGGCGGGGCTGGCGGCGAAGAACGAGGTGCGGTTGAGCACCAGGCGGCCCTCCTGCGACACGATGTGGAAGCGTGCGAGCAGCCAGCCGACCAGGATGACGAAGCCGATGATGGCGAAGCCGATCAGCACTCCGCCCATCGCGCCTCCTGCATCCGCTGCTTGTCAGATAGCAGTGTGGCAGTTGCGGCGGGGGTCTCGTGACGCGTGCGGCTGCGCCGGACGCTCCTCGACCGACGGCGCGGGCCGGGTCTCGTGACGCGTGCGGCTGCGCCGGACGCTCCTCGACCGACGGCGCGGGCCGGGTCTCGTGACGCGTGCGGCTGCGCCGGACGCTCCTCGACCGACGGGGGCGCGGGGTCTCGTGACGCGTGCGGCTGCGCCGCGCGCTCCTCGACCGACGGGGAGGGTGCCAGACGGTCCTCGACCGACGGGGGCCGCTACTGGGGGGTGAGGCCCAGGTCGTCGAGGGTGATCGCTGCTCGGTACTCGACGCCCGCAGCCTCGATCGCTGCCTGCGCGCCGGTGGCGCGGTCCACGATCACCGCGACCGCGACGACCTCTGCGCCGACCTTGCGCAGCGCCTCGATCGCGGCGATGGGGCTGCCACCGGTCGTCGAGGTGTCCTCGAGCACGACGACGCGCTTGCCCTCGAGCTCCGGCCCCTCGACCTGGCGCCCGCGGCCATGATCCTTCGGCTCTTTACGCACCACGAACGCGTCCACCGCCTGGCCGCGCGCCAGGCCGCGGTGCAGCACGGCGTTCGCGAGCGGATCGGCGCCCATGGTGAGGCCGCCGACGGCGGCGACATCCGGGATGTCACCGATCAGGTCGAGCAGCACGTCGCCGATCAGCGGCGCGGCGCGATGGTCGAGCGAGAGCTTGCGCAGGTCGACGTAGTAGGTCGCGCGCTTGCCGCTGGTGAGGACGAAGTCGCCGTGGAAGACGGCTTCGTCACGGATGAGCTGGATCAGCTGGTCGCGCGCGGTCACCCCTCCAGCGTACTTCGCGCTGAGGCCAGCACCGCGTGCTCAGGCGCTGGAGGCCGACGGCATCGCGCTCGCAGCGTCCGCGGACGACGGCGTCGCAGCGTGATCGCGCATCGGCACGTAGGCGACCCGCGGCTGCCGACCCGTCCAGGCGGCGAAGCGCTCGGAGCGGGTCGCGTCGGCGGGTGGCTCGATCGCGGGCTCGAAGATGCCCGGCCCGCGGATCGCCGACTCGTCGGCCCGCTCGCGGTACTCCTCCATCCACTCCAGGAGCTCTGCGGGGAACTCGAGGTTCGCGGCGAGGCCGACTCGCACGGCGCCCCAGCGGATGTCCCACGCGTGCAGCGCCATGTCGAGCGTCGGGAGCGGGAGGGATGCGAACGCTTCCTCCGCGGCATCGTGCGCCGCGGTGCGCAGCTGCACGGCGAGCGTCTCCCACGCCTCGACGGATTCCCAGTCGGAGGATGCCGTCGTCACCGACCGGTGCTCGGCCAGCGCGTCCTGCTCGGTGCGCTCACGGCCGAGCAGCGCTGCGCCCGCGTGATCGGCCTGCACGCCCGTCACGTGGCGCACGACATCTGCGATCGACCACTCGCTGCAGGAGGTCGGCAGACCCAGCCGGTCTGCCGAAGCTCGAGCCTCTGCCGAGAAGAGGTCGAGAGCCTGGAGGTAGCGTTCGCGCGCGATGCCCATCGCTCTATCTTGCACCCGACCGCACAAGTGCGCAGTGGGCACGCTGCAGCAGCTGCATCCGATGCTGGTGCCCCGGTGGGCCACGTAGGCTCGATCCATGCGCATCGCCACCTGGAACGTCAACTCCGTTCGCGCCCGCGCGGCTCGCATCGTCGACTGGCTGGAGCGCCGCGACGTCGATGTGCTCGCGATGCAGGAGATCAAGTGCAAGACCGAGCAGTTCCCCTACGACGCGTTCGAGGCCGCCGGGTATGAGGTGCAGGCGCACGGCCTGAACCAGTGGAACGGTGTCGCCATCGCATCCCGGCTGCCGATGAGCGAGGTCGAGCGCGATTTCCCGGGGCAACCCGGCTACGCGAACTCGGGCGACCCGGTCGTAGAGGCGCGCGCGATGGCAGCGACGGTTGAAGGGGTCCGGGTGTGGAGCCTGTACGTGCCGAACGGGCGCGAACTCGGGCACGCGCACTACGACTACAAGCTCGAGTGGCTGCGGGCGCTGACCGATCTCTCGGACACCTGGCGCGCGCGACCCTTCGCGCTGATGGGCGACTTCAACATCGCGCCGCTCGACACGGACGTGTGGGACATCCGGGTCTTCGACGGCGCGACGCACGTGTCGCAGCCCGAGCGGGATGCGTTCCAGGCGATGCTCGACGCCGGCCTCGTCGACGTCGTGCGTGACCGCGCTCCCGGCTACACCTACTGGGACTACAAGGCCGGCCGCTGGAACAAGAACGAGGGCATGCGAATCGATTTCGTGCTGGGCAACCCTGCGTTCGCCGGGTTGGTCGGCCGCGCGAGCATCGACCGGGACGAGCGCACCGGCGATGCGCCGAGCGATCACGTGCCCGTGGTCGTCGACCTCGACCTCGAGACCGAGCTCGACGACGACCGCCCGATGATCTTCTGATGGCGACGTCATGACGAGCCAGGAGTGGGAAGAGCTCGAACCGCAGCGGGAGTGGACGCGCGCAGATCGCTGGCGGCTCGCCGCGTGGGTGCTGATCTTCGGCAACATCGTTGCGCTGCTGCTGGTCTCGCCGATCGGAGACGCCGGGTTGGCGCAGACCGCAGAGGCTGCTGGCACGAGCGACGGTCCGGCACGGCTGACCTACTGGGTCTCGCTGCTCGCGAGCACGATCGTCGGCAACGCGATCGGCGCCGCCGCCGCGGCGACGAAGCAGCGCTGGGCGATCGTGCCCCCGCTGCTCGCCGCAGCCGGATGCTGGATCGGCTTCTTCGTCGCGCAGACGCTGGTCTGAGTCAGCTGTCGCGCGACCGCGGCGATTCGTGAGGGTCGCGCGAGCCTGGCGTTGACGCTGATGCCGGCGCTGCGTCGCGCTCGAGCCCTTGCTCGTCGGGAGGCACCGGCTCGGCGCCGCGCACTCGCTCCGCGTGCGGGCCGACGTCCGTAGCATCATCCGGCGCATCGAGCGGCAGATCGACATGCCTTCCGAGCGCGCGCAGCAGAATCGCCATCGCCGACGCGCACGCGAGCAGCAGCCAGGCGGAGTAGACGAGCGCGAGCGGCACGCCCCGCAGATAGGCGGGTGTCACGATGAGGAAGAACGAGACCATGAACGCGAGCACGACGACAACACCCGCCGACGCACCGAGCCAGAACGCGGAGGGCCGCCGCCAGACGGTGACGCGGCCGAGGACGAGCAGTGCCCAGGTGCCGGAGGGTCCGAGCACCGACACGATCCAGTAGGGCACGAGGTCCGGCACGTCGGGCTTCACGACAGCGATGAGCGCGGTTGCGATGGCGGCATGCAACACCACGGTGGACGCGACCGGCACCGCGGTGGCGAGCACCGCGTTCGTCTGGCTGGGTTCAGAGTCCTGCACGTTTGCTCCAATATCTGAGCGTATGCGTCGCACTGCGGCCACGCCAGCCCCGGTTTCGTCTCGCAGCCCCCGCGTGCGCGATCCGGGACGGAGAGCCGGATCGGGCACCCGCGCAATTCCCTTGCGGACGACGGCACCCTCGGCCGCCACGCGCGGAATCGGCAGGAAAGGCGGGCCTGAGCGCACGATATGTGCGCGAGCGGCGCTTTACGCTGGTTACACGCACTGATCGAGCGCGCAGCGCTGCGATCACCTTGGCCCTCGAACTCCACCAGGAGGCTCCCGTGACGATGACCCAGACCACCGCAGCAGACCTGCGCCAGCACGCCGCCTGGCTCCAGATCAAGGCGGCCGCCACCGCGCTGCAGCCGATGCAGTCGAAGAACGGTGCGATCGAGGAGCCTGGCGACCACGACGCGGCTCGCACCCACGTGGCCGAGCTAGTGCAGGGCATCCGCGACATGGCCCCCGAGTTCCCGCACGACGCCGAGTACCTCGAGCAGGCCGCGATCGACTTCGAGCGCTGGGCCGCCTCGGGCTTCGGCGAGCCCGACTTCTTCGACTCGCTCATGCAGTTCCAGCCGCAGCAGCACCGCATCGACGGGCTCAAGCACCTCGTGATCTTTCCGATGTACACGCAGAACGGCTCCACGAAGCGTCTGGTCGAGGCGGTGCTCGTCGAGGTGATCTGGCCCGAGTTCATCGCCGACCTCGAGGCGGGCGATTACTCGAACAAGCTGTTCGTGCCGCTGCGCTTCATCGACTTCACGGCCGGCTACGACACCAACTCGGCGGTGCTCTTCCCCGAGACGGTCGCGATGCGCGAGATCCCCTCGTTCACCTGGGGCGCGATCTTCCAGGACCGCGAGGCGGCACGATTCCGCCGCGTGGTCGAGGCGGCGTGCGACGTCACGAAGCTGCAGCTGCCGGCCGACGCGGCAGAGCTGCTGCACGACCAGCGCCTGACGGAGGAGACCTTCGTCATGTGGGACCTCATCCACGACCGCACGCACATGCGGGGCGACCTGCCGTTCGACCCGTTCATGATCAAGCAGCGCATGCCGTTCTTCCTCTACTCGCTTGAGGAGCTGCGCTGCGACCTCACCGCCTTCCGCGAGTCGGTCGCGATCGAACGCCGGATCGCCGCCGACGAGCACGCGACCGATGCCGACCGCGAGCTCGCGAGGCACGCCAAGCACGTGCAGTACGCCGTCATCTTCGATCGCATCTTCCGCTTCGCGATCACCGGCTCGCGCACCCGCAACTACGACGGCCTCGGCGGGCAGCTGCTCTTCGCGTGGCTGCACCAGCACCGCGTGCTGCACTGGACCGACACGCAGCTCGCCTTCGACTGGGATGAGGTGCCGGATGTCGTGAACAAGCTCGGCGAGGCGATCGAGCAGCTCTACTGGAAGTCGATCGACCGCCCGAAGGTCGCGCACTGGCTGGCCGCCTACGAGCTCGTCTCGTCGGTCGTCGAGCCGCACCCGGCATCCAAGTGGGCCGCGCGCGAGCTGCCGCTCGACGGCGCGCCGCGCCAGCTGACCGACCTCGTGATGGACGACGAGTTCCCGCTGTCGATGTTCTACGAGGCGTTCGAGAAGAAGATGCGCGACGTCATCGCATCGACGGAGGGCATCACGGCCGAGAGCGTGTAGCCGACGCGCGGCGCGCAGCTGCCCGCCGCCGAGTCGTGCACCTGCGCCCGACTGGGGGCGGCACGCCAGCCCCAGTCGGGCGCAAGTGCACCAGTGGCCGAACGCCCCGCGCCGGGGTACAGTCAGCCGCGAGCGCGACCGGGCGTCACGACCGGCGGGGAGTCCAGTACATGGCGACGATTGCGGCATACACGAGCCCGTCGCTCGGGCACGTGCTGCCGTTCGCGGGCGTGCTGCTCGAGCTGCAGCGCCGCGGCCACCGCATCCGTCTCCGCACGCTCTCGACCGAGGTGGGTCGGATGCGCGACCTCGGCTTCGATGCCGATGCGATCGCGCCGAGCGTCGAAGCGGTCGAGCTGGACGATTGGCGCGACCGCACGGTGCTCGACAGCTTCCGCGCCAACTGCGCCACCTTCTGCGAGCGCGGCCGACGGGAGGCGCCCGACATGCGCGCGCTGATCGCGCACTCGCAGCCCGATCTGCTGCTGACGGATGTGAACACGTGGGGTGCCGCTGCGGTCGCTGAGCGCTCCGCGCTGCCGTGGGTGTCGCTGGCGACATACACGCCAGCGCTCCGCTCGCGCGGCTGGCCGCCCTATGGACCAGGGCTGCTTCCCGACCAGCGTCCGCTCGGACGCGTCAGGGATGCCCTGGTCACCCGCGCGATCTTCGATCCGGCAATGCGCTCGGCCACACCGATGCTCAACGCAATGCGCGCCGAAGTCGCGGGCCTGCCGCCCGTCGACTCGTACGACGCGATGGTGCGCCGGGCACCGCTCACCCTCGTCACCACCGCGCCCCCGTTCGAGTACGCGCACGACGACTGGGCACCGCGCGTGCAGCTCGTCGGCCCGACGTCATGGGAGCCACCTGCGGCGGCACCCGCGTGGCTCGCCCGGGACGAGCGTCCCCTCGTGCTCGTGACGACCTCCGCCGACTATCAGGGCGACACGGGGATCGTGCGCGCAGCGCTCGTCGCGATGGCCGACCAGCCCGTGAGTGTGGTGGCGACCATGCCGCATGCGGTGCGGATCGGCATCCCCGTGCCGCGCAATGCCCGCGTCGAGCGCTTCGTGCCGCACAGCCTGCTGCTCGAGCGCGCCATCGTGGCCATCACGCACGGCGGGCTCGGGGTGACGCAGAAGGCCATAGCGCACGGGGTGCCGGTGGTCGCGATCCCGTACGGCCGCGACCAGATGGAGGTCGCAGCGCGGGTCGAGCACGCGGGCGTCGGCGTGCGGCTGCAGCCATCGCGCCTGACTCCGGAGCGCCTCCGCGCCGCAGTGCGCAAGGCACGCGGGATGCGTGCTCGGGCCGCGGCAGTCGGGGCAGACCTTGCGGCTCTGCGCGGTGCCGCTCGGGCCGCGACGCTCATCGAGCAGCAGCTGCACGGCCAGGTGTCGACCCGGTGATCCAGGCAGCGCGCGGTCACCGGATCGGACGCGGGCACGCCCACGACAGCGCGTCCACGGCGACGTCAGCCGCTACTCCATGTGCAGCTTGTCCTGCACCGCGCCAGCGATCTTCTCCTTCGTGTTGGACGTGGCCGTGGTGCCGTACCAGCGCGCATCCGGCACCGTGGGCGGCGGCATCGGCACGCCGGGCTGGGGCTCTGGCACGTAGGAGAACTCGCCATGCCCATCCGGTGACGGTCCGCTTGCCCAGCGGCCGTCGCCAGCCTGGGCACCGTCGCTGAAGTTGATGTACTGGTACGACACCTCCGTCGCCTCCTTCTGCTGCGGGAAGTTGCTCGGTACCGGCAGTTCCTCGTAGCCCTCCTCGCGCAGCTCCTGCGCCGCGGCGATCCACTGGTTCTGATGCATGGTGTCGCGCGCCAGCAGGAACGAGAGCAGATCGCGCACGCCGTGGTCATCGGTCATGTGATACAGCCGGGCGACCTGAGTGCGACCCTGCATCTCCGCATTCGCGTTCGACGTGAAGTCCGCGAGCAGGTTGCCGCTCGCGGTGATGAAGCTGCCCGACCAGGGGTTGCCCATCGAATCGACGGGCCGCGCCCCCGCCCCGGCGACGATGCCCTGCTGGATGTCGGTGCCGCCCACGACCGCAGCCACCGTGGGATCTGCCTGCACCGCCTCGTCCGTGATGCCCAACGGGGCTTTCTCCAGCAGCTGCGCGATCATTGTCGCGAGCATCTCGACATGGCCCATCTCCTCGGCGCCGATGCCGAAGACGAGGTCTCGGTACTTGCCCGGGATGTGCATGTTCCACGCCTGGAACTGGTACTGCATCGCGACCGTGATCTCTCCGTACTGACCGCCCAGCACCTCCTGCAGCTTGCGCGCGTAGACAGCATCAGGCTTGTCGGGGGTAGCAGCATGCTGCAGCTCCTGCTTGTGGAAGTACATGGTTGCGTCCTTCGATCGATGTGGGACGTGCCCCTCCGGCACGGTGAGGTGCGGCACGCTACGCCTGAGGTCGGGGTACAGCAATGGGGGACGCTCGCGCTTTTCGTGAGAGTTCCCTGTGAGGCGGCCGCGTCGGCTACGGCACGGGCGGTCGGTCATGGGCGAGGCGGGCGAACGAGCCCGCCCGTCACGCACCGCGGGCAGATGCGCCCGTGACGCACCGCGACGGGTCGGCCGCTCTGGTGGCTCTCAGGCGCGACTGGCACGGTGGGGCAATGGCTATCGAATGGACCCCCGACTACGGCGAACTCCTCAAGCGCGGGCTCACAATCCCGCTGGACGGCAGTGAGGACGACGCGGTCAAGGCCGTGCAGGATCAGCTCGACGCGGGCGGCGCCGTGCCGGCCGAGCCCGAGGTGCGCCAGCTCGTGCAGGATGCCCGCAAGGGTGCGAAGCAGCAGGACTGACGCGGCGCGCCTGAGGATTCGGCGCCTGCTGCGACGATGGGTGGCGCCGGTGACCCGCACGCGCGCCTTCCGTCGCGTCGCACCGCGCGCAATGCCGGTTGCGGAACGCGTCGCGAAGCGGCTGACGGGTGGCCGCCTGGTGGTCTCCGGCATTCTCGTTCCCTCACTCGTGCTCCACACGACGGGCGCCAAGACCGGTGCATCGCGCTCGAGCGAGCTGATGTTCACGCCTGACGGGCACGGTGGTGCCATCATCGCCGGCACGAGCTTCGCCCGCGCTGCGCACCCCGGCTGGACGGTGAACCTCGTCGCACACCCCGATGCCGAGGTCGTCATCCGCGGTGTGCGCTACCCGGTGCGAGCGGCCCGCATTCCGGACGGCGAGCGCGACGCAGCCTGGGCGCTCATCGAGGCGCAGTGGCCGGGCTACCGTGCCTACGAGCGCGACTCGGGGCGCACCGTGCGGCTGTTCCGCCTGACGACGGATGCCGTGCCGACGCCGTTCCGCGCCCTCCGGTAACCCGCGCCGCGCCCTCCCCGACGCTCCGGCGGCGCACGCCTCACCACCTCGCACGCAGGCTCGCCAAGCGTGCGGTCACCACGGCAGACTGGCTGCATGCGCATTCTCATCGCGGGCGCCACGAGCGCGCTCGGCCACGCCACCGCCTCCGCCCTGCTCGAAGCAGGTCATCATGTGATCGCCATCGGCTCAAATGCCGACCGGTTGGGGCTCGTCGACGCGACCGAGCACTTCGAGTGCGACCTGACCGACGCCGACGCTGTGCTGGCCCTCGCCGAGCAGGTGGGTGAGATCGACGGGCTCGTGCACCTGGTCGGCGGCTGGCGCGGCGGCGGCGGGCTCGCCGGCCAGACCGACGACGACTGGGCATGGCTGGAGGCCCGCGTGGTCACGACGCTGCGCAACACCACGCGCGCATTCGCCAGTGCGATCGGGCGGTCGGAAGCCGGGGTCATCGCCATCATCTCGTCGACCGGCGTCGAGCGTCCGACGGCGGGCAACGCGAACTACGTTGCGCTGAAAGCGTCCGCCGAGGCATGGCTCGCGGCCGTCGGGCACGCACTGCGCGCGACGCCCGCGCGCATGGTGGTCAAGCGCGTGAAGGCGCTCGTGTCGGATGCTGATCGCGCCGCGCAGCCGGAGAAGGACTTCAGCGGCTCGACCGACGTGGCGGAGCTCGCCGCCGAGCTCGCCGGCGAGTTCATCGCAACGCCGACCGCGGCCTGACCCGCGCCCCGCGCGGGCTGCGCCCGCCGGCCAGTCCGCCGGCCGCGAGCGCCCGTCGGTGAACCGAGCCAGTGGTGCGGCGACTCGATTTTTCCGCTCGCCAGGCCAGGCGCTCGGTTGACGAACGGCTGCTGCGCGCGGCGGCCAGCGCGGCCGACGCCGCGCGCCCGCCGACGGCGTGCCGCCTCAGTCGGTCTTGCGCTCCAGCACGAAGACCGGGATCAGCCGATCGGTCTTCTCCTGGTAGTCGGCGTAGTCGGGGAACGCTGCGACGGCGCGCTCCCACCATGCGTCGCGCTCCGCGCCCGAGATCTCGCGCGCGATGTAGTCGTGCTTCTCGGCGCCGTCCTGCAGCTCGACGTGCGGCTCGGCCTTCAGGTTGAAGTACCAGACCGGGTGCTTCGGCGCGCCACCCAGCGACGCCACGACCGCATAGTCGCCCTCGTGCTCGACCCGCATGAGCGCCGTCTTGCGCAGGTTGCCGCTCTTCGCGCCGACGCTCGTCAAGAGGATGATCGGCATCCCGCGCATCGTGTTGGCCTCCGCGCCGTTCGATGCCTCGAAAGTCTCGGCCTGCTTGCGTGCCCAGTCGGAGGTGCTGGGTGCGTACTCGCCCTGCAGAGGCATGGATGCTCCTTCGTCTCGCGGATGCGTGTGGCGGATGCAACGACGAGGACCGCCGCTCCATTCCGTGCTATCCAACCGTCCATGTGGTCCGGCCGGCGGAAATTCGGCCCGCCAGACCACAGGGTCGGTTGAACGAAAGGCTAGAGGTGGCCGACGCGGGTGACCTGCACGACGGCGACGCCCGCCTCCGCCGATGCGGCCAGGTCGATCGTCGCCCAGATGCGCCAGTCGTGGTCGCCTGCGGGGTCGGCGAGGATCTGCTGCGCCTCCCAGACGGCGTGCCCCTCGTCGATCACGAGCATGCGCGAGCTGCGCGCATCCGCCCCGGTGCCGATGGTCTCGTGCTCGTCGTAGTAGGCGTCGAGCGCGTCACCCCACGCGGCAGAGCCGAAGCCCGGGTCGAGCTCGCCGAGCGCCTCGTGCTTGTCGAGCGCCGCGAGCTGCACGCGCCGGAAGAGCTCGTTGCGCACGAGCGTGCGGAACGCCCGCGGGTTCGCGACGACGCTCGGCGGCGGCGGGGGCGCGATGGGCGTCTCGCCGGGCGCGGTGGGGTGCATGAGCTCCTCCCACTCGTCCAGCAGGCTCGAGTCGACCTGCCGCACGACCTCCCCGAGCCACTCGATGATGTCGAGCAGATCCTCGCTCTTGGCCTCGTCGGGCACCGTCTGCCGCACCGCCCGGAACGCATCCGACAGATAGCGCAGCACCAGCCCCTCGCTGCGCGCCAGCGAGTAGTGCTGCGTGTAGTCGGCGAACGTCATCGCCCGCTCCCACATGTCGCGCACCACCGACTTCGGCGACAGCGCGAAGTCGTTCACCCAGGGCTGGGAGGACGCGAAGACCGCCAGCGCCTCGGTCAGCAGCTCCTCGAGCGGCTTCGGGTGCGTGATGTGCTCGAGCAGCTCCATGCGCTCCTCGTACTCGATGCCCTCGGCCTTCATCGCCGCGACCGCCTCTCCACGGGCGAGGAACTGCTGCTGCGACAGGATCGGCCGCGGGTCGTCGAGCGTCGACTCGATCACCGAGATGACGTCGAGCGGATGCATCGGGTCGGCCGGGTCGAGCACGTCGATGACCTCGAGGGCGAAGGGTGAGAGCGGCTGGTTCAGCGCGAAGTTGGGCTGCAGGTCGACGGTGAGGCGGATGAGCGGCGGACCGTCGGGGTGCGCAGGGTCGACGTGCTGCTCGACCACGCCGGCGGTGCGGAGCGTGCGGTAGATCGCGAGCGCACGCCGCTTGAGCGCCAGCTTCGAGCGCCACGGCTCGTGCGACGACTCGATCAGGTCGCGCACCTCGGCGAACGCGTCGCCCCCTCGGCCGATCACGTTCAGCAGCATCGAGTGGCTGATCTGCATGCTCGAGGTGAGGGGCTCCGGCTCGGCCTCGACGAGTTTCTCGAACGAGGGCTTGCCCCACGAGACGAAGCCCTCCGGCGCCTTCTTCCGCACGAGCTTGCGGCGCTGCTTCGCATCGTCGCCGGCCTTCGCGAGCATCTTGGCGTTCTCCGCCTCGTGCTCCGGTGCCTGCACGACGACGGTCCCGGCGGTGTCGTAGCCGGCGCGGCCGGCGCGGCCGGCGACCTGGTGGAACTCGCGGGCGGTGAGCTGCCGCATCCGCTGCCCGTCGAACTTCGTCAGGCCGGTCATGAGCACGGTGCGGATGGGCACGTTGATGCCGACGCCGAGGGTGTCGGTGCCGCAGATGACGCGGAGCAGGCCCTGCTGGGCGAGCTGCTCGACCAGCCTCCGGTACTTCGGCAGCATGCCCGCGTGGTGCACGCCGATGCCGGAGCGCACGAGCCGCGAGAGCGTCTTGCCGAAGGTGGTGGTGAAGCGGAACTCGCCGATCGACGCCGCGATCTCATCGCGCTGCTCGCGCGTGATGATCTTCGTCGACGAGAGCGCCTGTGCGCGCTCGAGCGCGGCCGCCTGCGCGAAGTGCACGATGTAGACGGGCGCCTGGTTGGTGGCGAGCAGCTCCTCGATGGTCTCGTGCACGGGCGTCATCGCGTAGGAGTACGACAGCGGCACCGGCCGCTCGACCCCCGTGACGGTCGCGGTCTCGCGGCCCGTGCGGCGACTCAGGTCGTCGGCGATCGCGGTGGTGTCGCCGAGCGTCGCCGACATGAGGATGAACTGCACGTGCGGCAGCGTCAGCAGCGGCACCTGCCAGGCCCAGCCGCGCTGCGGATCGGCGTAGTAGTGGAACTCATCCATCACCACCTGCCCCACCTCGGTCTGCTCGCCGTTGCGGAGCGCGAGGTTCGCGAGGATCTCGGCGGTGCAGCAGATGATCGGGGCATCACCGTTGACGGAGGAGTCGCCCGTCACCATGCCGACGTTCTCGGCCCCGAAGACCTCGACCAGGGCGAAGAACTTCTCACTCACGAGCGCCTTGATGGGGGCGGTGTAGAAGGAGCGCTGCCCCTGCGAGATCGCGGCGAAGTGCGCGCCCATCGCCACGAGCGACTTGCCGGTGCCGGTGGGCGTGGAGAGGATCACGTTCGAGCCCGTGACGATCTCGAGCAGGGCCTCCTCCTGCGCGGGGTAGAGCGTCAGCCCGCGCTCGGCTGCCCAGGCTTCGAAGGCGTCGAAGGCGGCATCCGGATCCCAGTGCGCTGGGGTGTGCTCGAGGAGTGTCATCGTCATGAGTCTGTCGCACCGTTTCCCCGTGGTGCGAACATCGCCGTCCCCGGCTCCCTCGCTCGTCGCTCGCCACACCCGTGGACACCGCTGTTTCGTCGGGAAACACTGAGCCCTGGCTCAGATGCCGCTTACCGTAACCGCGTTACCGTCGAGCATGCTCACCGCTGAGAAGCCCCACGCAGCCTTCGTCCCCGCGAGCGTCGCGGCAGGTGCCGCCGCCGGTGCCACCGTGCTCCTGCAGCTCTCCGCCCTGGCATCGGCCGGGCCCGACGGCATCGCCGAGGCACTCTGGGTGCTCGGCTGGGCGATCGCCGTCTGGGCCGTGCTCTCGATGGTCTCGGCCATCGTGCTGCTCGCCCGACGCCGCGAGCGACCTGCGAGCTCCACCGGCTCCAGTGCAGCGCTCGTCGGCGCGGCCGCCCTGCTACTCGTGGTCTCCGCCTGGCTGCATCCCTTCGTCGGTGCGGGCTGGGGCATCGCCTGACGCCTCAATGACGAGGGGCGAGCGCTAGAATCTCCTGTGCTCCCCTCCCATTCGGATCCATCCGGCGTGCCCGCTGACGCGACAGCGAACTCTCGCGCCACGAGCGACCGCACCCCGGCGACGCTCGACGCGGCCGAGGTCGAGACGACCCTCCGCGTGCTCGCCGCGCTGCACGAGATGGACCGCGACGACCCCCACTACGTCGCCGTGCGCCAGGCCACCGCGAACATGTTCAAGGAGGTCAAGCTCGCGAGCCGGAAGGCGAAGCACGCGCGCATCCAGGCCGCCGACCGCGCGGTGATCGCCGCGACCGCGACCGGCGCACCCGACCGCATCGACGACGAGACTCGCGGGATCCCGCTCGCGACCAGGGCCGCAGCACCAACCGCCGGCGAGCTGCTGCGCTCGCGCGGCTGCTACATCTGCAAGCAGCAGTACACGCTCGTCAACGCGTTCTACCACCAACTCTGCCCCGACTGCGCCGCGCTCAGCCACGCCAAGCGCGACGCCCGCACCGACCTCACGGGCAAGCGCGCGCTGCTCACGGGCGGACGCGCCAAGATCGGCATGCACATCGCGCTGCGGCTGCTGCGCGACGGCGCCCACACGACCATCACCACGCGGTTCCCACGGGATGCGGTGCGCCGGTTCGCGTCCCTCGAGGACTCTGCGGACTGGCTCGACCGGCTGAAGGTCGTGGGCATCGACCTGCGCGACCCGGCGCAGGTGGTCGCGCTCGCCGAGGATGTCGCGGCGGCGGGCCCGCTCGACATCCTCATCAACAACGCGGCGCAGACCGTGCGCCGCTCCCCCGGCGCCTACGCACCACTCGTGGAGGCGGAGTCGTCGCCGCTGCCGGAGCTCTCGCCGCACGGCGGTCCCATGCCGGAGCTCGTGACCTTCGGGCACACGAACGACGCGCATCCGCTCGCCCTCGCGGCCTCGGTCGCGAGCCATCCGATCCTCGCGAGCGCCGCGTCGACCGCCGACGAGCTGACTGCGCAGGCGATGGCTGCGGGCTCGAGCTCGCTCGAGCGGCTGGCGGCCGGCACCGCGATCGACGCCGGCGGTCTGCTGCCCGACGAGGAGCACGTGAACTCCTGGACCCAGCACGTCGACCAGGTCGAGCCGCTCGAGATGCTCGAGGTGCAGCTGGCGAACATGACCGCGCCGTTCCTGCTGGTCTCGAAGCTGCGGCCCGCGATGGCCGCGTCGACCGCGCACCGCAAGTACATCGTGAACGTCTCGGCGATGGAGGGCGTCTTCGGCCGCGGCTACAAGGGGCCCGGCCACCCGCACACGAACATGGCGAAGGCGGCGCTCAACATGCTCACGCGCACGAGCGCTCGCGAGATGTTCGAGAGCGACCGCATACTCATGACGGCCGTCGACACCGGCTGGATCACCGATGAGCGCCCTCACTTCACGAAGGTGCGCCTGGCCGAGGAGGGCTTCCATGCCCCGCTCGACCTCGTCGACGGCGCGGCCCGCGTCTACGACCCGATCGTGCGCGGCGAAGCGGGCGAGGACCTCTTCGGCATCTTCCTGAAGGACTACGACAAGGGCTCGTGGTGACGAGCCCCGCCCCCGCCGGTCGCTCCACCCCCGCCGATCGCTCGACCTCCGCTCGTCGAGGAGCGGCCGCAGGCCGCGTCACCCCCGTTGGTCGAGGAGCGGCCGCAGGCCGCGTCACGAGACCATGACCCCCGCCGAACTGCGCGCCCTCCCCCTCGGCACCCGCCTGGTCGTGCGCTACCGCCTGCACGACGAACAGCACGGGGCGACGGATGCGCTCGGCGACCTCATCGCGGTCGACGCGGTCTCCTGCACCATCGCCACGCGCCGAGGCGAGGTGGCGATCGCCATGGGCGACATCGTCGCGGCGAAGACGGTGCCGCCGCCCCCGGCACCGCGCCCGCGAGCGCAGCGCTCCTGACCGCATCCGGCTGACGTTCGGACTCGCGGACTACGCTCGGCGACACGGACAGTCCTCAGCAGGCAGCACCGAGCAAGGAGAGCATCGCCATGAACACGGATCCCACCTCGGACGACCGACCGCTGCGCGCCCGCCACGACGACTCCGCAACGGATCCCTCGACCGCAGCGCCGACGCGCGCAGATGCGTCGAGCCTCGAGCGCTCGTCCTCCGCGCCGGCCGCCGGGCAGCGGGACGAGCGCCCTCGCGTGGTCGTGACGGACCCCTCGCTCGACGAGCACCAGGGCCAGGGCATCACAGGCGGCACGTGGATCGCGCTGATCCTCGGCACGCTCATCCTCATCCTGCTGCTGATCTTCATCCTGCAGAACAACGTCGAGGCCTCGTTCGCCTACTTCGGCTGGCAGTTCACGCTGCCGCTCGGCGTCGCCATGCTCTTCGCGGCGATCGCCGGCGTGCTCGTGGCGGGCCTCCTCGGCTCGGTGCGGCTGTTCAAGCTGAGCCGCCGGGTGCGGAAGCTCGAGGCGGAGCGGTCGAACATCAAGCGCGCGCTGCGCTGAGTTCGGCTCAGCCTCCGCTCACGGATTCGCCAGGGAAGGGCGAAGTTCACAGGAATGCCCCTACGATCCTGGCTATCCGGCCAGGGGGTAGAGCATGCGCGCTCGACGAACGCTCGCGACGGCGATCGCCCTCGGTCTTGCCCTCGGCGCGAACGTGGCGGCCTTCGCAGCGACGCCGGCATGGGCAAGCGCTGCGGCACCGCTCCCCGGCAGCGCCGTCTCCTCCATGACCTGCGACCAGATCCTCTGGGAGCCGGTCACGATCGCGCTTGCCGACGCGGCATCGGTCTTCGACGAATCCCGCATGACCGACGTCGGCGGCTTGTCCTGCACGTGGATCGACATCGGCCAGGAGTTCACCCTCGCCTACGCCCCCGTCGATGACGAGCAGCGGGCGGCCGCGGTCGCAGAGCTCGAGGCAGCCGGACTCGAGCGCGCTGACTCCCCCGAGGGCATCCGCTTCCACTCCGCCGAGACCGAGCAGGCCGGCCCGCTCGACGGCGACCACCTCTTCGCCGACGGCCATTGGTATGCCGTGCAGGTGCTCAGCGTCGGCAGCGGTGGATTCTTCCTCGTGCCCGGCACCGACCAGGCGACCGACGGTGTCCGCACGCGGGTGCTGCAGGCGGTCGGCGCCAACACCCCGGCGCCGACGCCCACGCCCGCTTCCACCGCGACCGGGGCGCCCGCAGCGGCGACGCCACCACCACCACCACCGCCCACCGAAGCACAGGAGCCGACGCTGGCGGCCGACCAGCCGAGTGTGCTCAGCGGCCTCGCGCCAGCGGGCGCAGCACCCGTCACCGTCGCGAGCGTTGCGTCGACGGCCGGCACCGCGATGGTGCTCGCGGCCCTGGTCGCCATCCCCAATCGACTCGTCGACATGACCGCAGGAGCGCTCGCCGACCGGCGTCGCCGCCGCGCGATCGCAGGTGTCACCGATGCACTCACGGTTGCCGAGCGCATCCGTCGCCTGGTGCGCCGCGTCGAGCGGGCACTGCACCCGGTCGCCGGCATCACGATCGGCCTGATCGTGGCCGGTGCCCTGACCGCGCTCATCGACCCGCGTGCCGGCGCGACGCTCGGCACACTGCGGCTCGCCGCATCCGCGACCCTCGGCTATGCCATCGAGGGGCTGCTCGGCCTGCTGCTGGTGGCCTGGCTGCTGCGGCGCGGTGGCGCGAGCGTTGGGGTGCGGTTCCGGCCGGTGTCGCTGGTGATCGTGCTCGGCGCGATCGTCGTCTCACGCCTCATCGGCTTCGAGCCCGGCTTCGTCTTCGGCATCGTGCTGGCGCTGATCTTCCTGCGGCCCTCTCCCGAGCATGAGCGGCGCGCCGCCCTGCTCGAGCTCGGCTACCTCGCGGCGCTGGGCGTCGCCGCCTGGCTCGTCTACAGCGTGATCCAGGTGAACGTGCCCCCGACAGGTCCGCTCGGGCTGCTCGGGCTCGAGACGCTCGCGGGCCTCACGATCGGCTGCCTGATGGCGCTGCCGCTGCTGCTCAGCCCTGTGGGCGAGCTGCCCGGCACGGCCATCTGGCGACGCGGGCGGATGCTGTGGGCTGGCACCTTCATCGCCGCGATGGCGCTGGTGGTGTGGGTGGTGATGCCGTTCCCCGCCGCGTGGGATGCCGTGCACACTCCGGTGGTCGCGTGGGTGGTGCTGCTCGTCGCGTACTCCGTCGTCGCCGCGGCGCTCTGGGCGGCGGTCACGCGGCCGTGGTCGCGCGCGGATGCTTCGGCGCGGGCGGGCACTTCGTCCGGCGCCGCCTCCGATGTCCTGCGCGACAGCGGAACCGCCTCCGACGAGCCGGTCGTCGGCGACCCGGCCTCGGACGCCGCTGCCTCAGCCGACCCCGCCCATGGCGGCGCAGCCGCCGACGGCCTCGCCTCTGACGGCCTCGCCTCTGGCGCCCCGGCCCCGGTACGTCCCGGCACGAACGGCTGACCCGCCGACGAGACGGCCCTCGACGAGAGCGTCGCTCCCTGCTTGTCTTGGCCGCATGGAACACGTCCTCTCAGCCGACGGCACGCAGATCGCGGTGCACCGCGTTGGCGCGGGCCGACCCGTTGTGATCGTCGGAGGGGCCTTCTCGACGGCCGCCGCCGCGTCCGCGCTCGCCGATGCTGTCGCGGAGCAGGGCTTCGAGGGCGTCACCTTCGACCGCAGGGCACGCGGCGACAGCGGCGACGCGACCGAGGGGCAGCGCCTCGCCCCCTTCTCACCCGAGCGCGAGGCGGAGGACATGACCGCCGTGATCGAGGCGGTCGGCGACAGCGCGATCGTGCTCGGGCACTCATCGGGCGCGCTCGTCGCGCTCTTCGCGGCGGCGAACGGCGCGCCCATCGACCACCTGTTCCTGTCGGAGCCGCCGCTGCGGTTCGGCACGGACGAGCCGCGCGCTGACCTCCCGCAGCGGCTGCAGGCGCTCGTCGACGAGGGCCGCGGCGGTGATGCGGTCGTGCTGTTCCAGCGCGAGGGCATCGGCCTGCCCGAGACGATGATCGAGCAGATCCGGTCGTCGCCCCTGTCCGAGCACCTCACATCGCTCGCGCAGTCGACGGTCTACGACGCGATGGTGGCGGCCGCGACATCCGACCCCGGTGAGGCGCTGCTTTCGATCACGATCCCGACGACGGTGCTCGTCGGCGTCGAGACGATGCCGCTGCTCGCGCGCGCCGCACCGATGCTGGTCGAGCGGATGCCGTCGGCCGAGCTCGTGCAGGTGCCGCAGTCGAAGCACCACGCGATCGACCCGCCGGCGACGGCGGCGATCATCGCTGCCCGAGTCGCGCGCTGACGAGGGCGCCGCAGACGTGGCCGCCGGGGCCGGCCTGCACGCTCACCCTCACCCTCACCGTCACCCTCACCGCGCCGCGCCGCGCCGCGCCGCGCCGCGCTGCGCCATCGTGCCGCCGTTCCCTCGCGACCCCGCCCATCGCCGCGCCGCGCCGAACCGGTACCGTTCTGTCGGCTGATCGCCCCCGGCGCGACCACTGCGTACCGGTGCCGCCGGCGCCCCCGGACCACCGGTACGTTCTCGTCGCCTAGCCGCTCCTCGCACGACGACTTGGTACCGGTCACGGAAGTCGTGGCAGCCGCGCGCTCCGGGTAGCGGGCAGCCGCCACCTCAGTGGGCGCCCATCGGCTGCGGCTGCGCGGCCAGCTCCTCGACGGTTGGCCGCTCGACCCCGGCCCACGGAGCCTGGCCGATCCACTGCGGCACGCGACGCACCGCATCCGCATCGCCATCGACCATCGCTTCGCCCGAGCGCAGCGCTGCTGCCCACGATCGATCGCCGCGCCACACGCGCGTCATCGCGCTCAGCGAGCTCGACACCGTCGCCGCCACCTCGAAGCCCGGATCGAAGTCGCAGAGCTCGACCTCCCCCTCATGGCACATCAGCCACCAGCGCGCCGCACCCGCATGCGCATCGGTGAAGCGCACCGCGACCACCGTGCGGCGGCGCGGCCAGGCATCGACGTCGATGTTGCGGCGCATGTCCCACAGCAGCAGGTGCGGGTCGAGGTCTGCCTGGCCGAGCTCGCCGATCCATCGAACGCCCCAGGCCGCGAGCCCTTCCACGACGGGACGCAACTCGTGGCCCGACTGCGTCAGTGCGTAGGACGTGTGGGCGCCGTCCGACCGCTTCACCACCAGGCCCGCCTGCTCGAGCCGCTGCAGCCGCTTCGACAGCAGCGCCGGCGACATGTGCGGCACGCCACGCCTGAGGTCGTTGAACCGCGTCGACCCCGCGAGCAGCTCGCGCACCACCAGGATCGTCCACCGCTCGTCGAGCAGCTCCATCGCCTTGGCGACGGGGCAGAACTGACCGTATCCAGACATCGTCGTGCCTCCCCCGCCAGGTGTACGCCGCTGACGCGCGCTGCGGAAGTACAGATCTTGTACTGCGGTCGGTGCAGATCGGTGACTGGATGCACGATCCGGCCAGGAGCACAGTCGCCTCAGCGGTCGCCGATCGCATCGAACCTCGAAGGAACACCATGAACACGATTGCTCCCGCGGCCACCACGGCCGCACCCGAGATCAAGGCCAAGCATGCCGCCATGTGGGCGCTCGGCGACTATCCCGCGGTCGCGCGCGAGGTCATCCCGAGCCTTGGCGCGCGGCTCGTCGATGCCGTCGGCATCCAGCCCGGCGAGCGCGTGCTCGACATCGCCGCCGGCGACGGCAACGCATCACTGCCCGCCGCGAGGCGCGGTGCGCGCGTGGTCGCGAGCGACCTCACGCCCGAGCTGCTCGAGGCCGGCCGAGCGGCGACCGCCGACCTCGCGCTCGACATCGCGTGGCAAGCGGCGGATGCCGAGGCGCTCCCGTTCGACGACGACGCGTTCGATGTGGCGATCTCCAGCGTCGGCATCATGTTCGCGCCCTTCCACGAGCCAGCTGCGGCCGAGCTCGTGCGGGTCGTCCGCCCGGGCGGGCGCATCGGCATCGCCGCCTGGACGCCGGAGGGCTTCATCGGCGAGATGTTCCGCATCATGCGTCCCTTCGCGCCCGCGCCGCCGGCCGGCGCGCAGCCGCCCGTGCTGTGGGGATCGGAGGAGCACGTGCGAGCGCTGCTGGGCGACGGCGTGGAGCTCTCCTTCCGGCGCGAGCTGCTCGACGTGCGCCGATTCGGGTCGGGCGCCGAGTTCCGCGACTTCTTCAAGCGCACCTACGGCCCGACGATCGTCGCCTACCGCGGCATCGCCGACCAGCCCGAGCGCGCCGCCGAGCTCGACCGGCTGCTCGCCGACCTCGGCGACCGCCACCGCGATGGCGATCTCGTGCAGTTCGAGTACCTGCTGACGACCGGCACGGTGCGGTAGCGCCGGAGCACCCGACGCCCGCCCCCCTCAAGTGGGTGCACGTTCAACCCCCTCCTTGGTCCGGCGAGCCGAACATCCGCTTCTCAGGCCAAGGGACCGGTTGAATCGAGAGTTGCTGCGCTGCGGGAGAGCTGGCGAGCCGCCCGGATAGGCTCGAAGCCCGTCCTCAGGAGGTCTCCGCCGTGCCCACCGCCCCGCTCGCCCACGCCGACGATCTCGCCGCGTTCATCGAGGCGTCCCCTTCGAGCTATCACGCCGCCGCCGAGGTCGCCCGACGCCTCATCGACGCGGGCTTCACCGCGCTCGACGAGACGGATGCGTGGCCCGACACCCCGGGCAGGCACCTGGTGGTGCGCGAGGGCGCGGTCATCGCGTGGGTCGTGCCTCCGTCGGCGACCGCGACGACGCCCGTGCGGGCGTTCGGTGCGCACAGCGACTCCCCCGGCTTCAAGCTCAAGCCGCAGCCGACCACCGGCAGGCTCGGCTGGCTGCAGGCGGGCGTCGAGATCTACGGCGGCCCGCTGCTGAACTCCTGGCTCGACCGCGAGCTGCGCCTCGCTGGCCGGCTCGTGCTCGACGACGGCACCCGGGTGCTCGCCGACTCGGGCCCGCTGCTGCGGCTGCCGCAGCTGGCGATCCACCTCGACCGCGAGGCGAACGACGGCCTGACGCTCGACAAGCAGGCGCACACACAGCCCGTGTGGGGCCTCGGTGCCGCGGAGTCGGCCGACCTGCTCGCCGAGGTCGCGGCATCCGCCACCATCGACGGCGTCCGCGTCGACCCGAGCCGAATCCGCGGCTACGACCTGGTCACGGCGGATGCCGCCCGCGGCGCCGTCTTCGGCCGCGACGACGTCTTCTTCGCGGCCGGTCGCCTCGACGACCTCGCGAGCGTGCACGCGGGCACGGTCGCCCTCGCGGCCGCAGCCGACGGCTTCGACGCCGACCACATTCCCGTGCTGGCCGTCTTCGACCACGAGGAGATCGGATCCGCAACCCGCTCGGGCGCCGCCGGCCCGTTCCTCGCCGACGTGCTGGAGCGCATCGGGCTCGGCCTCGGCGCCGACCGGGAGGAGCGGATGCGCGCGCTCGCGTCATCCTGGTGCGTCTCGAGCGACGTCGGGCACTCGGTGCACCCGAACTTCGCCGACAAGCACGACCCGCTCGTGCGCCCGGTGCTCGGCTCGGGGCCGATCCTGAAGATCAACGCCAACCAGCGCTACGCGACCGACGGCGCGGGCGCTGCAGCATGGCACGAGTGGTGCGCCCGCGCAGGCGTCACCAGCCAGGACTTCGTCTCGAACAACACGGTGCCGTGCGGCTCGACGATCGGTCCGATCACCGCGACGCGCCTCGGCATCCGCACGGTGGATGTCGGCATCCCCATCCTCTCGATGCACTCGGCGCGCGAGCTCGCTGGCGTCAGCGACCTGTTCGACCTTTCGCGCGTCGCGGAAGCGTTCTTCCGAGCCTGAGCGCCGCCGGGGCCGGCGCCGCGCGACCGGTACCGAACGGTCGCCACGCGCGCGCGGCCGCGACCGGTACCGAACGGTCGCCACGCGCGCGCGGCCGCGACCGTTTCGTACTGGTCGCGGGCCGGTCGCGGGCCGCCACCGCGCGAGCGGTACCGAACGGTCGCCACGCGCGCGCGGCCGCGACCGTTCGGTACAGGTTGCGGCGCGTCCCAGGCGGGTCGGAGAGAATCGGGGGATGCGCGCCTTCGAAGATCGCCCGTGGCTGGCCTCCTATGCGGAGGGCGTGCCGGCCGACATCCCCGAGGTCACCGAGACGCTCGTCGACATGATCGCCGCCTCCGCCGAGGAGCACCGGCGAGCCGTCGCGCTCGACTTCTTCGGCGAGACGATGACCTATGCGGAGCTCGCGGAAGCAATCGACCGCGCGGCCGGCGGCCTGTCGAAGCTCGGCGTCGGCGCCGGAGACCGCGTGGCAATCGTGCTGCCGAACTGCCCGCAGAACGTCATCGCCTTCTACGCAGTGCTTCGCCTCGGCGCGATCGTCGTCGAGCACAATCCGCTCTACACCGAGCGCGAGCTGCGCCACCAGTTCGAGGATCATGGCGCCACCGTGGCGATCGTGTGGGACAAGGTGGCCCCCACCGTCCTCGACATGCCCGGCGACCTCGGCGTCGCGCGCGTCGTGTCGGTCGACGTGACGCGCGCCATGCCCTGGCGCACCCGCACCGCGCTGCGCCTGCCGATCGCCAAGGCGCGCAGCTCCAGAGCGGCACTGACGTCTGGCGAGCTCGCGCGTGGCGCGATCGACTGGGCAGACGTCGCGGGGGCCAAGCGGATCTCGCCGACGCATCCGCGGCCACTGGTCGACGACATCGCGGTGCTGCAGTACACCAGCGGCACCACGGGCACCCCGAAGGGCGCGATCCTCACGCACGGCAACCTGCGCGCGAACGCGGCGCAGGGGCGCGCCTGGGTGCCGGGCCTCGAGCCCGGCCGCGAGGTCATCTACGCCGTGCTGCCCATGTTCCACGCCTACGGCCTCACGCTGTGCACCACCTTCGCCCTGAGCATCGGCGCGCGCCTCGTGCTCTTCCCCAAGTTCGATCCATCGCTCGTGCTGAAGGCCATGCGCACGGCGCCGGCGACCTTCCTGCCTGCCGTGCCGCCCATCTACGAGCGGCTGGCGAAGGCCGCAGCCGAGCAGAAGGTGAGCCTCCGCAGCATCCGCTTCGCGATCTCGGGCGCGATGAGCCTGCCCGTCTCGACCGTCGAGCTGTGGGAGCGCGCGACCGGCGGGCTGCTCATCGAGGGCTACGGCATGACCGAGACCTCCCCGGTCGCGATCGGCAACCCCATGGGGCCGACGCGACGGCCGGGCGCCGTCGGTGTACCGTTCCCGAGCACTGAGATCCGGGTGATCGATCCCGACGACCCGACCATCGAGCGTGGCCCCGGCGAGCAGGGCGAGCTGCTGCTGCGCGGGCCGCAGGTGTTCTCGGGCTACTGGAACCGACCCGACGAGACGCGAGACACCCTGCTCGCCGACGGCTGGCTGCGCACGGGCGACCTGGTGGAGGTCGACGACGAGGGCTTCGTCACGATCGTCGATCGTCGCAAGGAGCTCATCATCACGGGCGGGTTCAACGTGGCACCGTCGGAGGTCGAGGAGGCGCTCGTGTCGCATCCCTCGGTCGCGGATGCCGCGGTGGTGGGCCTGCCGAGCCCCAGCGGCGGCGAGACGGTCACCGCGGCCGTGGTGCTGGAATCCGGAGCGGACGCGGACACGGAGGAGATCCGCGAGCACGCCCGGCAGCGACTGACCGCGTACAAGGTGCCGCGGCGCATCGTGGTCGTCGACGACCTGCCCCGCTCGCTCATCGGCAAGGTGCTGCGCCGCGAGGTGCGCGAGCGCCTGCTGGCGGAGGAGTAGCGCTCGCACGGCCGATCGGAGGCCGCGGGCTCTCGGTGACGCGCGGTCAGGTTCGGAGGTAGGAGGCGCCATTGATGTCGAGCACGGCGCCGGACGACCAATGGGCCTCTGCCGAGGCGAGATGCACGATGGCGGCGGCGACATCCTCGGGCGTTCCGACGCGACCGAAGGGGCTCTGGTCGCGCAGCGCTTGCCCGCCTGCGCCGGCGAGCTTGCCCTGCTGGCGGTCCGTGGAGATGAATCCCGGGGCCACCGAGGTGACGGCGACGCCATGCGGGGCGAGCGCGATGGCCAGCGACTGACCCATCGCATGCACGGCCGCCTTCGTCGCACCGTACGCCGGATGGTCCGGCTCACCGCGGAATGCGCCGCGCGAGCCGACGTTGACGATCGCCCCGGGCGCGCCTCGCGCGATCAGGTGCTGCGCGAACGCCCAGCTGGTGTTCGCGGCACCGAGCAGGTTCACCTGCACCATCCGCTGCCACGCGGCCGACCACTCCTCGAACGTCGCCGCGTCGGGACGATGCATGTTGCCGTCATCGGGCCCGACAGCGGCGTTGTTCACCAGGACGTCGATGTCACCCACGGCGCTGATGGCCTCGTCGACGAGCGAACGGGCTGCATCCGGATCGGCGAGGTCGGCCTGCACGACCGCGTGCCCCGCGCCCGGAAGGAGGGCGAGGGTCGCCTCGGCACTGCGTCGATCATGCGCGAAGTGCACCGCGATCCGGTCTCCGCGGGCAGCGAACCGGAGTGCCGTGGCACGACCGATGCCGCGTGACGCCCCGGTCACGAGGACTCCGCGCCGTGGAGCAGTCATGGCACCACCCTGTCCTGCGCACGCGTCGCGTGTCCACCTCGATCATCCAATGGGCCGTCGTGCCGCGCCTCCGAGGCGAGGCCGCGCGCATCTGCGACAGCCAGGAGCGCGTCGACAGGGCTATTCTCGGCGCATGCCCTGGAGCACGCGCGAGCTTGCCGAACTGGCTGGCACAACGGTCAACACCGTGCGCCACTACCACCGGCTCGGCCTCCTGCCGGTGCCCGAGCGCAGGTTCAACGGCTACAAGCAGTACGGCGTGGCAGAGCTGGTCTGCCTGCTGCGGATCCGGCGACTGGCCGACCTCGGCATGCCGCTGTCGCGGATCGCCGAGGTCACCGCGGATGACAGCCGCAGCCCCCAGGTGCTGCGCGCGGTCGACGACGACCTCGCGGTGCGGATCGCGCAGCTGCAGCAGGCTCGCGCCGACATCGCGGCGATCCTGCGCGACAGTGCGCCGGCCGACGCCCCGCGCGGCTTCGAGTCGGTGGCCTCGCGGCTCTCCGAGGCGGACAGCTCGATCATCCACATCTATTCGCGGCTCTACGAGCCAGACGTGCTCGCAGACCTCGTGCGCATGGTGGAGAGCGACGGGGCAGTCGAGCAGGAGTTCGACGTGCTCGGGCCGGACGCCGATGAACCGACGGTGCAGCGCGTCGCTGAAGGCATGGCGCCCGGGCTCGCACAGCACCTCATCGACTACCCGTGGCTGCGCCAACCGGCGAAGCACCTGAAGACGAGCGGGAACGTCGCGCAGGATACCTTCGTCCAAGCCGTGCTCGAGCTGTACAACCCCGCACAGCTCGAGGTGCTGCAGCGGGCGAGCATGCTCGCGCAGCAGCTGCTCACCGATGAAACGACCCCGGCGAATAGCGAAACATCGGCCCCCGCACGAGGCGGTGACGACGACGTTCCTTGAGTCGCCACAACGGCTCGAGACGGGGCTTGACCCTGTCGTGAGGACACGGTGTCTGCTCATGGTGTGAGCAACGCACCCAGTCGACCAGCCCGGATGCATCCGGATCCGATGACGCACAGGAGCACGAGCCGACCAATCCGGGTCGTCGTGCTCGGCATCCGCCATGTGTCGAGTGCGGCGGATGCCTCATCGGCACCCACGTTCGTGGCGACGTCGGCGTTCCTCGTCGACGGTCCGCCGAGCGAGCGCGCCGTCGGCGCCGCTGGGCGAGCGAACCAGAGCCCGAGCGCGTTCGCTGACGGCGAGCGACGCGGCACTTGACCGTGTGGCGAGAACACAGTGCTCACTGGGTATCGCGCCGGGAGCACTCGACGCACCACCCGATTCAAGGAGAACCCTCGTGAACCCGATAGAAGAACTCGTCCAAGGCTTCCAGAGCCTCGTGGCCCAGGTGCCCGAGTTCTTGCAGCCCGTCATCGTGACGCTGGCCGGCGCGGTGCCGTTCATCGAGGGCGAGGGCGCAGCCGCGATCGGCATCGTGGGCGGGATCAATCCCATCCTCGCCGGCGTCGCAGGTGCCATCGGCAACTTCCTGGCCGTGACGGCCGTGGTGATGCTCACGGCGCGCAGCCGCCAGGCGATCGTGGCGCGCCGCGGCAGTGGCACTGCTGGCGGCGTCGCAACGCTCGAGGCCGACGAGTCCGACCTCGTCACCAAGCCCGAGTCGAAGGGCAAGCAGCGCTTGAAGCGCTGGGTCGTGCGCTTCGGGGTGCCCGGCGCCAGCCTGCTGGGCCCTGCGGCGATCCCCACGCACTTCACGGCGGCGATGCTGGTCGGATCCGGCGTCTCGCGCGGCTGGGTGCTGCTGTGGCAGGCGATCGCGATCGTGCTCTGGACCACCGTCATCACCACCGCGATCTGGCTCGGCTACACCGCGCTGCTCGGCTGACCCGCGTCACCGACGAGGAACGCAGAGAGGAACCGTCATGACCATCCGACCCACAGGGCCTGCCCGGGATGCGGAGCCCGCCGCACCCGACGCCGGCGCGGAGCCCGCCGCGTCAGCCTCGGAGGCGTCGGGGCAGAACGCGCCGACGCTCGCCGAGGATCTGCTGCTGCTGCTCTTCCAGCCCGACTCCGGCATGCGAGCGGGCACCGGCACGATCGCCGGTGAAGGCACGCTCTACTACGCGCTCGCCGGGGCCGTCGCGACCGAACTCGTGCTGAGCGGCCACGTGCGCCCGGAGGGCGGCCGCGTCGGCGCCGGCCGGGTCGAGGCGGTCCCCGAGCACCCTCCGGCCGACCTGCTGCTGCGCACGGCCTGGGACTACATCGCCTCGAAACCGCGCGGCATGCAGACCGTGCTCGCCGCCATCGGACCGACGCTGCGCAAGCCTGTGCTCGATCGGGTCGTCGAGCGCGGCGACATCCGCCGCAGCACCCACAAGACACTCGGGCTCTTCGAGACCACCGTGCTGGAGGGTGACGGCGGCGCGCGCCGGGCGAGCCTGCTCGCCGACGTACGGGCGGTGCTGGCCGAGGGCGCAGCGCCGACCGCGCGCGTCGCGGCACTCGCGGCGCTGCTCTCGGCCAGCGGCACGTTGCCGCAGTTCTCTCGCGAGATCCCGTGGAACTCCGCGGTGGCCACGCGCGGCAAGCAGCTCGAGCAGGGCGACTGGGGTGCGAATGCGGCAGCCGAGGCCGTCGCGCGCACCCTGACCGCGATCGTCGTCGGTGGCGTGATCGCAGCGACGGCGTCGCAATCGCGCGCGTCGTAGGAGCGAATCGCCACTGGGTGCCGCGGGGCGTGGCGCAACCAGGGCCAGCCATGCCGCGGCACGAGCGGCCCGCCCCGCGTCGCCGGTGATGCCGCGGCATGAGCGGCCCGCCCCGCGTCACCGGTCATGCCGCGGCACGCGCCGCCACCATCCACCACCACCACCCGAACGGCACGCTGGACGCCTGCTTCGCGCTCTGCGAGCCTGGCGCCGCGGCATTCGTCTGCCAACCTGCAACACGAGAGCGAGAAGGCCCATGCATGAGACGGCTGCAAGTGACTCCGACGGCGAGAAGCGCCGCGGCACAGCGGCACACCAAGCGGTCCAGCGGATCGAGAGCGGGCTCATCGCCGTGTTCGCGATGACCGCGACGATCGTGATCGCGCCCAGCCTCTGGTGGTTCCCGCTGGCGGTCTTCCTCGCGTTCGACCTATCGATGCTCGGCTACACGCGCTCACCCGCCGCCGGAGCCGCGTCCTACAACGCCGTGCACACCTATGCCTGGTCGGCCGCGCTCGGGGTCGCGGCGCTGCTCACGGCCGCCGCTGCGCCGACCCTCTCCACGTGGCTCGCGCTGACGGCCCTCGCTTGGGCCTTCCACGTCGGCGTCGATCGGATGCTCGGCTACGGCCTCAAGCTGCCCGACGCGTTCACGCACACGCACTTGGGAGCGATCGGTCGCACCCGCGATCAGAGCGGCCAGCGCTCGCGCACCCCCGCTCGCTGAGCCGCTGCGCCGCGCGGCACCGCCCCGCGCCACGCCGCCCCGCGCCAAGCCCCACGCTCGGCGGGGCAAGAAATGTCGCTAGCGGTCACTATGGCGAGCGAATGGCGACCGCTGGCGACATTTCTCGTGCGAGCGGCGCGGCCGTCGCGCGAGCGGCGCGGATTCTCGCGAGCCGCGCGAGTTCGCCCGAGCGGCACGGGCTCGCGCGCGGGGTCAGCTCGCGGGAACCTCTCGGCGGCGCACTATCTCGGCGATCCAGGCGGGCGCGAAGGGCGACGTGCAGTTGGGCGGCGTCGGATAGTCCTTCAGCACCTCGAGTCGCTCACCGATCGCGAGCGCGCGCGCACGGTGCTCGGGATGCTCGATGCCGATGTGGGCGAGGCAGTCGTTCATCGCCCACTGCAGGCGCTCGGGCGCATCCCGCATCTCGGCCTCGATCGTGTCGAGCAGGGCGGGCAGGTCGAGGCCGACGGGCGACTTCCGCACCCGCTCGCTCGTCAGGGCCCAGCCGGCGCTCGCGACCGCGGCATCCGCGTCGTCGAACCACGCGAGCCGCAGCTGCTCGGCATGCGAGGACTTCTTCACCACGTAGTTCACCAGCCAGTCGCGCACCTTGTTCGCGCGCGCCTCGCGCAGCATCGTGTCGAGCTCCTCGGCCGCGAACGACTTCGGCCGGCACACGAGCAGGGCCAGCAGTCGCGCGGCGGTGTCGTCGGTCGCCCAGAGCTCGAGCGCCAGCTCATGCTGCGTCTTCAGCCGCTTCGCGATCGCCCGCAGCTTCGACAGGTTCACCCCGTGATCGTCGCCGTGGCGCTCGTTCACCTCGCGCACGCGCGGATCCTCCAGCCCGGCGAGCTCCGCCTGCAGCTCGGTCACGCTCGATGTCATCGCAGCCTCCGCTCTCGTCCTCGCTCAGCCTAGGAGTGGCGCGCCGCGAGCGCGACGCGGCACCTACTCGCACAGCATGCGCGACGCGGCCCCCACTCGCCCGCGCAACCGTGCGACTCAGCGGTTGCGCTCCGACTGACGGTTGCGGTCCGGCCCGCCGACCTCCTCCGGCAGCTCGTCGATGGGCACCAGCACGATGTCCTCCACCTTCCAGTCGAGCTCGATGCAGCCGTCCCGCGCTTCCATCAGCTTCTCCAGGGACGGCACCTTCCCTCGCCGCGGCACCACGAACGCCTCGACGTGGAAGACGTGGCCCTGATCGCGCACGCGAGAGCCCGCTTCCGCAACCCACGGCAGCGTGCGCAGATACTCGTCGATGCGAGCGGCGTCCGGATGCGGATCGTCGTCGCCGACGACCGTCGCGCGACTGTCGACCAGGTCGGTGATCGCCGCCTTCATGTTCTTGAAGCCGTCGGAGACGATGCTGGCGGCGATGAAGAGCGCCGCCGCGGCATCCGCCCACCAGAAGCCCAGCCCGATGCCCCCGACCCCGACGATCGAGCCGACCGCCGTCATCCAGTCGGCCTTGTTCATATCGGCGTCGGCGTACAGCACCTTGTCGTGCAGCTCCTTTGCGAGCCGCATCTTGACCCGGCCGAAGTAGATCGGCAGCGGGATGGTCAGCGCCATCACACCCATCATGAGCCAGCCCAGCCAGATCGTCTGGCCGAAGAGCGCGACCGAGCCGATCGGCGGATGCTCGGCGCTGATCAGCCCGGATGCGGAGTCGACGATGAGGAACGCCCCCATCGCGAACAGCGCGACGCCGGCGACCAGGTGACCGACGCCGACAGAGCGGTGGTAGCCGTAGGGATACCTGCGGTTGGGGCGCTTGTTGACGAGCCGCACCGCCAGCAGGAAGGCCACGGGCGGAGCGAGCGAGAGCAGATCCTCGATCCACGCGGCCTTCATCGCCTGCGAGCTGCCGAGCACGAGGTAGACGAGCGTGATCGCGACGGCCAGGAACGCGAGCGTGTACCACTCGAACCGGATGGCCTTCCGCAGCGCGCTCGCCTGGCGGTCGGGCAGCTCGGTGCGGCCGAAGCTGCGGCGCTTCGGGCGCTTCGCGGCCGGGCTCATTGGGCAGCCTCCGCGTCGAGGAACGTCTCGAGCTCGACCAGGAACGCGTTCTCGCCCATGGGTGTGAGCATCACGTGGCGCTCGGTGCCATTTGCGGTGTTCACCTCGGCGTATGGACGCGTCACCGCGGCGACCTCCGCCCACGGGGTGTCGTCCAGCAGACCGCCGACCACCAGGTCGAGCTCGCCACCCTCGAGCGCGTCGGCGAGGCGCGTCTCACTGCCCTGCGTCCACTCGACCTCGGCGTCGACGCGCTCGGCGAACGCGCGGACGAGCTCTGGCTCGGTGCCGGTCGGATCGTCGCCCTCGCCCAGCACCACCCACGGGGCGTTCTCGGTGACGCCGACCCGCAGCGTGCCACCCTGCACGCGCTCGAGCGTGCCATCCGGATCCGCAGGAATGCTGGCGCAGCCGCCCAGCAGTATCGCCGCGGCGGCGGTCACGACGAGCCCAGGCAGAGACCTTCGCATGCGGCCGACGGTAGCCGAGGCGCCTCACGAACGCTCCCAGCCGATCTCAAGCAGTCCCTCAGCCTCGCGGTGATGCACAGCCCAGCCAGGCGCTCGCCCGCCTCGTCAGCACCGACAACCGTAGACTACGGCCGACCCCGCTTGACCGCGCGGCCGCGTCCAGGCCGGCATCCGCGCTCACGGCGGTCGCAGCAGCAGCCCTTACCGAGCCCGAGGTGCGTCATGTCCCCTATGCCCACGAGCCGCGACGACGTCGCCATCCCGACGATCAAGCGCATGCTGCGCGACGACGACCTCGAGGGCCTCGCCGAGCTGGTCGAGCCGCTGCGGCACCGCCAGGTCATCGACGTGCTCGAGCGCCTGCCGATGCGCGAGCGCGCCGTCGTCTTCCGCGTGCTCCCGAAGCCGCTCGCGATCGACGTCTTCGACGGACTCGACAAGCCGCTGCAGGCCGACCTCGTGCACGCGCTGCATGACGAGGAGGTGACGGATGTCTTCGGGCGCCTCGACCCCGAGGATCGCGTCGGCCTGCTCGACGAGCTGCCCGCGACGGTCGCGAGCAGGCTCGTGCGCGCGCTGCCCGACGACGAGCGCACCCTCACGTCAGCGGTGCTGGGCTACCCGCAGGGGTCGATCGGCCGCTCGATGAGCTCGGAGATCATCGTCGTGCACGTCGACGACACCGCGGCGCACGCGCTCGAGCGCGTGCATGCCAGGCTCGCCAGCGCCGAGACCGTCTACACGGTGATCGTCGTCGGCGAGGAGCGCAGGCTGGTCGGCACGGTCGGCCTGCGCACCCTGCTGGCTGCGGAGGGCGATGCGCCCGTCGGCGGGCTCGTCGAGTCGACGGCATCGGCGGGGGTCACCGAGACCGCCGAGGAGGCCGCGCGCCGCTGCGCCGACCACAAGCTGCTCGCCCTGCCGATCGTGGACGGAGAGCACCTCGCTGTCGGCATCCTCAGCGTCGAGGATGCGCTCGGCATCCTCGAGGACGCGGAGACGGAGGATGCCGCGCGGTCGAGCGGCGTGGAGCCGCTGCGGCGGCCGTATCTCGCCACCCCCGTGCGCCGCCTCGTGACCACGCGCGTGGTGTGGCTGTTCGTGCTCGCGATCGGCGCGACCCTCACGGTGCAGGTGCTCGAGGGCTTCGAGGACACCATCGCCGAGATGGTGGTGCTGTCGGTGTTCATCCCGCTGCTGATCGGCACCGGCGGCAACACCGGCAACCAGGCCGCGACCACCGTGACGCGCGCGCTCGCGCTCGGCGATGTGACGCCGCGCGACCTGCTCGCCGTGCTCGCGCGCGAGGCCCGCACGGGCGTCACGCTCGGCCTCATCATCGGCGGCGCGGGCTTCGCGATCGCGTCGCTCGTCTACGGCATGCCGATCGGCCTGGTTGTCGGGCTGACGCTGCTGTGCATCTGCGCGCTCGCGGCATCCATCGGCGGCATCATGCCGCTGGTCGCCAGGCTCATCCGCGTCGATCCTGCGGTGTTCTCGAACCCGTTCATCACGACGTTCGTGGATGCGACCGGGTTGATCATCTACTTCCTGATCGCGCGCGCGGTGCTGGGGCTCTGACGCCGCCACGCTCGACCGATGCTCCGGCCTCCAGACCGGCTGTCAAGCACGCTTGACTGTCAAGTTCCCTTGACAGTAGGGTCGTGGTGAACACGCTCCATCGACGAAAGGCGCACCATGGACGCCACTCCACGCACCACCGCTCGCTTCGGCCGCCCGCGCTTCGGCGGCGGCAGCGCCGCGCTCATCATCGCCTCGGTGATCGTCGGCGCAGCGATCGCGTCCGGACTGGGCGCGCTGTTCGCGTGGCTCGGCGACGTCGGGTCGGCCGAGCTGCGCTTCGGCGTGGTCGCGATCGCGACCCTGCCCGTCGCGGCGGCGCTCGCCTGGGTCGTGCTCGTCGATCGGGCGAGCCTGCCGGAGACGACCGAGCGACCCGAGGACTCGGTTGAGGCAGCCTGGCTCGACCGCGCAGCGCAGGGGGCCTTCCTCGACGTCTTCGTCACGGTCGGTGTCGGCGCCGCAGCCTTCTCCATCACGGGTCTGCAGGTCGAGTCGGGGATGCTGCTGCTCGCCCTCTCGGTGCTCATGGTCGCCGACTTCGCGGTGCGCTACCTGCTCGCGAAGCACGCCGACAGCTGATGCGCAACAGCCTGCAGGAGCGGCGGCAGGCCCGCGGCTGGTCGCAGCAGCGGCTCGCCGACGAGCTCGGCGTCTCTCGTCAGACCGTCATCTCGATCGAGAAGGGGCGCTTCGACCCGTCGCTTCCTGTGGCCTTCCGGCTCGCGGCGGCATTCGAGTGCAGCATCGAGGACCTGTTCTCGCCGGAATGACGCAGAGCACCGCGTCGCCGGTGCCGATCGTGGCACCGGCGACGCGGTCGAACCTCGTGCAGGGTGCCGCCTACTGCAGCGCCAGCTTCCGCTCGTCGGCGTCCGCGGCCGCGTCGGCGGGCCCCGACGGCAGGTCGCTGAACGCATCCGCGACGCCGGCGTGCACGATGCGCCCGGCCTGCGTGTTGACACCCAGCGCGAGCGCCGGGTCGCCCGCGATCGCCGACTCCACCCCGCGCTGCGCGATGCGGCGGATGTAGGGCAGCGTCGCGTTCGTGAGCGCACGAGTCGCGGTCTGCGGCACCCCACCGGGCATGTTCGCGACGCAGTAGTGACGGATGCCGTCCACCTCGAACGTCGGCGACTCATAGGTGGTGGGGCGCGACGTCTCGAAGGCGCCGCCCTGGTCGATCGCGACATCGATGAGCAGCGCGTGCGGGCGCAGCAGCGCGAGCTGGGCACGCGTGACCACCTTGGGGGCGGCGCGGCCGGGCACGAGCACGGCGCCGATGACGACATCCGCCTGCGCGAGCTCGGCCTCAACGGTCGCGACATCCGACTGCAGCACGCGGGCACGCCCGTCGAGCTGAACGTCGAGCTGGCGCACGCGCGTCGGCGACATGTCGAGCACCGTCACCTCTGCCTGCATGCCGAGGGCAAGCGTCGCCGCCTGCGTGCCGACGGCGCCGCCGCCGATCACGAGCACGCGGCAGGGCGCGACGCCGGGCGATCCGCCCAGCAGCACGCCCGGCCCGCCGCTGTGCAGCATCAGGTGGGATGCAGCGGCGTGCGCCGCGAGCCGGCCCGCGATCTCGCTCATCGGCGCCAGCAGCGGCAGCCCGGTGCTGTCGGCGACCGTCTCGTACGCGATGGCGAGGGTGCCCGCGGCCAACAGCGCCTCGGTGAGCGGCCGGTCGGCCGCGAGGTGCAGGTAGGTGAAGACCGTGAGGTCGGCGCGCAGGAAGCGGTACTCGTCGGCGATCGGCTCCTTCACCTTCACCAGCAGCTCCGCCTGCTCCCACGCCTGCTCGCGCGTGACGAGCTCGGCGCCGGCGGCGAGGTAGAGCTCGTCCGGGAACCCGGCCCGCTCCCCCGCTCCCCGCTCGACCAGCACGGTGCTGCCCGAGCGCACCAGATCCTCCGTGCCGGCAGGGGTGAGGCCCACGCGGGCCTCCTGCGGCTTGATCTCCTTGACGACAGCGATCCGCATGTCTGTTCCCGTTCTCGTTCAGCTCGTCGCGCGACGAGCGATGTTGTAGAAGCGCACCGACTGGTACTCCTCGAGCCCTTCGGCGCTGCCCTCGCGGCCGAGGCCCGACTGCTTGACGCCGCCGAAGGGAGCCGCCACGTTGGACGGTACGCCCTGGTTGATGCCGACCACACCGGTCTCGAGCCGATCGGCGACGTTCATCGCCCGATCGATCGACTCGGTGAAGATGTAGCCCGCGAGGCCGAAGTCGGTCTCGTTGGCGCGCTCGATGGCCTCCTCCTGCGTGGAGAAGCGCTGCACGGCAGCGATGGGGCCGAAGATCTCGGTGCCGGCGATCGTCGCGTCGGCGGGCACGCGGTCGAGCAGCGTGGGCGCGAAGAAGTGCCCGGCGCTGTCGTAGCCGTGCCCACCAAGGCGCAGCTCGGCGCCGCGCTCGAGCGCCTCCTCGGTGAGCGCACGCATGTTCGTGACCGCTCGGTCGTCGATGAGCGGCCCCATCGTGACGCCGTCGCCGAAGCCGTTGCCGACCTTCGCCGCGCCGAGTCGCTCGGCGAGCCCGGCGACGAACTCGTCGGCGATGCCCTCCTGCACGAAGTAGCGGTTGGCCGCGATGCACGACTGGCCGCCGTTGCGCAGCTTCGCCATCACGGCGCCGTCGATCGCGCGCTCCAGGTCGGCGTCGTCGAAGACGATGAGCGGAGCATTGCCACCGAGCTCCATCGAGCTGCGCAGCACCCGGTCGGACGCGATCCCCATGAGCGTCCGTCCCACACCCGTCGAGCCGGTGAACGACACCTTGCGCACGCGCTCGTCGCGCAGCACGGCTTCGCTGAAGCTCGACGCGCTGCCGGTGGTCACGACCCGCACGAGCTCCTCCGGCACGCCCGCCTCGTAGGCGAGCTGCACGGCGTAGATGGTGGTGAGCGGCGTGAGCGTTGCCGGCTTGACGACGGCGCCGCAGCCGGCGGCGAGCGCCGGGGCGATCTTGCGGGTGGCCATCGCGAGCGGGAAGTTCCAGGGCGTGATCAGCACCGCGAGCCCCACGGGAGCCCGACGGGTGAGGATGCTCGCCCCGCCGTCCGGCGCCTCGCGGAAGTTGCCCGCCGGTCGCACGGCCTCCTCGGCGTACCAGCGCACGTAGTCGCTGCCGTACTTGACCTCGCCGCGCGCCTCCGTGAGCGTCTTGCCCATCTCGCGGGTCATCAGGTGGGCGAGCTCCTCGGTGTGCTCGACGAGCAGCTCCCACCAGCGGTGCAGCACATTGGCGCGCTCACGCGGCGTGGTGCGCGCCCAGGCGCGGCCAGCCGCATCCGCCGTGTCCACCGCGCGCAGGGCGTCGCCCACGTCGGCGTCCGCGATGTGCGCGATCTGCTCGCCGGTGGCGGGGTCGGCCACCGCGATGCCGTCGCCGGGCAGGCCGAGGCCCGCGATCACGCGGTCGGCGCGCTCGATGGCGGAGGCGTCGGCAGCGACGAGCGCATCGGCGCTGCGCGTCTCGGTCGAGGTGGTGATGGTCATCGCGCTGCCTCATCGGTGATGGCCTGGTCGATTGCGGCGACGTAGTCGGCGACCTCCCGGTCGCTGACGATGAACGGCGGGCTCAGCTGCAGCGTGTTGCCGCGCAGCGGGCGCGTGATGAAGCCGAGCTCGACGGCGCGGTCGGCGACGCGGGCGTTGTTGACGCGCTCATCGAGCTGCACGCCGCCCAGGAAGCCGGCGACGCGCACGTCGACGACGGACTCGCACCGCTGCTGCAGCGCGTCGAGCTGCGTGCGCAGCACCTGCTCGAGCTCGCGCACGCGCGGCACGAGGTTCTCGCGCTCGACGATCTCGAGGTGCTTGAGCGCGATGGCCGCTGCCGTCGTGTGGCCGGCGTAGGTGGCGCCGTGGCGGAAGATGGGGGTGTCGGGCGCGTCGACGTAGAAGGCCTCCCACACGCGGGGAGCCACGAGCACGCCGCCGAGCGGGGCGTAGCCCGAGGTGACGCCCTTCGCGAAGGTGACCATGTCGGGCTCGATGCCGTAGCGCTGCGCGGCGAACCACTCGCCGGTGCGGCCAAAGCCCGTGATGACCTCGTCGACGATGAGCAGGATGTCGTGCTCGTTGCAGAGCCGCTGCAGGCCTTCGAGGTAGCCAGGCTCTGGCGGGTTGACGCCGCCGGTGCCCTGGATGGGCTCCGTCACGAGGGCGGCGATGTGCTCGCTGCCGATCGTCCGGATGGTCTGCTCGACCTGCGCGAGGTCGTTGAAGGAGATGCGCGCAGTCTCGGGCACGAGCGAATCGCTGCCGTAGCCCTCGCTGTTGAACGGCAGGCCCGCGATCGAGGTGCCGTAGGCGTGCAGCCCGTGGTAGGCGTGCTCGCGGCTGAGGATGATCTTCTTGTCGCCGCGACCCTCGAGCTGCCAGTGGCGCCGGGCGAGCTTGCAGGCGACGTCGATGGCGTCCGAGCCGCCGGAGTTGAGGATCACCTTGGCGCGCTCCATGGGCGCGATCTCGGCGAGCTTCTCGCCCAGCGCGAGCGCCTTGTCGTTCGAGTAGCGGGCGAAGATGTGGTAGGTCTCGAGCCGCATCATCTGGTCGTAGGCGACCTGCGCGAGCTCGGGGTGCGCGTGGCCGACGTTCGCGTGCCAGAGACCGGCGGTGCCGTCGAACAGGCGCTGGCCGTCGGCGGTGAAGACGTAGGAGCCCTCGCCGCGATCGATCACGAGCTGCCGTCCCAGGACGGAGGGCATGTGGGCCTGCGCCGACCAGAGTGCCGGTGCGTCGACCACGGCGGCGCCCCTGGTGTCGGTGCTGAGATCGGTGAGCGTCATCGCTTCTCCTCGGTGCTTGCGGTTCGGCGCACCCGGGGAGGTGCGGCCTACTGCTCACCGTACGATCGAAGACGCGTTAGGTACAGCGACGTTTGCTTACGCGTTCCCGACAGTGCTGCTTACATATTTCGCGAGCGCCGAGGCGACCGCGCTGCGCACCGCATGGAAGGCCGGATGCTCGGCGGCACCCGTGCGGGTCAGCAGCAGGATGCGGCGCTCGGGTTCGGTCGGCAGCATCGCGCTCGGCGCCACGCGGCTGCGCGCCTCGCGCACGACCAGGTCGGGCAGGAACGCGGCAGCGAGCCCCGCCTCGACCATCCGCAGGTGGAAGAGCACGTCGGAGGATTCGTGCACGACGTTCGGCTCGAAGCCGGCCTCGCGGCAGACGCGCATGGCCCACTGCGTCGACGGAGCATCCGCCGGCTCCATCACCCACGGCACCCGGCCAAGCTGCTCGAGCGATCCCACCGCGTGGAACTCGGGCAGGTAGCCGCGCACCGGGTCGCGCCCGATCTCGGCCGCGTCGATGACGCCGGGCGGCGCGAGCTGCGTGCCCGAGAAGGTGTCGACGATCACGGCATCCACCCGCCGACCCACGAGCTGCAGCACCGCATCCTGCGGGTCGAGCCGGCGCAGCCGCACCTCCAGCCCTGGCTGCTCGTGCATGAGCGTGCGCAGCGCCGCCGGCATCAGCAGCCGCGCGATGGATGAGTAGACCGCGACGGTCATGATGCCGCGCGGCTGGTGGTGCGAGGCGGCCAGCTCGGTCTCGGCGTGCTCCATCGCGGCCAGCACGGCCTCGGTGTTGCGCACCAGCTCGAGCCCGACGGGCGTGAGCCTGGCGGTGCGCCCGACCTTCTCGAGCAGCGCGGTGCCGGTCTCGCGCTCGAGCAACGAGAGCTGCTGCGAGATCGCTGAGTGCGTGTAGGCGAGCTCGCGCGCAGCAGCGCTGATGCTGCCGTGCATCGCGACCGCGCGCAGCATTACGAGGCGGTTGAGGTCGAGCACAGCCGTAGCCTACGGCGGGCTGCGCCGCCACAGCACGAAGCCCGGGCCAGTCATGCCGGCCCGGGCTTCGACGCGCTTCAGCTCTCGACGACGTCGACGCCGCGCCCGAAGGCGACGAACCCGGAGAAGTCAGAGCCCACGCGGTCGAACGCGGTCTTGAAGGGCGTGGGGTAGCTCCAGGCGCCGTCGGCGAGCTGCTGCTCGCCTGCGTGCACGTGGAAGTACTGCGCGTCGCCCTTCCACGGGCAGGTGTAGGCCGTGTCGTTCTCAGTCAGCGCGCCCTCGCGGATCGATGCGGGCGGGAAGTACCAGTTGCCCTCGATCCGCACCAGCTCGTCCTTCGTCGCCTCGGCGATGGTCTGTCCGGCGATCTCAGCTCGCATTGTCTGTCTTCCTCTCGAAGTGCTTCTCAACCGCCGGCGAGTGCCATCGCGGTCGTCCTAACGGCACGTCAGCGTGCCTTCCGAGGCTGCGCGGGGGCGCCGGCCTCGACGATCAGACGGCGGTGTAGCCACCGTCGACCAGCACGTAGGCGCCGGTCATGAAGCTGGCCTTGTCGGAGAGCAGGAAGGTGGTCAGGCTGGCAACCTCCTCCGGCTGGCCCAGACGGCCGAGCGGGTGCTTGGCCTCGAGGCCCTCGAGCACCTCCTTGGGTGCAGCGGCGAGCAGCGGCGTCTCGATGTAGCCGGGACCGATCGCATTGATCCGCAGCCCCTGCGCGCCGTACTCGGCTGCGGCGTTCTTCGTCATGCCGACGACGCCGTGCTTAGCGGCCGTGTACGCGGCGTTGCCGGGGGCAGCGACCGAGCCGTGGATGGACGCCATGTTCACGATGGCGCCCTCGGCCGCGCCGGCCTCGAGGATGGCGGGCACCTGGTAGCGCATGCCGTAGAGCACGCCGCTGAGGTTGATGGCGATGACCTTGTCCCAGTCGTCGACGTCGAGTTCGCCGACCGGGGCGGTTGCGCCTGCGATGCCGGCGTTGTTGACGGCGTAGTTGAGCGCACCGTAGGTCTCGACCGTGAACTCGACGGCCTTCTTGCTGTCCTCAGCGACGGCCGTGTCGGCCCGGAACGGTGCTGCGGTGCCGCCCGCGTCCGTGATTTCGTCGGCGACGCGCGTGGCGCTGTCGAGGCTGATGTCGGCGACGACCACCTTCACGCCGTGCTGCGCGAGATCCTTGCTGATCGCTTCACCGAGTCCGGATCCTCCGCCGGTCACCAGTGCGGTCTTGCCTTCGAAGTTGTGCATGCTTCCTCCTCATCGACGGGGTCGGCCCGCTCCATCGTCGGCACGAGCCGGTGTGCCTGCACTGGGTACAGCGACTGCGGGACAGGAGTATTCCCTCGCCTGTCAGTGTCAGCGCGTCGCTTCCGGCCTGCGCTTTGCGAGGATCGCGAGCCCGTCGAGGTCGAGCAGGGTGATGCGGCCGCGCGCCTGTCGGATCAACGAGCGCGCCGCGAGATCGGCCATGGCCTTGCTGGTCGACTCGCGCGTCGCCGCCAGCAGCCCCGCGAGCTGGTCGTGCGTGAAGCGAATCGTGACAGAGCCCGACCTGCTGCGGCGTTCGGCGGCGGCGAGCCGCACGAGCGTGCTCGCCAGGCGAGTCTCGAGCGGGCGCACCGCGAGATCCATGAGGCGCTCCTCGAGCACCGCGACCTGCTCACCAAGGTGGCGGGCGACGCGGATCGCGATGCGCGGATCGGTCAGCAGGTAGTGCTCGACCTCACGCGCTTCGAGTCGACAGATCACGACATCCTCGATCGCCTCGGCGTAGTTGTCGTACATGCGCTGCCCCACAAGCAGCATTTCGCCGAAGACCGCGCCGGGCTCGAGGATCGCCATGGTCAGCGCCTTCCCGTCCTCCGCGAGGCGGAAGATGCGCACGCGACCGGCCTTCAGGATGAACAGCGCGGTCGTCGGCTGGCTCTGGCTGTAGATGAGTTCACCGGCCGCGAAGCTGCGGCTCGGCGCCATCCGGTCGATCTCCGCCACCTCGGCAGCGCTCAGGTCGGCGAAGAGGTCGACCGTGCTCAGGCAGCTGAAGGGCTGCTCAACCGCAGGGCGCACAGCGTCGACCTCCTGCCCATCGGATGACCAAGGCGGCACCCGGAGCAACGAGGTCGAGACTGCGGCGGCGCATGCCTCCATCATCGCCGCTGGCGCAGCACGCGTACAGCGACGACTCCGAGGATGCCGCCATAGATGAGGTGCCCCACCAGCGAGGGAAGGCTGGATGCATCGAACGTGAAGGGCGTCATGCCCGTCATGAGCGGCATCATCAGCAGCGGCCCGAGCACCCACCAGATCGCACCGTAGACGAGCCCGATCACGAGGCCGCGGATGTAGCCGTCGAGCAGCCGCGCGAAGAGCACCGTGAGCCCGAGCCCGATGCCGATGGAGATCACCAGGTGGATGCCGAAGCCGACCTCAGCGCTGGATGAGCCGACCATCGAGGCGATCATCGGCAGCATCCCCATCATCAGCATGAGGAGGCCGAACACGAGGCCTCCAGCGATGCCGCCGAGGGTGCCCGCGAGCACGCGCCTCCCGAATCCGGAGCTCGTGGTGACCTCTGCCTTGCGTGTGGTGGTGGTCATGATGCGTCGTTCCATTGCGGCGGATGCGTTGACCGTAGGCCTGCACGCACGCGCCGGTCTGCGACCCAGGACACACTTCGGGCTGAGCGGGCCTGGATAGGCTCCCCACGACATCAACGCCGAGCACAAGGAGACAGCGATGGCTGACGACTACGACCTGATCGTGATCGGCGCGGGGGTGGCGGGCATGGCCGCGGCCAACAAGTGCGCGTCGGCGGGATGGCGGGTGGCCATCACCGATCCGCTGCCGTTCGGCGGCACCTGCGCCCTGCGCGGCTGCGACCCGAAGAAGATCCTTCGGCGCGGGGCCGAGGTCGTCGATGACGCCTGGCTCATGCGCGACAAGGGCGTCGACGACGCCGACATCGCGATCGACTGGTCGCAGCTCATGGTGCACAAGCGCGGCTTCACCGACGCGATGCCCGCGAAGGTCGAGCAGCACCTCACCGAGAGCGGCGTCGAGCTGTTTCACGCTGCCGCACGCTTCACAGGGCCCGACGAGGTCGAGATCGACGGCACGCGGTACACGTCGAAGCACTTCATGATCGCGACCGGTGCGACGCCGCGCCCGCTGGAGTTCCCCGGTCACGAGCACGTCGTCGACAGCACGGCGTTCCTCGACCTGCGCGAGCTGCCGGAGCGGATCCTCTTCGTCGGCGGCGGCTACATCTCGTTCGAGTTCGCGCACATCGCCTCGCGGGCAGGCGCCGACTGCAGCATCCTCGACCGGCACGATCGACCGCTGCGCGGGTTCGACGGCGAGCTCGTCGAACAACTCGTCGAGCGCTCGGAGGGTGCCGGCATCCGCCTGCACCGCAACACCGACGTGGTCGCGATCGAGACTGCAGACGACGGGGTCATGACCGTCACGATCGAGCAGGACGGCGAGCAGACGACCGTGGAAGCCGACCTGGTGGTGCACGGCGCTGGCCGCGTCGCCAACCTCGCGCCGCTGGATCTCGACGCCGCGGGAGTCGAATGGGGCCCGAAGGGCGTGCATGTCGAGCCGCATCTGCAGAGCACGTCGAATCCGCGAGTGTTCGCCGCCGGCGACTCTGCCGACACCGAGGGCAAGCCGCTGACGCCGGTTGCGACCGCGGAAGGATCGGTCGCGGCCTCCAACATGCTGAAGGGCGGGACGCGAGCGCCCGACTACACCGGCGAGCCCTCCATCGTGTTCACGGTGCCGGAGCTCTGCCGCGTCGGGATGCTCGAGGACGAGGCGCGTGACGCCGGGCACGACGTCGTCGTGCGCTCGCTCGACACGAGCGACTGGTACTCGAACTACCGGATCGGCGAGACCACCGCGGCCGTGAAGGTGCTGATCGATCGCGAGAGCGACACGATCCTCGGTGCTCACCTGCTGGGGCCCGGCTACGCCGAGCTCGTCAACATCTTCGCGCTCGCCATCCAGCTCGGCCTCACCACGCGGCAGCTGCGGTCGGCGCGGATGGGCTACCCAACGGTCGGCTCCGACCTCGCATCGATGCTGTATCCGGCGTAGGCGCGATCTCTCGAACGTTCTCCGCAGCGCATGTGGGACCAGGCTTCCACAGACCACAGATGTGGCATATATTGCCAATCGAGGTGATGATCTTGGCAACGAGGAACGTCGTCCTGAGCCAGCGCCAGCATGAGCTGGTCGACTCGCTGGTGAAGTCTGGGCACTACCAGAACGCGAGCGAGGTGCTGCGCGAGGGGCTGCGGCTGCTGGAGCGCGAACACGAAGAAGATCAGGCCAAGATCGCCGTCCTGCGCCAGGCGGCGGAACACGGCTGGTCGGATCTCGCCTCGGGGCGTTTCGACGACGTCGAGGACGATGACCTCGACAGCTTCGTCCGGCAGCTCGGCATCCGCGCGGCAGAGGCCCAGTCAGCCGGCTGATGGCGAAGTATCGGCTCACCCATGCCGCCCAAGTCGACATCAGCTCGATCCTCGCTTGGTCTCACTCCGCTTTCGGCGAGGAGGCGAGTCGACGCTTCGAGGCCCTGATCACCGCGGCGATCCGAGACGCGGCCGCGTGTCGCGACGCGGTCGGGCGGACGATGCGCCCAGAACTCGGTGAGGGCGTGTTCACCTGGCATCTGATGCAGAGCCGCACGCATTCGTCCGGAGGAGCGGTCCACCGCCCGCGGCACTTCCTGATCTGCCGATACGACGGTGAGACGCTGGTGATCGGCCGAGTACTCCACGACGTGATGGAGCTGCGTCGGCACCTGCATCCGCGCCAGATCTGGGAGTAGTCGCCGGCCGCCAGCGGCAATGGCTCACGCTGGCGCCGCTGTGCGATCGCTGTCGCGGAAGGAGCTACTCCCCGACTTCGCCGTCAAGCGACTCACGGAGCAGGTCGGCGTGGCCGTTGTGCCGCGCATATTCCTCGATCATGTGGGTCATGACCCAGCGAAGACTCGGTGCCCGGCCGTCGGGCCAGGTTCTGCGCGTCGGGGAGTCGAGACCTCCTGTCTCGAACGCACGCTCGGCCGCAGCCCGGGCGCGAGCGACCGACTCCTGCCACAGCGTTCGCACCTCGTCTGGGTCATCGGAGCTCGCGGAGTCCCATTCCCAGTCCGGTTCCGCTTCCCAGTCCACCGAGGCCCATGGCTGTCGCCGTGGCTCATCATAGAGCCATCTCCCGAACCAGTCGTCCTCCACATAGGCGAGGTGCTTCATCAACCCACCCAAGGTCATGCTGCTGGGAGGCAGTCGCTGCGACAGCTGCGCGAGCGTGAGGTTGGCGCTCTTCCATGCGAAGGTCGCTCGCTGGTAGTCGAGGAACCCTGTGAGGGTCTCCCATTCGTTGCCATGCACTGGTGGCTCTTGGCGGCCGTGCTCATCGAGGTCTGGCGTCATGGTCCAGGACTCTAGTGCCGAGCATAGACATGCCCACGGGGCGGAGGGGATGCCGCGCACATGGCAGGGGCCCGCATTGCTGCGCTCTTGCTCTGTGCAGCGTCAGCCGACGGTGCCGGCGACAGCCACGATGTGGCCCCCGCGCAGGGTGCGGCGCACGAGCCGGCTGCCGTCGCGCTCGAGCAGCTGCCAGGGGCGCGACTCGAGGTCGGAGCCGCCAGCGGCAGCGGCCAGATGCGCGACCGGCGACAGGATCCGGGCCGCGCCCGTCGGCGGCTGCATGTCGACGATGCAGGCGCGGCCGCCCGGTCGCAGCACCGAGCGTGCGTTGCGCCAGGCGGCATCCGGATCGGGGAACACGCTCATCGCGTAGGTCGCGAGCACAGCATCCACCGGGCCGTCGGTGAGGTCTCGCGGGCCGAAGTCGGTCGCATCCGCGTGCACAAGCGTCACATTCGCCCAGCCGTGCCGCTCGGCGCGGCGCTCGGCAACCCCGAGCATGTCGGCGCTGCGGTCGAGTCCGACGATGCGACCCGTGGGGCCGACGCGCTGCACGAGCTCCGGCAGGTTGAGTCCCGTGCCGCACCCCAGATCCAGCACGGTGTCGCCCTCGCGCAGCCCCAGCAGCTCGATGCCAGCGATGCGGCCGGCACGGTAGACGAACTCGCCCGAGAGCGCGTCGTACCAGCGCGCTCCGCGCCCGTAGACGTGCCGTGTGCTCATGCCGTGACCCTACGCAGCCGCACTCGACGCATCCGCGGCGGCCGTCTCGAGTCGCCGATCGACGCGGATCATCACCGCGACCGATGCCATGCCGACGACCGCGAACAGGATCGTCAGGATTGCGAGCCCATCGAAGGCCAGCCAGGCCGCGAACACGCCGCCCAGCACGTTTCCGAGCAGGTAGCCGAGGCCGAGCACCACCGAGTAGACGCCCATGATCAGGCCGCGATCGGCCGCATGCTCGCCGGAGATGTCGGCGAGGTGCATGAGCGCGGCGGGCGTGAAGCCGGCCTCGAGGAAGATGCCGACGCCGACGATCACGGCCGCGATGGGCAGCGGCAGGCCGTGGTTGGCGAGGATCAGACCGACGGACGCGAGCACCGCGCCGCCGATGGTGATGAGCAGCGTCGCCTTCGTGGGCGCGCGGCCGGCGATGAAGACCCAGGCGGCGACGCAGGCGCTGAAGAACAGCACGTAGCCGCCCAGGATTGCTGAGAGCCAGCCCTCCTGACCGGCGAGCGATCCGGTGAAGAGCTGCCCTTCGATCTGGCGATCTCCCGCGAGCACGTAGGTGATTTGCGCGGTGACCCAGGTGCCGAGGATGGCGTTGACGGCGATCCAGGCGGGCAGGAACGCGAGCAGGCGGCGGTTGCCGAACACCGCGATCTGGGCGCGGAGGCCGACCGAGTGCGACCGGGCGACGCTCGGGCCGTCGCGCACGAAGAGCAGCACCAGCAGGGCGGCGAGCAGGTAGATACCGGCGAGCACGGCGAAGGCGCCGAGGCCGGTGATGGCGTAGAGGATCGGGCCGAGCGCCGCGCCGACCGCGATGCCGCCCGCGGATGCCAGCTCGTACAGGCTCGCGAGCCGGCCGCGCCGCATCCGATCGCCGTCGGTGGCGTCGGCGAGCAGGCCGAGCGTGGCGGGTGCCGCGAGCGCGCCGCCGGCGCCGCCGATCACCTGCGCGGTGCCGACCGCGGCGACGACCAGGATGAGTGCGGGCGCGGCGTCGCCCAGCGATGCGCCGGGCGTCAGCAGCACGCCCAGCGCGGCGAGCACGGGCGCGATGACGAGGAAGATCCGTCGCCCGCGCCGGTCGCTCGCGGCACCGGCGATGGGGGCGATGATGAGCTCGGCCAGGTAGGCGAGGCCGGAGAGCACGCCCAGCAGCACCGCCCCGACAGGCACGCCCTCCCTCGAGAGATCGACGAAGTAGCTGCCGATCACGAGTGCGGCCGCGGCCGAGGCAATGCGCAGCAGCAGTTGCGAGGTGATGACGGCGCCGAGGCCGCGCGGGCCGGCCACGGGTGCGGAACGGGTGGCGGTCGCCGGCGTCGCGGCCGGCGCTCCTGCTGTGGGGGTGGTCATGCGCTGGTGATCCGTTCGTCGCTCTGCATCGGGGTGGTGCCCTGCTTCGAGGTGGTGCTCGTCATCGGCGGCGCCGCGCGGTGAGGCTCCGCAGCACGCCGATCGCCGCGCCGGTCGCTCCCTGGCTGGCGCGCCAGCGGTAGTCCTTGATCGCGGCGTTCCAGAGCGCGTCGTTGTAGGTGGGGTAGGGATGCGTCGCCCCCGCCACATCCTGCGTCGTCAGCCCCGCGTGCACGGCGAGCGAGAGCTCGCCCATGGTCTCGCCGGCGCGCGGGCCCACGATGGTGCCGCCCACGATGCGCCCGCGGCCGTCCACGACGATCGCCGTGTAGCCGCTCGTGTCGCCGTCGGCGATCGCGCGATCGGCGTGCTCGTGCTGCCACTCGACGATGCGGTGGCGGCGCCGGTCCGCGCGGTCGGGCAGCACGCCGATCGAGGCGACCTCTGGTGCGGTGAAGGTGACGCGCGGCGTGCGATCGCGATCGAAGGTGCGGCGCAGCCCGAGGATCGCGTTGATCGCGACCTGGTTGCCGGCGACGCCGGCGATGTGCGTCAGCTGCGGCAGCCCCGCCGTCTCCCCTGCGGCCCAGATGCGGCTGGCGCTCGTGCGCAGCATCGCGTCGACCTCGATGAGGCCATCGGCGTCGACGCGCACGCCCGCCGCGTCGAAGCCGAGATCGGTGGCGTGCGCCTCGCGGCCCGTGGCTGCCAGCAGCACGTCGAAGGGCAGCACCTGGCCGTCCTCAAGCGTGAGCTCGCCGGATACGCCGTCCTCGGAGCGCACGGACGCGGCTGTGCTGCCGGTGCGCACTTCGACGCCGTCAGCCCGCAGTGCCGCCTCGACGAGGGCGCTCGCAGCGGCATCCTCCTTGGCGAGCAGCCGAGCACCGCGCTGCACGATCGTCACATGCGCCCCGAGCCGCGCCATCGCCTGCCCGATCTCGCAGCCGATCGGCCCGCCGCCGAGGATGACGAGACGCTCGGGCAGCCGCTCGAGCTGCCAGATGTCGCCGCTCGTGCGGATATACCCGGCGTCGGCGCCCTCGATGCGCGGCACGCGCGGCTTGGTGCCGGTCGCGATCACCGCCTGCCGGAAGCCGATGCGGTCACCGTCGACGACGAGCGCGCGCTCGGAGGTGAAGCGGGCCTCGCCGAAGCGCACCGCGACCCCGGCCGCTTCGAGCGATTCCTGCGAGTCGCTCGGCGCGACGGCAGCGATCGCGGCGTGCACGCCGGCCATCGCCGCGGCGAAGGTCTCCTGCTGTGTCTGACCGGTCGCGGGAGCATCCTGCTCGGCGCTGTGCCGCGCGGCCGCGATGAGTGCCTTCGAGGGCACGCAGCCCGTCCAGAGGCAGTCGCCGCCGAGGCGATCGCGCTCGATGAGCAGCACGCGCGCGCCGAAGCCGGCCGCACTCCTGGCCGCGGTCAGCCCCGCGCTGCCCCCGCCGATGACGACGAGATCCCACTCCTCGGGCTCATCCATGCGCACCTCCTCATGCTCGCGCTCACTGGTCTCCCAGTCTCACGCTCGAGGTCGGCGACGCACGGTGCGCCGGCGTACAGACAGCGCGCCGTCTTGGGGACGAGGCACGGTCACACGGACCCGAAGGTCATCCTGCCGCAGTGCGGCCGTGAATCAGCCTTCGCCGCCCAACTGCCCCGTCATCCGCTCGCGCATCCGCACGCTCGAGGCGTTCAGCCCGTGCAGCTCGACGCGCTTGCCGAGCCGCTCGTACTTCGTCTCGATCGCGTCGAGCGCGGCCACCGTGGATGCATCCCAGATGTGCGAGCCCGACAGGTCGATCACGACGTGGTCGGGATCCTCGGTGTACTCGAACAACGTCGTCAGGTCGTTGGAGGAGGCGAAGAACAGCTCGCCCTCGACCGTGTAGTGCGCGGCGACGCCGCCATCCGACTCCTTCACCTCGCGCGAGACGTTGGCGAAGTGCGCCACCCGGCGCGCGAACGCGACCATGGCGGCGATCACACCGACGATCACGCCGATCGCGAGGTTGTGCGTGATGACCACGACCGTGACGGTGACGACCATGACGAGCGTCTCGCTGATCGGCAGCCGCTTCAGGGTCGACGGCTTGATGGAGTGCCAGTCGAAGGTGCCGACCGAGACCATGATCATGACGGCCACGAGCGCGGCCATCGGGATGAGGCCGACGATGCCGCCGAGTGCCACGATGAGCACGAGCAGGAACGCACCGGCGAGGAACGTCGAGATGCGCGAGCGGGCGCCCGACGCCTTCACGTTGATCATCGTCTGGCCGATCATGGCGCAGCCGCCCATGCCGCCGAAGAGGCCGGAGAGCACGTTGGCGACGCCCTGCGCCCACGACTCGCGCGTCTTGTCGGAGTGGGTGTCGGTGATGTCGTCGACGAGCTTCGCCGTCATGAGCGACTCCATCAGGCCCACGAGCGCCATGGCGATCGCGGTCGGGCCGATGATCGAGAGCGTCTCGAGGTTGAACGGCACGTCGGGGAAGAACAGGGCGGGCAGGCTCGTAGGCAGCTCACCCTGATCGCCGACGTTCGGCACGCTCCATCCGAAGGCCAGCACGACGCCGGTGATGAGGATGATCGCGAACAGCGGCGCGGGCACGACCTTGGTGATGCGCGGCATGAGCACGAGGATCACGAGGCCGACGGCCACGAGCGGGTAGACGAGCCACGGCACGCCCACGAGCTGCGGGATCTGCGCCATGAAGATGAGGATCGCGAGCGCGTTGACGAAGCCGACCATGACGCTGCGGGGGATGAAGCGCATGAGCTTCGCCACCCCCAGCAGGCCGAGGACGACCTGCAGGATGCCGCCCAGCAGCACGGTCGCGATGAAGTACTCGAAGCCGTATTCGCGCATGATCGGCGCGATGACGAGCGCGATCGCGCCGGTCGCGGCGGTGATCATGGCGGGGCGGCCGCCGAGGAACGCGATCGACATGGCCATCACGGCCGACGAGAAGAGGCCGACCGCCGGGTCGACGCCGGCGATGATCGAGAACGAGATCGCCTCGGGGATGAGCGCGAGCGCCACGACCAGGCCGGCGAGCGCCTCGCGGGTGAGCAGGCGCGGGTTGCGCAGCACGGTCATGACGGATGGGTTGTCGCGGTACCGCGCGCGGCGGTCGACGGGGGTGCTGGTAGCCAAGGTGCTCCTCGGTTGGCTCGCGCGGGCATGCCGCACGACGGGCGAAGTGTGTGGTGCGCGTCATCACGCGGGGCCGTCCAGCCGAACGGGCGAGCCGCGGAACGGGGCCAGAATGGACAGCGAGGTCGCCTGCGCGACCCGGGACACTCTACCCTAACGTGACGGTAGAGTTGAAGAGGGAATCCGATGACTGAGCAGCCCGCGCCCGCCGCCTCCGCGCCCGAGGATGGCTCCGAAGACTCCGCCACCATGCACATCGGCGAGCTGGCCGAGCGCACGGGCCTCTCGCTGCGCTCGCTGCGCCACTGGGATGAGGTCGGTCTCGTGCAAGCGTCGGGCGGCCGCACCGAGGGAGGCTTCCGCCTCTACACGGCAGCGGATGAGCGCCGCATCCGCCTCATCATGAGCATGAAGGCCTTCGGCTTCACCCTCGAGGAGCTCGCTGAGCTGACCACCGCCATCGAGTCCTCCCCCACCGATCCGCTCGCCGCCCTCCCCGCCGACCGCGCCACCTTCTACGCCACCGAGATGCGCCGTCGCCGCGACAAGCTGGCAGCCCAGCTCCAAGACGCCGACGCCCTCCTCACCCGCGTCTCCCCCGCCCCGCCCTCGTAGGTCGAGGAGCGCACGGCGAAGCCGCGCGCGTCACGAGTCCGGTGGACCCACCCGCGCGCGTCACTTTCGTAGGTCGAGGAGCGGCCAGCCGAAGGCTGCCCGCGTCACGAGCTTGGCGGGGCGCCCTGCGGGCGCCGCTTTGGATGGGCGAAAGTGGGCTATGGCTGGGTCTGGTGGCGGGCCATGCTGGGTGTGCTGCGGTCGACGCCGGTCGGTCTTAGTGCTTGTGAGCCTGTTCACGAGCTTGGCGTGGAGGGCTTCCACGGGGACCGTGGATTGGTGCGTCGACTACTACGACCACCGCAACCCCGACCAGATCAAACGACGCGCGCTCCGCAGCCTGCGCGGCCTCGGCTACGACGTCGACCTCACACCAGCAGCCGCATAGCTCACGTCACTTTCCTAGGAGACCGGTCGACCTACCCCCGCGCCCCGTGCCCATGATCAACCGCGAACGCCTCGAAGACCTCCGCCGCCCCATCCCCGCGCCGCAGGAACTGCGACCGTAGCGTCGCCGCCAGATCATCAAGCGCCACCGTCAGCTGCTGCGCGCTCAACCGCACGTCGGCTTCCGCCCGCTCCATCGCCGCATCGCGCAGCTGCAGCGCGATCGGCAGCTGCCGCGCGAGCGAGAGCTGCGCATCCTTCTCCATGAAGTAGAAGCCCTCGCTGTGCTGCAGGAAGTCCACCCGCACACCCGCGACATCGCTCGCGAGCGTGTCGAGCACGCGCGAGAGCGTCACCGCGTCGAGCGCGTGCACGTGCTTGACCCCATCCGATTGCTCGAACCCGTGCAGCCGCAGCGCGAGCGCTCGCCGGCGCGTGAGGGGCGGATAGATCTGCGTGAACCAGGTCAGCGCCGACGTCAGCAGCGCGAAGCCGGTGAGCGCCTCGAGCGGCGTGGCGTGGCGCAGCCACGGGTCGATGACTGCGACATCGCCGTAGCCGACCGTGGTGAACGTGACGAACGAGAAGTAGAGCGCTTCCGCGAAGTCGGAGTAGGCGGCCGGGTTGACGCCCGGCGAATAGGTGAAGGCTTCGGGCACGCCCGGCAGGTAGGTGAGCGCCCAGCCGACGACCTGCAGCGCGACCCAGATCCCGATCACGACCACCATCCCGGCGGGCCCCACGATGGGCCCGAAGCGGTGGCCGCTCGCCCGCGAGAGCCGCCAGGCGCCCGAGAGCACCACCGAGCTGATGCCGCCGCTGCCGGCGGGATGCAGCAACGTGTGGAACATGTCGCGCAGCGCGACCAGGATGATCGCGATCCCCAGCACGGTCAGCACGACATCCATCAGATGCCGCCCCTGTCTGGTCGGCGCGGCAACCGCAGGTCGAGGAGCATGCGGCCGCAGGCCGCCTCGCAGCGCAGGTCGAGGAGCGCGTGGCCGCGGGCCGCGTGCGTCACGAGACCGGTCGTTCCTTCCGGAAGTGCTTCCGGATCCGCTCCGCCTGCTCCTGCGTCAGGTGCCACTCGGTGCCGATCTCGTGCCCCTCGAACGGTCCGCCGCCGTCGGCGGGGTTGCGCAGGAATCCGCGGATCTGACGCCCCTTGCGATCCATCCCCAGCTCTCGCGAAAGCTCCACCGGTGTGATCGTCGACTCGTCCATGCCCCGACCGTACCGCCGTGCGAGCCCATCAGCCCTATGCCGGAAGCGACTCAGGCGCGCAGCCAAGCGCTGCTGTCTTCGTCCCACAGCATCACCGGCTCAGGTGCGCTCGAGGCGAGAGGTCGGCCGAAGAACGACGCGACCGCTTCCTCGAGCGATCCGAAGGCACGCTGCGCCACAGCCTCATCCGCCGCGACCACGACAGCTGTCGCGGCCCTGTCGCCGTGCGTCACAATGACGTTGACGACGGTCTCCGCGCCCGCGTCCCCGTGCGCAGGCGTGGTCCGCCCGGCGAAGAGCGCATCGATGGCATCCCACAGCGCGCCCGCGCGGAGAGAGGTGAGCAGAGGAAGAGCGATGTCGACCAGGATCCAGGGCTCGGGATCGAACGCGAACTGCAGCGCACGCTGCATCCGCAGCCGGTCGGCCTCGACCCCGCTCGCGAGCAGACGCTGCTCCGCCTCGATGAGCACCGCATCCGCGAACCACGCGTGATCCGCGCTGAGCGACAGGGCTGCGTCATCGCGGTGCACACGCTGCGCATCGCGAGCGATCGGCTTCTTCAGGCTCGCCGACAGCGGATGGATCGCCCACAGCCACTGGTCGTCACCCTTGTGCCGGTCGGTGACGAATCGCAGCATGCTGACACCGTCTTCACGGTCGACCACGTCGACCCGGAGATTGCGCATGCGCACCCGGTTGTCGTGGTGCGCATGCAGCGAGACCTCGCCCGCGGTCACCCGGCGGGCGAAGTCCTCCAGAGCATCACGAGGAATGCTGAGACCGCCGTACGCCCGAATCGGCGCATCCGTCATGAGAATCCCGCCGGCTTTGCGCCACTCTGCATCCATGCTGCGAGCATGACCCGGGGCACCCACACGTCTGCGGTCGCGCACTTCCGAGTCGCCCGCTCAGCCCGTCCAGTCGCGGATCCGTCGCAGGATCCCGGCGGCCGTCAGGCCATGGGCAGCGGCGTGCTCGGCCGGCGTGCCGTAGTGCCGCAGCTCCCGCCGGGCGGTGCCGATCGCCAAGTAGCGGCGCGGGGCGTCGTCGAGCAGCTCGGCGACGGCACCGAGCGAGGTGCCCTCGAGCCACGGCTCGACCACGGCGACCTGCGGCCCGGCATGCCTGCGCAGCGCCGCCACGTCGAGCGGGCGCACCGTCGTCGCGGCGAGCACAGTCGCGTCGAGCTCTGCCGCGGCGGCGACGGCTGCGTCGCGCACCGGTCCGAGCGCCACGATCGTCACCGGGCCGCGCCCCTGCCGCAGCACGTGCATCCGCGCGAAATCCGGCAGCTCATGCGCATCGGCCTGCTCCGAGAGCCGCACGTAGTGCAGCCCGGTGTCGGTCACGGCGGCGCGGATCACCGCTTCGGCTTCCGCCGCCGTCGCCGGCGCGTGGATCACCATCGCGGGAACGGTCGCCGCCAGCGCCACATCCGCCGGCCCCTGGTGGGTGCGGCCGAGCGCCGACATGTCGAACGATCCGCCGGTGCTGACGAGCACACCCCCCATCCCTTGGTGCGCGAAGTCGAGCTTGATCTGCTCGAACGCGCGCTCGAGCAGGAACGGCGCGAAGGTGTGCACGATGGGCCGGATCCCGTTCAGCGCCAGGCCCGCCCCGGTGCTCACCAGCAGCTGCTCGCGAATGCCGACGTTGATCACGCGGCGCGGATGCGCACGCGAGGCGTCCTCGAAGTACTGGCCCGAGATCTCGGCGTAGACGAGCGCCAGGTCGTCCCGCTGGTCGAGCAGCTCGGTGACCACCTGCCCGAACCGGGCACGGGGCCCGGTGGCGGCAACCGCGCTCATGCGGCGGCTCTGTTCTTCGCTTCCACCTGCGCGACCACGGCGGTCGGCACCCCGTGCACCCGGCGTGCCAACGCATCCGCCAACTCGTCGTGGTCGCGCCCGTCGACACGGCGCGCATCCCACCCGTTGGCCGCCAGTCGACGTTCGATGCGCCCGTGCACGCCGTAGGAGGAGGAGTCGTTGTCAATCACCACCAGGGTGAGGCCCTCGAGCCCCACGGCGCCGGCGTACTCGACGGCCTCGATGGCGGAGCCCTCATCCACCTCGGCGTCGCCGGCGAGCACGATGACACGCGCGGGGCTGCCGCGTGCGGCGAGCGCGTGCGCGGCGCCGACCGCCAGCGGCAGTCCGTGCCCGAGCGATCCGCTCGAGATCTCGACGCCCGGGATGAGCAGGTGGTCGGGGTGCTGGCCCAGCGGCGAGTCGAAGGCGCCGAAGCCGTCGAGCCAGTCGACCGGGACGTACCCGTGCGCGGCGAGCGTCGCGTAGTAGGCCATCGGCCCGTGCCCCTTGCTGAGATAGAAGCGGTCGCGGTGGGGGTCGTCGAGCCGCTGCGGCGAGAGGTCGAGGATGCGGCCGTAGAGCACGTGCAGCACGTCGAGCGTCGAGGTGGCGGCGGCCGTGTGCTTCTCGTCGCCGGTCAGCCGCGTCATCAGCTGCGCGATGCGATCACGGGTGACAGACGAGGTGACGGATGCGGTGCCGGGCTTGGTGAGACTTGTCATGCGCATAGGTTCCAACCTCAAGGTAACTTGAAGTCAAGCGGCGAGTCGGGCCGCTCAGCCGAGACGAGGAGAGACGACCGATGGAGACTCCGCACGATCTGACGATCGGGCAGCTCGCCGACCGCTCGGGCGTCGCGACCTCGGCACTGCGCTACTACGAGGAGCGCAAGCTGATCCGCTCGCATCGCAGCACGGGCAACCAGCGCCGCTACGCGCAGGCGACGCTGCGGCGCGTGGCGTTCATCCGGGCGGCGCAGAACGTGGGGCTGAGCCTCGACGAGATCGGGGCGGCGCTCGCGTCGCTGCCAGAGGGGCGCACGCCGACGAAGCGCGACTGGCACCGGCTCTCGCGCGAGTGGCGGCCACGGCTCGAAAAGCAGGTGGAGCGGCTCATCCGACTGCGCGACAAGCTCGACGGCTGCATCGGCTGCGGCTGCCTGAGCCTCAAGGCGTGCGCGCTGTACAACCCCGACGACGAGCTGCGTGCGGAAGGCACCGGCGGCGTGCTGCTCGAGCCGGGCCACGACCGCGACGTGCGCGCCCGCCGCACCGGCCGCTGAGTGCTCAAACGCCCGCGTCCTTGCGCGACGCCCGCACTAGGCCTCGGGAGCGGCGGCGATGCAGGAGTCGTGATCGGCCATGCCAGCAACGTAGCCGACGAGGCACAATCGTGGCCGAGCGCGTCAGCCCTCGCCGCCGAGCTGCCCCGACATCCGCTCCCGCATCGACACCGAGGCGGCGTTCAGCCCGTGCAGCTCGACACGCTTGCCGAGCCGCTCGTACTTGGTCTCGATCGCGTCGAGGGCGGCGACGGTGGATGCGTCCCAGATGTGCGAGCGCGAGAGGTCGATGACGACGTGGTCGGGGTCGTCGGTGTACTCGAACTGCGTCGTGAGGTCGTTCGACGAGGCGAAGAAGAGCTCGCCCTCGACCGTGTAGTGCACGGCCGTGCCGCCGTCCGACGTGCGCACCTCGCGCGTCACCGACTGGAAGTGCGCCACCCGCCTCGCGAACGCCACCATCGCGGCGATCACGCCGACGATCACGCCGATCGCGAGGTTGTGCGTGGCCACGACGACCGCGACGGTCACGACCATCACGAGCGTCTCTGCCACGGGCATCCGCTTCAGGGTCGACGGCGTGATCGAGTGCCAGTCGAACGTGCCGACCGAGACCATGACCATGACGGCCACGAGCGCCGCCATCGGGATGAGCCCGACGACGTCGCCGAGCGCGACGACGAGGATCAGCAGGAAGAGCCCCGCCAGGAACGTCGAGATGCGCGAGCGGGCGCCCGAGGCCTTCACGTTGATCATCGTCTGGCCGATCATGGCGCAGCCGCCCATGCCGCCGAAGAGGCCGGAGAGCACGTTGGCGACGCCCTGGCCCCAGGACTCGCGCGTCTTGTCCGAGTGCGTGTCGGTGATGTCGTCGACGAGCTTCGCGGTCATGAGCGACTCCATGAGCCCCACGAGCGCCATCGCGAGCGCGGTCGGCCCGATGATGCCGAGCGTCTCGAGGTTGAGCGGCACGTCGGGGAAGAAGAACTCCGGCAGCGATCGCGGCAGCTCGCCCTGGTCGGCGACGTTCGGCACGCCCCAGCCGAACACCAGCACAGCAGCGCTCAGCAGCACGATCGCCACGAGCGGCGCCGGCACCACCCTCGTGAAGCGCGGCATCACGACCATGATCACGATGCCGACTGCGACGAGCGGGTAGACGAGCCACGGCACGCCCACGAGGTGCGGGATCTGCGCGAGGAAGATCAGGATCGCGAGCGCGTTGACGAAGCCGACCATGACGCTGCGGGGGATGAAGCGCATGAGCTTCGCCACGCCCAGCACGCCCAGCAGCACCTGCACGACGCCGGCCAGGAGGACGGTCGCGATGAAGTAGTCGAAGCCGTGGTCGCGCATGATCGGGGCGATGACGAGCGCGACGGCGCCGGTCGCGGCGGTGATCATCGCGGGCCGGCCACCGAGGAACGCGATCGAGACGGCCATGACGAACGACGAGAAGAGGCCGACGGCCGGGTCGACGCCGGCGATGATCGAGAACGAGATCGCCTCGGGGATGAGCGCCATCGCGACGACAAGGCCCGCGAGCGCCTCACGGGTGAGCAGGCGCGGATTGCGCAGCACGGTCATGACGGATGGGTTGTCTCGGTACCGCGCACGGCGGTCGAGGGCAGGGGTGCTGATGGCCAAGGGGACTCCTCGGTTCGGTGCTCGCGCGGGCGCACCGCGGCGAAGGGGACAAGGGTGTGGCGCGCGTCATCACGCGGGGCCGTCCAGCCGAGCGGGCCAGAATGGACAGCGGGGTCGCCGGAGCGACCACCATGAACTCTACCCTAACGTGACGGTAGAGTTGCAGAGGGAATCTCATGACCGACGACACCGCGCCCGAGTCCGCAGCCGACGACCGCGCCGCCACGATGCACATCGGCGAGCTGGCCGAGCGCACCGGCCTCTCGCTGCGCTCGCTGCGCCACTGGGATGAGGTGGGCCTCGTGCAGGCGTCAGGCGGCCGAACGGAGGGCGGCTTCCGCCTTTACACGCAGGCCGACGAGCAGCGCGTGCTGCTCATCATGAGCATGAAGGCCTTCGGCTTCTCGCTCGAGGAGCTCGCCGAGCTCGTCGACGCGATCGAGGCCTCCCCCGCCGATCCGCTCGCGGCGCTGCCGGCCGAGCGCGCCGAGTGGTTCCGCACCGAGATGCGCGCCCGCCGCGACAAGCTCGCGCGGCAGCTCGCCGCCGCCGACGAGGTGCTCGCGCGCGTGGAGCCGAAGCAGCAGGCCTGAGGCCAGGCGGGCGCCAGCACGCCGGCCGCGCGCGCGGACGGCTGAGTCAGCCGAGCGACTCGTGCCCGTGGTCGGCCGCGTAGGCGGCGAAGACCTCCTCGGTGGCCGTGCCCGAGCGCAGGAACTGCCGACGCAGCGCCTCGCCGAGCTGATCGAGCGCAAGGGTGAGCTGCGTCGCGCTCAGCCGCACCGCCGGCTCGGACCGGGCGTGTGCGGCATCGCGCAGCCGCAAAGCATACGGCAGGTGCCGGGCGAGGGAGAGCTCTTCGCTGCCCTCATAGAGGTAGAAGCCCTCGGCGTGCTGCTCGAAGTCCACCCGCACGGCCGCCACGTCGGCGGCGAGCGTGTCGAGCATCCGTGACAGCGACGTCGGGTCGACGCCGGCCAGCTCGTCGGCGTAGCGCACGTGCGCGAGCCGGTGCAGGCGCAGCGCGAGCGCCCGCCGCCGCGAGAGGGGCGGGTAGACCTGCGAGAACCACGCGAGCGCGGTCGTGAGCAGGGCGAATCCCGTCAGGGCCTCGAGCGGTGCGACGGCGCGGATCCACGGCTCGACGGCCACAACATCGCCGTAGCCGAGGGTCGTCAACGTGGTCACCGAGAAGTGCAGCGCCTCGCCGATCGCCGAGTAGTCGGAGCGCTCGACACCGGGGACGTACCAGAAGCCCTCGCGCATGTGCGGGAGGTAGATGAGCGCCCAGCCGATTGCCTGCGCTGCGATCCAGAGGCCGATGACGATCGCCATCCCCGCCGGACCTGCCGCCGACCCTCGACGATGCCGGGTCTTGCCCGAGAGCCACCAGGTGGCGGCGAGCACACGGCGACTGATCCCGCCGCGTTCCACCGGGATGGAGCAGCGTGTGGAACATGTCGCGCAGGCCCAGCACGATCAGCACCACGCCTGCGACCGTTAGCGCGATCTCCATGCGACCTCCTCGACGACATCGTCTTGGGCCATCGTGCACCCGTGCCGCCGCGGTCGCGCGCCAGCGGCGGCGTCAGTCCTTGCGGAAGTGCTTGCGGATGCGGTCGGCCTGCTCGGGCGTGAGGTGCCACTCGGTGCCGATCTCGTGCCCCTCGAACGGCCCCCCGCCATCGGTGGGGTTGCGGAGGAAGCCGCGGATCTGCCGCCCCTTGCGGTCCATGCCCAGCTCGCGCGACAGCTCCACCGGCGTGATCGTCGACTCGTCCATGCGCCGAGGCTATCGGCGCCGCCGGAGTCATGCAGAGCGTGACCCCGCCGTGCGCGGGTCGAAGTGCCCGTCAGCGCCTACTCCTGTGCTCGCTGGACCAGCGCCCGCGCGGCCCGTTGCGCACGTGCCAGACGCTCCACGGTGACGCGAGGCGCTCCGCGCCGGCAGCAGCGGCAGGGCGTCCTCGGCGATCTGGGTGAGGAAGCGGCGCTGGTCGTGACCGGGGCCGTGACAGACGAGGTGGCGGAATCTCGCCTAGGGCGCTCGACTACCTCGCCGGTGCAGCGCTGCGGAGCGCCAGCCACAGCGTTGCGCGGTCGTCGGGGTCGTCGAGATCCAACGCCAGGATGCGCTCCGCACGGCGCAACCGCACCGCGAGCGTCTGCCGGTGCACGCCGAGCTCGGCCGCAGCAGCCCCGGCATGCCCATTGCGGCGCAGGAAGGCGGCCAGCGCCCGCTCGAGCTCCTCGGCCTCAGGGCCCGCGGCTCTGGCGAGTCGGTCGCGGATGACCGAGCGCAGGCCGCTCGCCTGCTCGCGGTCGACGATCGCGGCCCCGTGCGACGACAGGAGCGCCGCCGCATCGAGCCGGGCCGCGGCCGCCCGCGCCGCCGCCCGCGCCGCGAGCTGCGCCTCTGCCTTCGCCGCAGCGAAGCGCTGCACGTCGACGGGGCCGCTCACTCCGGCGCTCCGACCGGCGGGCGGCTCCCAGGCCGCATCGAGCACGCCGGCCGGCAGCAACGCGACGACCTCTTCCTCGAACGCTGCCGCGGCGACCATGCCGGGCACGTGCAGCGGCTCGGCACCACCCGTCGCGTCATCGCGCCGAGCCGCACCTCCGAGCACGACCAAGACGAGCTCGGTGTCCCGCCCGAGCAGCCAACGCAGCAGTGCCTCGCGCAGCTCGTCCGACTCCGTGGTCCACACCTGCGCGAGCGCCTTCGCCCGCAGGTCGGCCAGGCGCTCGTCCGTCGCCGCGCGGCTCCGGGATCCGAGCTCGGCGATCGCCATCGACGAGCCGATGTACATCGACTCCAGCGCCGAGAATCGCTCCCGGCGCGCGAGCAGGCCGATGCCCTCTGAAGCCGCATCTCCGAGCCGCACCGCGCGCACGTACCACCCCGACGCCGCCACCGTCACGGCCGGCTGCTCGGCCTCGAGCAGCCGCAGCACCTGATCGCGCAGATGCTCGGAGGCGAACGGCGCATCCCCTGCATCGCCGGTCGAGGCCGCGTGCAAGCGCTCGAGCCGGTCGTCGGCAGGCAGGTAGACCGCGGCGTCTGCATCAAGCAGGACGGCGAGCCGTTCGGTGATCGCGGCCGCGCTCGTCGGAGCCAGGGCGAGCGCAGCGAACTCCGCCTGCTGCCGCAGCATGGCCTCTGCCCGACGGGCCTGCTCCTGCAGATCGCGGTCAGACACGAAGCGGGAGATGCCGATGAACGGCACCCCGAGCGGCACCTCGAGCAGCGGGATGCCGTGCCGCTCGGCCTCTCGGATCCAGGCCTTGGGCACCGCGTCGCTCGTGATGCCGACACCGAATCCGATGCCTGCCACGCCGCGACGAGCCAGCCGCCGGCAGAGCTCGGCGACGTCGGCGTCGTCGCGTCGGCCGAGGTCGACGGTGAGCAGAAACTCGCCGCCGGTCAGCCAGGGCGTCGGGTCGGTGGTCTCGAAGACATGCACCCAGTGCACCGGCGCGCTCAGGCCGGCATGGCCTGCGACGCAGGTGAGCCCCAACGCCGATCCCACGAGATCGGCCACCGTGACGCGCATGCGCTCCCCTTGCTCCGCCGAATGCGACACCTCGACAGATTGGTGAATCACCGCACCACGCTTCGACACATGTGACAGTACGGCATCGCCCGCACGGCACGCACAATCGGGGGATGGACCAGCCCAGCACCGACGTCGTCCGCAGAGCGTTCGAGCTGATCGGCGCGCCGTACGACGGCGCCTCGACCCTCGGCTTCCCCGGCTCCCGGTACGCGCCGGCGCGCATCCGAGAGGCCCTCGGCTGGATCACGATGCGTGTCGAGGACGGTCAGGTCTACTCGCTCGAGACCGGGGACCTGCACGCCGCACCCGTCATCGACGACGGCGGTGACGCGTCCGTCGTCGCCCACGACCTCGAGGCCACCCTGGAGCGCACGGCGGCGCAGATCACCGATGCGGTGCGCGCGGGGCGCGTGCCGATCCTGCTCGGCGGTGACGACTGCCTGCTGTACGCGGGCGCCAAGGGCCTGCACGACGCCACGGAGGGCTCGGTCGCGATCGTGCACTTCGACGCGCACCTCGACGTGATGGATGAGAACGAGCAGCAGGGCAGGTTCAGCCAGTCAAGCGGCATGCGACGCTCGCTCGAACTGCCGCGCACGAGCCGCGAGCACAGCATCCAGGTGGGGCTACGCCACTTCAACTTCCCGTCGTCGCGGCGCTACGTGCTCGAGGAGGGCCCGGCGCAGATCACGGCGCGTGCCTTCGACCGGATGGGCACGGACGCGGCGGTCGAGCGGATCCTGCAGCGCATCGAGGGCGCGGACCACGTGCACTGCAGCTTCGACATCGACACGATCGACCTCGCCTTCGCGCCGGGCTGCGGCGGCTACGAGCCCGGTGGGCTCACGTCCCGGCAGGCGCTCGACGTCATCACCGCCATCGCGCCGCACTGCGACTCCTTCGCCGTCACCGAGGTGAATCCGCTGAAGGACCACCAGGACATGACCTCGAACCTCGCGGCATACCTGGTCTACTACTTCGCCTTCTACGGCCAGGAACCGCCGAGCCTCGCGCACTGACCCGCCCTATCACAGAGAGCACCCACACCATGACGACGCAGTCCACCGATTCCGGGGCGCAGCAGCCTCGCCTCGACACCGGCACCGTGAACGTGATCCGGAAGCCCGAGCTGCGGCGCGCGGTGCGCGGCACCTTCGTCGGCAACGTCATGGAGTGGTACGACGTAGGTGCGTTCGGCTACCTGATCGTCACCCTCGGGCCGATCTTCCTCCCGGATGCCGACCCCTCGACGCAGGTCATCTTCCTGCTCGGCACGTTCGCTGCGACCTACGTCTTCCGGCCGCTCGGCGGCCTGTTCTTCGGCTGGCTCGGAGACCGCATCGGCCGCAAGCGCGTGCTGTTCCTGACCCTCACCCTCGTGGCTGCGGCGACCTTCCTCATCGGGCTGCTGCCCGACTACGGCATGATCGGCCTGGCCGCTCCCCTGCTGCTGGTGCTGCTCAAGGTGCTGCAGGGCTTCTCAGCCGGCGGCGAGTTCACCGGTGCCCTCACCTACATCGCCGAGTCGGCACCCGACCGGAAGCGCGGCTTCTACGCGGCGTTCCTCGACGGCGGCAGCTACCTCGGCTTCGCGCTCGGCGCCGTGCTCGTGACCGCCCTGCAGGTGGGCTTCGGGCAGGAGGCGCTCGAAGCGGGCCTGTGGCGCGTGCCGTTCCTGCTGGCCGGCCCGCTCGGCGTGATCGCGATCTACATCCGCCTGAAGCTGGCCGAGTCACCGCAGTTCACCGCGGAGCTGGCCGCGGCGGGCGTCGGCGAGGCGGGCCGCGAGCACCTGCGGGTGCGGCCGCTGCAGGTGCTCCTGGAGAACTGGCGCGGCATCGTGATGGTGATCGTGCTGGTCGCCGCCGCCAACAGCGCCGGCTACGCCTTCACCTCCTACATGCCCACCTACCTCGCGACTGTCGAGGAGTACGACGCGGTGCAGAGCAACCTGCTGACGGTGCCGCTGCTGCTGCTCATGGCCTGCTCGATGCCCTTCGTCGGCATGCTCTCCGACCGCGTCGGCCGCAGGCCCGTGCTCTTCATCGCATCCGCCTGGGTGATCCTGCTCAGCATCCCCGCCTTCCTGCTGATCGGCAACGGCTCGACGCTCGGCGTGCTGCTGGGCCTCGCGCTCGTGGGCGCGCCAGTGGCGCTCTACATGGGCACGCTCGCCTCGACCTACCCGGCGCTGTTCCCGACGCGTTCCAGGAGCACGAGTCTGGGCGTCGCCTACAACATCTCGATCGCGGTGTTCGGTGGCACCGCGCCGCTCGTGATCGACAGCCTCATCCGCTGGAGCGGCGACGACCTCGCCGCCGCCTACTACCTGATCGGCATGTCGGTCGCCGGCCTGCTTGCCGTGTGGTTCCTGGCCGAGAGCGCGCGCAAGCCGCTGCGCGGCTCGGAGCCGAACGTCGAGACCGAGCTCGAGGCTCACCAGATCCACAAGGGAAGGCTCGCCGTACAGCGCTCGTCGCGCGCTTGACTCTGCGCTGCCCTGGCTGGCTACGCTGGCGACCGACGCGGCCTGACGAAGGCGACCGCCGTCGGATGGCGCGCGCAGATCGAACAAGGCCCGCGGCGGTCATCACCACTGCCGCGGGCCCTGAGTCGCTACCGGGCCGAGCTGGCCCGCAGGTCACTGTTGACGGGCCATCGCGCTCACGAGCTCGTAGACGGCCGCTTCATCCTGGGCGTCGGCACCGGCGAGGCGCTCAACGAGCAGGCGATCGGCGTGCCCTACCCCGAGCTGAAGGAGCGCTTCGCGCGGCTGCGCGAGGCCGTGCGGCTCATGCCCGCGCTCTGGGACGGCGAGCGGGTCGACTTCGACGGCGACTACTACAGCCTGCAGGGCGCGACCATCTACGACCGACTGGACTCCGAGGACCCGGCGCAGCGCATCCCCATCTACGTCGCCGGCGGCGGCCCAGCCACGTCCAAGTACGCCGGCCGTGTCGCCGACGGCCACATCTGCACCTCCGGCAAGGGCGACGACTACTACACGCAGGCGATCGTGCCCAACCTCGAGGAGGGCATAGAGCTCGGCAAGCGAGACGATGCGGATGTCGACCGCATGATCGAGATCAAGGTCTCCTACGACCGAGACCCCGAGGCGGCGCGCGAGAACACCCGCTTCTGGGCGGCCCTGTCGCTCACGCCCGAGCAGAAGCAGAACATCCACGACCCCGCCGAGATACAGCGCCTCGCCGACGCCCTCCCCATCGAGCAGGTCGCGAAGCGCTGGATCATCAGCTCAGACCCCGCCGAGACCGCCGCCGCCATCAGCCACTACATCGACATCGGCTTCCGCCACCTCGTCTTCCACGGCCCCGGCCACGACCAGCGCCGCTTCCTGTCGCAGTTCGCCGACGACGTCATGCCGCTGCTGCCGACACGGCAGCCGTAAATGGCTGACGCCCCGCGCAAGCAAAGTCAGTGCCAGATGGGCCGCATTCGCGGATGCCGGCGTTTTGCCGTACATTGGGGACGTGTCTGTTGCCAAAGAGCGGATCGAAGTCCGCGTAGACGCCGACCTCAAGGAGTCCGTCGACCGCGCCGCGAGCATCCGCGGTACGACTGCGGCCGCCTTCATCAAGTCGACGCTGCGAGACGCCGCCGATCAAGTGATCGACTCTGAGCGGCGCGTCGCACTCGAAGAAGCGAGTTGGGAGCGCGTCCGCGCAATGCTGGACGAAGAGCCGGCACCGATCCCCGAGATGGTTGAGCTGTTCCGACGCAAGTCGGTCTTCGAGGCTTGAGCTTCAGCCTGCCGGCGCCGCTCACGGCCGAGCACGACCTCGATCGGTTCGAGTGCGGCAACGCCAGCATCGAGACGTGGTTGCGTGGCCAGGCGCTCAAGAACGAAGTCAAGGGCTTCTCGCGCACCTTCGTCACGCTCGATGAGACGGGCGAGGTTGCCGGCTTCTACACGCTCTCGAGCTTCGCGGTGGAGCGAAGGCTTGCAGGCAAGGATGGCACGGGAGGGCCGTCCCCGATTCCCGCCATCTTGCTCGGCAAGCTCGCCGTCCACCGAGATCACCAGGGCCGAGGGCTTGGGTTCAGTCTCCTCCAACACGCCGTGGTCCAGGCCGTGCGCGCAGGCGAGATCGCCGCAGCGAGAGTGATGTTCGTGCATGCGGCTGACGAGGAGGCCGTGACGTTCTACCGCAAGTTCGGCTTCCGCCCGGTCAACGGGGAGGCCCTCTCCCTGATTGCCGCGATCGACGATCTCCGGGAGTCGATCATCGAAGCGCAGCACGGCGCCTGACCGCAGGAGCACAGCGCCGCGACTCGGCGGCCCACTGCGCCTTCGGGGAGACGACGGATGCGTCACCGCAGCCCGGCGCGACCCACGGCATCCGTTGGGGCACCGTGCACCGCTACAAGGGCCTCGAATCCCCGATGGTGATCGTCACCGACATCGACGGCGCCTCGCCGGACGGGGAGGACCTGCTCTACGTCGGGATGACCCGCGCCACCGAGCGGCTGATCGTGCTCACCTCGCTCGAGGAGCTGCACCAGCAGATGTGAACGGGCCGTCCGACGGCGGCCACGTACTGCTGCGCTCGTCCCAGAGCGTCACCGGCCCGGACACGCTCGACGAGGCGGCGCTGTTGAGGAACGCCGCGACCGCTTGGTCGAGTGACTCGATGGCTCGCTGCGCCACAGCCTCATCGGCAGTGACCACAACGGCTGTCACCGCTCTGTCGCCGTCGGTGATCCTCACATTGACGACGGTCGCCGCGCCCGTGTCCCCGTGCGCAGGCGTGGTGCGCCCCGCGAAGAGCGCCTCGATCGCACCCCACACCCTGCTCGCTCCGACCGAGGTGAGCAGTGGCAGAACGATGTCGACGTAGATCCGCGGGTCGGGAGCGAACTCGAACTGCAGGGCTCGCTGCACCTGCAGCCCGTCGGGCTCGACCCCGCTCGCGAGCAGACGCTGCTCCGCCTCGATGAGCACCGCATCCTCGAACCACGCGTGATCGGCGCTCAGCGACAGGGCTGCGTCAGCGCGGTGCCCACGCTGCGCATCGCGAGCGATCGGCATCTTCAGGCTCGCCGACAGCGGATGGATCGCCCACAGCCACTGGTCGTCCCCCTTGTGCAGGTCGGTGACGAATCTCAGCAAGCTGACACCGTCTTCACGGTCGACCACGTCGACCCGGAGATTGCGCATGCGCACCCGGTCGTCGTGGTGCGCATGCAGCGAGACCTCGCCCGCGGTCACCCGGCGGGCGAAGTCCTCCAGCGCATCACGGGGGATCCTGAGACCGCCGTACGCCCGAATCGGCGCATCCGTCATGAGTATCCCGCCGGCTTTGCGCCACTGTGCATCCATGCCGCGATCATGGCGCCGGGCGCCCACACGCGCTCGCGCGTGCACGCTGCTCGACCGGGTGACCGGCCCAAGCCATCCCTCCCTCGGCGCACCCAGCCGCGTCCAGCACAATTGGCCGCATGCCGATCCTGCCGAAGGAGCGCGATCTCCGCCTCATCACCGTCCGCCGCGGCGGGAGCCTGACGGATGCGCACCACCGGCTGCTCGCCCATTGGTCGGTGATGTGCGCCGAGCGCGTGCTGCCCTTGTTCGAGCGCGAGGCGCCTGGCGACGCGCAACTGCACGAGGTGCTCGAGGTGGCACGCGCCTGGATCCGCGGCGAGGTGCCGATGAAGACGGCGCATCAGGCGGCGTTCACCGCGAACAGCGCGGGTCGCGACCTGCCCGACCCTGCAAAGTTCGCCGCGCTCTCGGTGGGCCAGGCGGTGGCAGTGGCGCATGTCGCGGCGCACGATCTCGGCGCGGCTGCCTATGCGATCAGGGCCACGGCCGCGGCAGCGCCGGAGGCCGAGCGCGAGGCCGTCCGGCTGGCCGAGCGCGATTGGCAGCGCGAGCAGGTGCCTGACGAGCTGCGCGGCCTCATGCTCGAGGACCAGGCCGCCCGCAGCGCGATCTGCTGGCACGTCTTCGACGACTGAGCCACGTGCCGCGCAGCGTTCGCCACTGCGGCACTGGCCCCTCCTCGCCCGCCGGCGCTACGCTCCGAGCAGCACGCCAGCGCAGCCGAACGCAGGAGAATCCATGGCCCGCGACATGCCGCCCGAAGAAGTCGCGGCCATCCGCCGCATCGCGGCTTCGCCGACCCCGACCGAGGCGCTGTTCGAGATGCTCGGCAGCCCAGTCACACTGATGCACGACTTCGTCATCACACTGCTCGACCGGGTTCCCGACGACGACCTCCCGGGGCTCGCCGAGGCGGTCGCCCAGCACCTACCCGAAGAGGTCGCTGACGAGCTCGGGCAGCAGCTCATGCTGCAGGCGCCGCACCTGATCGACGAGCACCGCGACCGCCTCTCCGACGACGAGCCCTACCTCTGGCTCGAGCAGCGATGGGACGGCGACCGCGATCTCGTCGCCTTGCCCGCCCACCACATCGTGCTGCAGCGCGGCCTCGGCGACGTCTCCAAGCCGTGGATGAACACGCCGCCATGGCAGGCCGATCAGTGGCCGGCGCTCGAACTGCCGGACCCCACCTGGCACCCTTCGGCCCCTGCGGTCGGCGAGGGCCGCGTCGGGGGCGAGGCCGAGGGCGACTGCTCCGCCTGCGGCTGGCAGCTGCAGCGGCTGCTCGACTTCGGCACCTACCCGGGAGTCGCCGACGGCACCGTGCCGCGCGAGACATCCCTCTGCCCCCGTTTCGACTGCATGTGGGACGAGCAGTTCTTCTCGCATGCAGATGGCACGCCGAGTTCGCTGCCACGGCAGAGCAGCGGGGCCTCCGACGGCATGCCCGTGCCTGAGCCGTTGCCTGTGCTGCCCGTCACCTTCCACCCGACGCCGCCCCGCTGGCAGGTGCAGGACTGGGGCGGCAGCAACGGCAACCAGAACCTCAATCGCGTCGGCGGTGCCGGGAGCTGGATCCAGGACGCGATCTACCCGCGGTGCCTCACCTGCGACCTCCCGATGCCGCTCGTCGCACAGCTCGACGCCTCCACGCCCCTCGAGGACTCACCCGGCTGGGAGCAGTGGACCGAAGGCATCATCTACGCCTTCTGGTGCCGCAACTGTCGCGTGAGCGCGGTCACCGCCCAGCAGACCTGAAGACGAAGACGACGGATGCGTTGCAAGGCGAAGTCGTCGGATTCAGAGCGACCCTCCACGGGCAGGCGAACGGCGTGCCCGAGCACGAGCGCCGATCCGCGTCGCCGGCGGCGGCCCCGCAACCCAGAACGACCCCTTCGCCGCGCGCAGGCTCGCGAACGAGCAGACGTCTACGGTTGCATCTGGCGAGCAAGCGAGAGAACGGAGCGTCGGTGGCGAATCAGCCGGAGAGTCGCGAGCGCCGAGACCCGCGATGCTTCGTGCAGGTCAGGCAGCGTCCCAGCGTGGGCGTCGAGACCTCCACGCGCCGCGCCTGGTTGGGCCTCGAGGTGGAGGTCGGCCACGGCTACGGCGATGCGCTCTTCTCCCTGACCGAGGAGCAGTACGCTGCGCTCCTCCGACCAGAAGCGACGAGCGAGCCTCTCGAGCGCGAGTTCCGCCGCGGCGAGCATGACGCCCAGCAGCTGTTCGATCCGCGCCGTGGGTCCGTCTGGCCCGAGCAGTGGCACCCGAGCCGCACTCGGATGCTGCGGCCGAGATTTCCCGGGGAGCTCTGGTGGCACGTCGACGCCCTGGGCGCGGCAGTGGAGAGCGACCTCGGCGAGATCTCCCGCGCGCTCGCCGCGGGCACGGGGCGCGTCTCGACCGACGCCGACGGGCACGTCGACAGCCTGGCGTTCCCTCTCGTCGGCGACGGCGCCTACCCTCGCCCTGCGGCACTCATCGGGGGCCTCGACGCGGGCAGCGACCGCGAGCGGGTGCGAGCCGTGCTCGGTGAGCCCGTGGACGCATCCGATGACGTCTTCGCGATCGAAGGCATGCGGATGCGCGTCACGTTCGTCGACGACCGTCTCGTTTCGGTCGCGCTCGAGCGCGCCGAGAGCCGGCAGGTGCCCGGCGGAGCGCTGGGCGTGCTCCTCGCGGCCCTCGGGGAGCCCGAGGAGGGCCCCAGATTCCGGGCCGCGGCCCGGCTCTCGGGCGCCAGCAGGCAGCGATGGATGATGTCGTCGGGTGCCGACCGCCGCCTGCTCGTCTTCGACGACGGGGTCGAGATGCAGGTGCAGGACGATCGCGTGCTGAGCGTGCGCATCGGCCTCGGCACCGGCACGGCCGAGCCGACCTACCGTCGCGCTGCCGAGCTGCTGCCGGGGCTCGAGTGGCCGACGACACGCGCAGCGCTGCGCGAGGCGCTCGGTGATCCGGCCGACGCGCGTGACGGCACCGACCTGCGCCACTACGGCGATCGCGAGCTGCTCGTCAGCTACGGGGGCGGCCCGAGCGGCGAGGCTCCCACCGAGATCACCGCGGTGCTGCGCGGCATCACCGTCTCGCACGGGTTCAATCGCTGGCGCTCGGGCGAAGTCACCACCTACATGGATGCGCTCGGTCGCGAGGCCTCGAATCCGCTCGTCGCGCATGTGCGCGGCCTGCCGGGCGTGCAGGTGCGGATGCGCGGCGGAGTGGTCGCGAGCATCGACCTCAGCGGCGAGGGCCTCGTCGGCTTCCTCGACGGGATCGAGCGCGACCCGAGACGCAACGAGCTGCGGTTCGGCGGCCCCGCCGAGTACGGCGCGCGCGATGACCTGTGGCCGTTCTCGCAGGGCTGGGTGCACGCGCGCTCGACGTGGCTCGGCAAGGTCAAGCGCATCGTGGTGAGCGCGGCGAAGCCGGCCGGGCTCGCGGTGCGGCCATGGGAGTTCGGTCGCGACCGCATGGACGATTGGCGCGCACTGTCGTGACTCCGGTGAGCCGCATGTCCGCTTCGTGGCATCGCAGCGCGGTCAGCACATCGTCCCGCCCGCCGGTCGAGGCGGCCGACGCCATCGCTTCGTAGGGTGCGCACCTCACAGGTGCACACCCTACGTTCACTCAGACCGTCACGCGGGCAGCGTCGCGTACAACCGCCCGGCAACCTCTCCGCGCTCGAGGCGACCCAGCCCATCTGGGATCTCGTCGAAGCCGATCTCCTCTGCACGGATGACGAGGTCACCCGCGGCGATCATGTCGATGACGGCCTGCAGGTGCTCGGGCTTGCCCTGCGGCGTCGAGCCCTGCAGCGTGATCGCCCGGCTGATGAGCTCGTACGAGTTGAAGCTGAACTCCGTCTTGCCGAGGCCGACCTGCGAGACGCGGCCGCCGGGCTTGACTGCCTTGATGGCACCCGCGGTGGTCGTGCCGAATCCGGCGAAGTCCACGACCACGTCGAGGTCGAGCCCTTCGAGCTCGGAGGCATCCTTGAACACTTCGGTGACACCCTGCTCGCGCGCCGTGGCCCAGGAGGATTCCTTCGGCTCAACACCGAATACGGTCGCGCCGGCGATCACTGCGATGCGCGCGCCCGTCATGCCCAGGCCGCCGAGGCCGATGATGCCGACGCGGTCGCCCGCCTTGACGCCACCATGGATCATGACGCCGATGTAAGAGGTCACGCCAGCGTCGGTCGCCGCGGCGGCCTGGCCCCACTCGATGCCGCCGGGCAGTTTCACCCGCTGAGCCAACCCACTGCACGGGTGCCTACGCATCCGCCCATGAACCCGACGAAGGAGTCGACATGACCATCGAGACCACCGCGCCCACCTGCCCTGTGCCGATTGGTACCGCTTCGCTCCGGCCACGAGGGCACGCGCACCGTCACGGTCTCCGCCGAGCAGGCTGCGCGCGAGCAATCGCTGGTGGAGGCCGTGATCGCATCCTTCGCAAGCACAGATTCGGCTCGGCTGCGGCAACTCATGCAGGCACTCGTGCGGCACATGCACGCCTTCGCCCGCAGGTGCGTCTGTCCGAGGCGGAGTGGGAGACCGCGATCGAGTTCCTGACCAAGGCCGCCCACATCACCACCTACACCCGCCAGGCTTTCGTGCTGCCCTCCGACGCCCTCGGGCTGTCGATGCAGACGATCACGATCAATAACGAGTCCGTCGGCGACGCGACAGAGGCGACGGTCTTCGGTCGCTTCTTCGTCGACGACGCCCCCAGATCGAGAACGGCGAAGACATGGCGTTCGGCACGAACGGGCAGCCCTGCTGGGTCGAGGGTCGTGTGACCGACACCGACGGCAACCCGATCGCCGGCACTCGCATCGAGGTCTGGGAGGCAGACGACGAGGGTTTCTACGATGTGCAGTATGGCGACGGACGCATGGCCGCGCGCGCTTTCCTCTTCAGCGAAGACGACGGCAGTTACCGCTTCCGGGACATCAAGCCCACGCCCTACCCGATCCCCACGACGGGCCGGTCGGCGCAATGCTGCAGGCCGGCGGCCGGTCACCGACGCGCCCCTCGCACCTGCACTCCATGGTCTCGGCCGAGGCCCAGCGCACGCTCGTGACCCACATCTTCGTCGAGGACTGCGAGTACATGCGCAGCGATTCGGTCTTCGGTGTGAAGGAGTCGCTCATCACGCAGGTCGAGGTGCAACCGGCCGGCCCGTCCACCCCCGTCAGTCCCGACATCGGCGACGTCGACTGGGTGAGGGTGCGCTTCAACATCGTGTTGGCACCGGCGATCGACATCGGCGACGACGACGTCGCGATCGTCGCCGTCAGCCCTGGATCGTGCCAAATCGGCCCAACTTCGTGACCTGATCGAGATGATCGAGTACGAGCGGTATCGCTCACTGCCTCGTCCCCTCCGGGATCTGCATCGCCATGGTAGCAATCTTCCTTGCAACCTCGAAAGTAGCCGGCATCAAACCGGGGCCGTTTCACTGACGCAAATCCGTACCGGCATCGGCACCGGTACCTACCGGCTTTAAGACACGACGCGCGATTGTGAAAAGCAAGCTAATCGCGCTCCCGAGAAGCCCATTGCTCGGCGAACTTCGAGAAGCGTCGCCAGGCCTCGGTTCTTCGCCGCACGGGGTCAGGAACAAAGTCCGCACAAGCGACAAATTTGGACATCACTGTCGATGAGTCCCAACCAGGATCCAAACTCTGACGAACCTCGGCCAGCGAGATGAGCTGATAAGGTCGCAGCCGCGCCCAATACTCATCTCCGCTATCCAGTGCCGAGCACACCCGCTCGAACGCGTCAGGTGCTAGTAAAGTGAGTTCACGCATCATCCGATCTCGCGACAGAGCGAAAGCGTTCAAATCGGCATTCTTGGCGATCTCGCGAGCAATCGGTAGGATCCGTGACGCCGCGTTGACAACGAGATCAGGCATCACTCGATCGAATCCATGTTGGCGAAGCATGGTCAAGCGGACTAACTCGCGCTGCGCCAACCACTCGCGCTCACCGCTTGTTGAAAACATCGAGTGCATTCCGATCAATGCCGACCATACCGTCACACCGGTGTCCGCAAGCTGAAGCGCGGCCCCCGCAAGCACAACTTCATGACAAAGCGCCGCGGAACCAAGAAGCCTACCTAGAATCTGTGCCGAGTCTGAATGGCGCGGTTCGCTCAGGCGCGGCAGTAACCCACGCAAAGTTGCGTAGTCACCAATACCGAACGCAGCGTCCGTCATTAGGGACAAATCTATCGAACTGTCCGGTAGGACTGCAGCAAGCCGGGAGACTTCATTGAAAGCGCGCTTGTTAAGCATTTCGCGGGCGAGAGCGCGAATATTACCGACGGAAGTGTAGGGCCGGGGAGAAGCTGCCCCTATGGCCAGGTCGATGCTGCGCTCCGGCGACCAAAGGTCCTCGCGGATCCCCGGGTGCACCTCAAAAGCCATCACTGCTGGCCCAGAAGCCGCAAAAAGTAACCCCTTGACTTGCGCCAAAGAGGAGACCGATTCTGCAGTTGGCAGCGCGTGAATGATCTGCTGCTCGATGTTGTTGACCTGAAGTCCGGCTGCTGATCCCGACGTGATAACACCAACATCATCGCCCAAGCTCACGACTGCTAGGCCACGCACGGCTCCTGTGGCGGCAGAGACCATTCGAGGCTGGTCCCACCGTTCCGAGCGCCAGAGAGTCGTGGCGGAGTACCCGCCGGCGGCGAGATGCGTCGTGTCGCCCGTGGCGAGCACCGCCAACTTTCGTACTGCACCCCCGCGGTTACGAAGCGTAACGAGGGCATGTCCCGTGCTGTCCCAGACGACAACGCGGCCGTCGCGCCCACCCGACGCGAAACCTGGTGTCCCGTTGTAGTCGAGTGCAGCGACAGATGAGGCGTCTCGTTGATGAGCATCTGCGATCGTGGAGGGAGTTCCTGTAGGCAGGTCCCACATGTGAAGGCTTCCATCCTTGGCCCCCACGACGACTACACCAGCCGCGTCGTGCAATGCGACACTGAGCAATTTGCTTGCAGAAAATGAGTAGTTCACCACAAACTCGCCAGTGTCGGCCTTGCAAATGTTCAATTGGGACCCCGATATTGAAGCAATCAAAAGACGATCGCTCATGTTTCCTAGCGCTAGTCCGCGCACGGGTCCCTTATGCAGCGATCGACTCCTGATGTGCTGGCCGTGCTCGTCCCATTGATGCACAACGCCATTCGCATCGCCAGCCACGAAGATGGGTCTCGCGTCAACACCGGTGCCGGCGCTGACGCTTTGAATCTGGGCGCCCGCGCCACCACGACGCAAGACTTCAGTCGCACCCCGCCATATTCGACCAGTACCGTCAAGACTTCCGGAAACCACGGCCGAGCGACGACCGACCCGTCCAATCGCGAGGGCTGATATTGAATCAGAGTGGCCCCGCAGCGGACGTGATATTCGCGTCCCCTGCTCGTCAAAAATGGTGACTTCTCTGGCTGAACCGCCCACTGCGATGGCCGGCGAACCGCGCAATTCGCCAATCGAAATCGCCCGAACTGATCCACTAAGTTTATGAGCATGCCGCTGCAGCTCATTGTTCTCTTCCACCTTGATAAGTGAGACTGCACCGTTATAGCTACCGACAACTACGAGCATCGATCCGAGTGCTGGTGCCACCGCGATCGTCTTCGCGAAGTTTGAAAAGGAAACAGTCTGAATGGGGTCAGTCCGGGACCACTTCGCGAACTGCGCACGACGATTACGAGCTACAATGACAAGATTCGCTCTCGCATTAAAAGATGAGACCGACTTTCCAACACTCCAAGATTCAAGGACTTCGCCCGCCCGAGAAATCGTTTTGATGCCGGCTCGCGTTGAAATCGCGTAGGCGGACTGGTCTCCCATTACCGCAACCGCGCGCGCGCCAAACCGCCCTTCTACCAGCCAAGTTGTCTCGCATCCGCCGATATCGAGTGCCGCCACAAATTTATCCCCGCAAGCAAGTACGGAACCAGGAGTCTCGCCTCGTGCGAGACCCAGCACCATGCCGGGAAGCACGACCAAACCGAGTTGCTTCCCATACTGATCCCAGACACGAACTGTGCGGTCAGCCCCACCGGTCACAACGACCTCTTGGCCAGCGCTCGTCTCATCGATGTGGACAGCCGTGACTCCTGCGACATGCCCGATCAACTTCACATGATCGAGGTCGAGGGGAGTCCCCCACCGTGGAGTGACCGGTGCACCAAGTGGCAGACACGACGCCGAGAACGCAGCCAACCCGGCGTGCATCGCCGCGCCGCTGAGTAGGAGCCGTCGGGAAACCTCATTCATCTGAACAAGTCGAGAACCCTCATTCTCGACGAGGCGTGCCAAGGGAGAGGACAGGCTATGGATCCGCGCGTCGACGGCTTCAACAAGTCGGACGGGGTCGGCAGCTACGATAAACCCCTCGGTTTCCAACAGATCGTCGATCGCGCCATCGCCTGGCGCGTGTTCAATCGCGAAGGTTCGGGCGTAATCGTCTGCTTCTACCCATCCTCCGGCGACCGCGACATTCTGCAGAATCGATCGAAACACCATTGTCCGCGCTCTCGTGCTCGCTGTGCGCGCGAGTTCATCGGCTAGAGCCTGATGGAACAGCTGGATCCTCTGCTCACCGGACTCACCACTGGAGGCGATGAGATAGTTCGATGCGCGCGATTTTGAGAACGACTCCAGCCCCTCTTCGCTTATCGGGACACCAAGCGCCGCCGAGAAGCGTTGCCACTGAGCGATGGATATGCCGTTGCCTTTTGCCAAGGCCAGGGCGGTGAGGAGCGTCGTAGCCTGCGGCTTCGCCTTGTGTCCAAGAGAGTCGAGGTATTTGCTGAGCGCTTCACCGACACTCGTCGGAAGGGATCTCGCGTCGAAAGAACTACTCCTAGGATCAGTCACTTCGGTCGCGCCAGAGAGAGCTGTTGCAGACAGTGCAGCGACTAGGAAGTTCCCGTCTGCCATACGCGCTATCGCCTGCGCTAGGAGCTCCGCCATCTCTGGCTCTAGTCGATAGGTAATCCACGCCGCTCCTGCGGGACCAGGAAGGTCAGAGTCCTCTTGTAGAAGTGCCGAATGAGCGAAACCTTGTACGGCGCTGTCGTCCCGATAAGTACCGTCATCAAGGTCGACGACCAGGTGCGCTCTGTCATCGACGCCCAATCGCTCTGTGATGCTTTGGTGCGTTCCTATCTCCCGACGCGTCCCTACCACCACCCGGATCTTGGGCAATGCGGCAAGTTCGAGAATGTCATCACAGACCTGAAGGGCCTCTTCTGCGGTGGGGGCTTCATCAAGCGCGTCCACAAAGAGATGTAGCGGTCGATCGACCGCTTGCAGGCCACTGACGAGTTCAGCAATGCTCACCGGAGTCGGTAGTCCCACAGTGGCGGCAACGCCGTCTAGCAGTTGATACTCGGTTGCACCCCGAGCATGGAAGATAGCGCCGAAGACAGACGCTGATTCTTCAGAAATTAATGCGCTTCGCGCGACAACTGCAGACTTACCACATCCAGGAGCGCCTACAACAACGAGAGGTAGGCCAGGTGAGTTGGGACTCGTAAGATAGTCGTCCACTGCTTTGAGGGCCCGATATCGACCGCGGAAGAGATCTCCACCGCGGCGGCTGTTTCGTTGACCCCGCGCACGTCGGTCGAAGTGACCTTCGGCATCTTGCCCGATTGCGGCCCAGGGACGAGGTAGTTCCGCCCAGGCCTCTTCAATGAGGTTGCAAGGCAAGAATCGGTCGAACGCGCCTTCTTCAGATCCACTGAGAATAATCCCGATCAATCTGCCCTCGCTGTCAACGACCGGCCCACCACTTTGTCCTCGTAGCGTACCTGACCCGTCGGACCAACTCACTTGGACGAATCCGCCCGACGTAATCCCGGTAAGCCGAAAGCCTCGCCAGATACCTTGCGGGTCAGTCTCGAGTAGAGGAAAGCCGAACGCGAGCGCGTCAGCCGGCAGCCGTCGCTTAGGTGAGACAGCGATAGCCTTCGGCAAAGTTATCGAAGCAGGTACATCTATGGCGAGTACGAGCAGATCCGTACGCTCAATCCGGAGAACCTCGTCCACCTGCTGACGAGGCGAAGCGAGGAGCGATGGGAACTGGATTTCAATGCGGCGTCCGGGCGGTGCAACATGAGCAGCCGTGATGAGGCGATCCTCGGAGACAAGGATGGCCGAACCGGACAACTTGCCGTCCACAAATACGCGCGCCGTAGCCGTGGCAGCGCGATGAGTTTGAATCATTTTGCGGCGGGAGTATTCCAGACCAGCGAGAGTTTTATACTAGCTTCGACCTGTGACTTCGCAACAAACCAACCAACCTCTGCGGACAGGCCGATTCCGACTTCCATTGCGAACTCATCTGGGCTGAGTTGCGACCGAAGACTTTTGCCAGCAGCCGCTACTGCTTTTGCTATCGGAGTTAGGCCTTCAACGGCTTCGATCGCCGCCTCCGCAACCCCGCCATGCTGCTCCACGAACGAGGTGTCGGTCGTCTCGAAAAGCACTTCCGTGCCGTCCTCCGTGCGAAATGAAGCGAACTGCATCAGAAGTCCTTCCAGCGGTGCCACCTGCCGGGTGGGCGAGTGCCCCAATAATAGGCATACACGGTCCCGGCGGGGCCAGCTGTGGGACGCGACAAGCTGGCGCGAGTTTCAGGAGCGCTGACTTGTTCCTCCGGCTTGAGGAGAGGACCGACGGATGCGCTCAACTGGGGATGGAGCTCTCCCACCTATGTAGGGCGAGGCCAGTCCACAGCTCGCGCCCCTCGGGACGCCGTTCCGAGCGGCATCCCGAGGGGCGTTCTCGCGGGTCGGGGTCGCGCACAGTGCGCGTCGCACGAGGTCGAGGTCGAGTTCGAAGTCGACACATATATCAGGCGAAGCTGGCGGCTAGTTGTTCTTCCCCGGGAGGTTGTGAGGGCGTGAACTGAGCGAAGGCCTCCATGGAGGATGTGGGTAACCACACTCACGTCCAACCACGGAGACCTTCATGACTCACGCTAACGCCCCTTTCGCCGAGCTCGGCAGACTCAAGCTCGCGCAGCTCGTCGTCGACGATGGTTGGCCCGTCGAACGGGTCGCGGACCGATTCCAGTGCGCGTCCGGCACGGTCCGCCGCTGGGCCGCACGGTACCGAGCGGGCGAGCCGATGACGGACCGCTCCTCGCGGCCGCTCTCGTCGCCGCATCGGACACCGACACGGCTGGAGCGGCGGATCATCGCGCTGCGCTTCACCCGTCGCTGGGGACCGCACCGGATCGGCTACCACCTGGGCATCGCCCGCTCGACGGTCGGGCGCGTGCTGGCGAGGTTCAAGATGCCGCTGCTGCGCGCCATCGACCAGGCCACCGGACTGCCGGTGCGGAAGGCCAAGCCCGTCCGCTACGAGATGTCACGACCGGGCGAGCTGGTGCATGTCGACATCAAGAAGCAGGGCCGGATCCCAGACGGCGGCGGGCATCGCAAGCTCGGCCGCACGGCCGGCAACCGCAACAACGGCAAGCGGGGGCTCGGCTACGCGTACCTGCATCACGCGGTCGACGATCACACGCGCGTCGGCTATTCCGAGAGCCTCGACGACGAGAAGAAGGAGACCGCCGCCGGCTTCTGGCAGCGCGCGAACGCGCACTTCGCCTCGATCGGCATCGAAGTCACCGCGGTGATGACCGACAACGGCGCCTGCTACCGCTCCCACGCCTTCAAAGACACGCTCGGCGAGGACATCAAGCACCGCCGCACACGCCCATACCGGCCGCAAACCGACGGCAAGGTCGAGCGCTTCAACCGCACCCTCGAAGAGGAATGGGCCTACGCGAAGACCTACCGCTCAGAACCCGAACGCATCGCCGACTACCCGACCTGGCTGCATCACTACAACGACGGTGTTCCTAGATCAGAGTTCAAAACGCTCGAAGTTGTCCAGAGACTGCGGCACACGCCCAATGATCCCAGCATTGAACTACAACGCTGTCATTCATAGCCGGTAGACTCGTGCACGACCGAAAGACCCCGGAGCACAAGGCTTCGGGGAAGAAGCAATGGCAGTCCAGGGCCGGCCGTTACTGGGAAGGCAACGACACGACCCTAGACCCGACCCCGAGCCGTCGACGAACCTCGTCGGCGTGTCGGCGCCGGAGACTGCCTCGGTCGGAAGGGCCAGAGATGGCAAGCAAGAATGTCGTGAAGCCGGGTCAGAAGACCCCGGTGAGTGGTCAGTACCTCGAGGTCGGTCCGCGCGGCGGTCGCACCAAGAACGAAGTCACGGCGGTGAAGGGCAAGCCGATGCGACCCACTTCGAAGTCGGGCAACGGCTACATCCTGGTGGATAAGACCAAGTAAGAACTCGGTCACCCTGGGCCGGGGCGCACCCGGCCCAGGGTTGCCCACTTCGAGAGACAACAGCATGAATCGACAGAACTCCTCACCGCACGTACCCTGGTATCACCGGGGCCTCTGGGCGGGGCTCATCAGCGGACCCATTTGGGCCGTCCTCTCATACCTCGGTGGCCTGGTCGGCCCGGCTCTCTTCACGGAAAGCGTCGACCCTAGGGCGTACGCGGCAGTGACAGGACTGATCCTGATCGTGCTGGCGTTCATCATCGGCCCGATCAGGCGCTGGTGGCTCGCGTTCTTTCGCAGGCTTCTGAGCGTGCGAATCACGACGTCCGGGCGCATCGCGATGAAGGTTCAGAACGCGCTAAGCGAGAGACCCACGCACGACGAGGTGAAGGCCGCATTCAAGCGCGGACAGAGCCTGGGCCGCGTCAGCATGCGCTCGGAGATTAACGAGCTCCAGGACACCATCGATGAGCGCGACGGCGCCCTGGCCAAGGCGAAGCAACGAATCGCGGACCAGGACCTTCGCCTCGCTGACGCTCGCCGGAACGTCCGGAAGGCGGAGTCGGGGACAGCGAACGCGGCCCAGCTGATTAGCAGCCTTCGAGAAGAACGCGACCAGATGCGTCACCGCGCACTTGCTGGTGAGCGCGCGGCGAAGAACTCAGAAGAGAGCATCACGAAACTTCGTAGCGAAGTCCAGCGCGCACACAACGAAGGCCTGTCCGAAGGACGTGAACTGGGACGGCAGATAGCAGCCGCGCGCGCGGCCAAGGAGACGCGATTGCCGCGTCCGGCTCCGCGTTGGAGTGTCGAGCGCGTCGGGCCGACTCACTGGGCGTTGCGAAATCTCGTTCCGCGCAGCATCGCGCGTGAGGTACGGATCGAGTCCGACAGTGACCTCACGATCGTTGACGCCGGCCACTGGCCGGATCTGTCTCCTGCAGGCAAGCCAGCGGCGGAGGGACTCTTCCAGGGCCACGTCACGTCAAGCGGCCTGGCATTCGGGGTCAAGTTCACGATCACGTGGTACGACGAGGCAGGCAAGGCGCACCAGGGGTCGACCTACATGAAGGGCTCGGACGAAGCGGTCCAACTGGCTTAGCAGTGCCCCCGTTCAGGAAGCCTGCCGGCAAGCACGGCCTGAACGGTCTGATGCGTCCACGATGCTGCACACTGAGCAGTCGGCATGGCACCCGCGGTCAGGTCACGAGCGATGGCGCGTGTCGACATTCTTTCGCTCGCCTCGCGCAGGATGGAGCGAGTACCGCGCGACACCTAGTCGGCGGAAGCCGTTGACTCTTCCTCAGCTGTATTGGAAACATGCCCGATGTCATGCATGCGAAGGAACAGCGGCATGGTAATCCGACCGATGCGAGCCTGCAGGCTTTCCAACCAGGCGACGAAAGCTGCGACGTCGACGTCGATGCCAAGCGAGTGGAGCGTGCCAGTCGTCGGGTCGTAGTTCAGATAGCGCCTCGTATCCTTCAGGAGCACTCCCCCGCCGCCCCACGCAAGCAGCGGCGCTGTCGGGTTATCGAGGTACAGCTCCTCCATCCGTTCGTCAACGTGTGCGAGGTCGTTCCGGATGCTGTCCAGCTGGCTGAATTCCGCTTCGGGCAGCCCTAACAAGTGCCGCAAGTCACGGGCGCGATTCGGAAATGCACTTGCGACGGGCTTCCTCCCGCGGCCGGGAGACGGCCAAAAGAAGTCGCCCACTACGCCTGCGGAAAACAGGAACGCCGATGCGGTTTCAGGAGAATAGGTACCCCCGATTATCTTTTGGCCCGCCGTGCTCCCCACAGCGACCTGTGGAGCGAGTTGCGAGACCAGGAGGAAGAGCAACTCTCCGGGCGTGTTGATGGTCTGCCACTCGACATGCCAAGTGTCCGTCATGCAAGCACGCTATCTCTGCTTCGACGCAGCCATGCGGCCTGGCATGGTATATGGGAGCTGAAGACCTCCTTCGCGCCTCGCTGGGTCTGCTGCACGAGTAGGTGACAGTTTCGGTTAGGCCGCAAGGGCCAGGTTCTTGGTCATGATGGTCTCGTACTCGACGGGCGTCAAACGGCCAAGGCGTGGCTGCCGGCGGCGTCGGTGGTAGGTCCGCTCGATCCAGGTGACGATCGCGATGCGCAGCTCTTCCCGGGTGGTCCACGCCCGCCGGTCGAGGACGTTCTTCTGCAGCAATGAGAAGAACGACTCCTTTGCGGCGTTGTCGCCGGCCGCGCCGACCCTGCCCATCGATCCGACCATGCGGTGACGGGCCAGCGCGCGGATCGCCTTCCGGGAGCGGAACTGGCTTCCTCGGTCGCTGTGCACCACGCAACCGGCGACGTCGCCGCGCAGCGCGGCCGCGTTGTTGACGGCGTTCACGACCAGCCGGGACTTCATCCGCGAGTCGATCGAGTAGCCGACGATCTTGTTGCTGAACACGTCCTTGACCGCGCAGAGGTAGAGCTTGCCCTCAGCGGTGCAGTGCTCGGTGATGTCGGTCAACCAGAGCCGGTTAGGAGCATCGGCAACGAACTCGCGCTGCACGAGATCGTCGTGGACGGGCGGGCCGGCCTTCTTGCCGTTCCCGCGCGCCTTGCGCTTGCCGAACGCCGACCACCAGCCGTGCCGTGACGCGATCCGCCACGCCGTCCGGTCGGCCATCGGCTCCCCAGCGTCTCGGGCCTCATCGGCCAGCAGACGATGTCCGAACTCGGGATCGTCGCGGTGAGCGTCGAACAGCGCGTCCGCACGATACGCCTCCACCAGGTCAGCGGCCGTGACGGGGTTGGCGAGCCAGCGGTAGTAGGGCTGGCGGGAGAGCTTCAGCACCCGGCACGTCACCGCAACGGGGACCCCGTCGGCGGCGAGCTCTCTCACGAGCGGGTAGGTCATTTTCCCGGCAGATGCGCCTGTGCGAAGTACGCGGCCGCGCGGCGCAGCACCTCGTTCTCCTGCTCCAGCAGCCGCACGCGCTTGCGCAGCGCACGCGCCTCGTCCGCTTCGGCCTTGGTCGCGCCAGGCCTCGCGCTGACTTCGATCGCGGCCTGGCGGACCCAGTTCTGCAGACAGGTCTCGCTGATCCCGAAGTCGGCCGCGATCTGACGCAACGGAACACCGGGCTCGCGGTTCTGAGCGACGCGCACGACGTCCTCACGGAACTCGCGCGGGTAGGGCTTGGGCATGATGACATCCTCCCAGCGGCACCTCACGGCACCACAGATCAGGTGTCACCTATCCGTGCAGCAGACCCGCTGACCACCCACGACTGAGTCGTTACGGCTTAGAACGCCGCGCCCGCAGCGACACGCGGCTGGTATGACCCACACTCAACGGCGAAGGTCCACCCAACGACAGGCGGGGTCGCGTACCTCGATGACGGTTGTGGGTCCGGATTCGGCCAGAGAACCTTGCTGTCGTTCAGACGGGCGAGGCGGCGACGAAAGGAGCGATCCGCTCCAGTCGATATTGCATTCGATCGCTCTCGTCCCCCGTGAATTGCGTTACGGAGAGGATTGTCGCGGTTACGAAACTCTCGTCGCCGACCTTGAGACCGTTCGCGTCAGCCGCAGCCCCTTCGGTCATGTAGCCAGCAAACCTGTCGGCCGTGGCGAGGTCGGTAATCTCAAAGCGATTCGTGCGCGTATTGAGCCCCACCAGCGCACCCCGGCGAACCTCGATTGTGTCTTCCTGAGGCTTGACCTGGGCGATCGCCCGCGCTGCCTCGCGGACCTGCTGTGCCGTGACCGTTGTCGCTTCGACCGCCTGCGAGAGGGCCTTGGCCGTCCACAGGGTGACACCGCTGCCGACCTCGGTGAGAGGCTTCAGCAGGTCGACGAATCGGTTTCGCACGCGAGATCCACCACCTTGAAGCCGACTAATCAGCTCGGATTTGTCTGGTTCCGCCGCTGCGCGAAGCATGCCGTTCAGGTCATCGAACACTTGAAACGTAATCTCCGTAGGCTCAAGCATGCGATCGCGAGAGTCAATGGCGAAGATGAGCACAAATGATGCAGCCTTCAAACCGATCACGGCGGGCTGCATGTCCTGGAGCACCTGCGCCGTAGCAGAGTGCTTACGCGCGAGTGCTTCGATCTCCTTGTGAAGTGCAACTTGCAGTTCGCCCGCCTGCTTCGCGGGGAACTGAGTTGTATGGTCACCGGCGGATTCGACCTCGATCGCAAAGATCGTGCGCCGCTGGGCTGCTGAGAGGGCGACGAGGTAATCGGCTTCGTAGCGCTCCACGGTGTCAGTGGGGAGATCCAGTAATGCCCGCTCTGTGGGCAGCCACCGCTCGGGCAGGTCACTTCCTCTCATGGACGAGATCTCAGCACGCATCGATCCGTGATCGTCGCTCCAACGCCAAGTGATCAGGCTCAGCCGGTTCCAGTTGGCCTCGGTGAAGACCTCTCGGAACGGCACCAAGCCTCCCCGCACCGCGCGGAATCGCTCGCCGCTCACGCCCACTGCCAGCGTGGAACGGGTGCCTTGATCTTCGTCTTCATCGACCGTGTTGACAAAGTAATAGAGGTCTGGGATGTCGCGTGAGCGCAGCGCGAAAGTGAGCGGACCCTGGTAGTAGACGTATGTCTCGACGAGGTCGAAAGGGGCACCGAAGAGATCGAGATTCTCGTAGTTCATTCCGAACACTTCGCTTCGATGACCGTCGCGGCTGGGATCAGGTCATATGGATCCGTCCACCAGTCGTGGTGGCTGTCGCCCAGATCGGCAGGTGTGTGCTTCAGCCACCCATCTTCCTGCCCCACCGAGACTTCGGCGATCGCCTTCCTGCGGGTCCAGGGGGCGATGTCGCGCGCACGGTAGAGGTCTCCTACGTCCTTGAAGACCGAGAGAGCGTTCGCGTCGATGTTCGAAGTCTGGCCCGCATAGTCCCCCGTCCGCTTCTCGTACGGGCGCTGCCAAGTCATGCGTCCTGTGGCGTCGCCGGGCTTCAAGTTGCCTTCGGCCAGCACGAAGAAGTCTCCCTCCATCGGGAATGTGTCATCAGGCGGACAGCCCTGGGGGAAATCAACAATCACTAGAGCAGTCAACCGGAAGATCGCTCATCACATCTACCGTCAGCGGCCCACAAGCCGGTTTTGCCTCGGGCTGGTTCGCTTCTCTGATGCGGCTGGCACCCAGCATCCGTACACGACGATGAGCCCGAAAACGAGGGAGCCGACCGCTTCGACCGCATCCGGCATGTGATTGCATGTCCGACTCCACCGGCGAGGTGCGTGGCTCTCTCAACGCTGAGCCCCCAGCGCGCGCGGGTGCGCGTGCCAGCGACCGTCGGTGGTGCCGTTCCGGCAGCAGCTGGCACGAGCGCGTCCAGATCGAGCTCGGTTTGCCCGCACAGCTCTGGCAGCAACCTTCGCCTCGTGCCGCAGCCTCCGAAGCAGATGCGAGGATGTGGGAAGTCGATCCGTAGGGGAGCCGTAATTTGGACGACGTTGCGTTTGGAGTTCACGACTCGCTGCTGACCACAGAGCTGCGCAGTTCACTAGGTGAGCTATCTGAGGAGTTCGCGCAGGCGCGGTTCGGTTTGCTTGAACCTGCGACACTCACTGATCGCCTAACGCGGCACATCAGTGTTGCCGTCTCGCGACACTTGCACGGACTTGACAGCGACAGTGACCGTGTCGCTGCAGCGAACGCGATCATTGCCGGGCTTGACCTTGACGCCGTCGTGACGAGTGGAGACGAGGTTCTCGCAGGGATCGTCCGCCCGGTTAACACGTTCCGAGATGTGGACGTTTCTCGTCGGCCCCAGATTGGCTTCCACGACAACGCCCTCATCACGAACGCACCGAAGGAACCGAGTCTCGCCTCGCAGTTGAATTCGGAGTTTGCCACAGCCGAGAGCGTCGATCTGCTGTGCGCATTCGTGAAATTCTCTGGCATACGGCTCATCGAAAAAGACCTTCGTCGCGCAGTCGAGCGGGGTGCCCGAGTCCGCGTCATCACGTCGACCTATCTCGGGGCATCTGACCCGGCTGCAATCAATCACCTGACCAACTTGGGCGCAGAAGTGCAGGTCAACTACAACACCGCATCCACCCGACTCCACGCGAAGGCTTGGCTGTTCGACCGTCATGGGAGCCTCTCGACTGCATACATCGGCAGCAGCAACCTCTCTTCCGCAGCGATCGTTGATGGACTCGAGTGGAATGTCCGCCTCTCGGACTCCACTAATCACGACCTCGTCCGCAAGTTCCGCGCGACTTTTGAGTCGTACTGGAACGACAGCGCGTTCGAACGCTACGACCCAGCTATCGACTCGAAGCGGTTGAACGATGCTGTCGCCGCTGCGCGTGGGTACGGTGAGCCGCGCTTCGGCTTCGACAATTCCGCAGACACTCTCCCGGCACTCGACATCACTGCACTCCCCCATCAGATGGAGATCCTTGAGGACCTTGCCGGGGAACGTCTGCGCGGGAATCATCGCAACCTGGTCGTCGCGGCGACCGGAACTGGCAAGACCGTGGTCGCTGCGCTCGACTATCGACGACTGTCACTTGAAAACGGCGGACGACGGCCCAGACTCCTCTTCGTCGCTCATCGACGGGAAATCTTGCACCAAGCCCGGGCGACTTTTCGCGCTGTACTCCGCGACGGCAGCTTCGGCGAGATCCTCATGGGCGAACTGCGACCAACCGACTTCGAACATGTCTTCGCGAGTGTGCAATCTCTTCACGAGGAGCGACTGAAAACGATTGATCGCGACCAGTTTGAGGTCGTGATCCTCGACGAGGCACACCACGTAGCAGCACCGGGATGGCGACTCGCTGCCAACCACTTCCGATCCTCCGAGCTCGTTGGCTTGACAGCTACCCCGGAGCGTGGGGACGGACAGTCCATCCTTGATATTTTCGAAGGCCGAGTTGCCAGCGAGCTCCGCCTTTGGGATGCATTCAGCTCAGACCTTCTTGCACCGTTCCATTACTTCGGAATCGCAGACGACGTGGACCTGTCCAGCGTGCGTTGGACGAAAGGTGGCTACGACGCGAGGGAGCTGTCCGCGACGCTCGCAACAAATGCGCCGCGCGCAACAAAGATCATCGAAGCCACACATCGCTACCTCGGCGACACGTCCGCGATGAAGGCCCTGGCGTTCTGCGTCTCGGTAGAACATGCAACTTACATGCACCAGGCATTCACCGCTGCTGGCTACCGGAGCGTCACAGTTGTCGGCGACACGCCTCGTGCCGAGAGAGAGAGCGCCGTGCAGCGATTGCGCCGAGGAGAGGTCCAGATCATCTGCTGCGTTGACGTCTTCAACGAAGGCGTGGACATTCCCGAGGTTGACACCGTGCTCTTTCTCAGGCCGACGGAGAGTGTCACAGTTTTCCTGCAACAACTCGGCCGCGGTCTGCGACGCGCCCCGGGCAAAGCTGTCCTCACAGTGCTCGACTTCGTGTCGAAGCAGTCGGAGCGATTCTCCTACGCGGAGCGCTTCCGAGCTCTCACCGGCGTCGGCCGCCGACACATTGAGCGTGAAGTCACCCACGGATTCCCGACAGCTCCGCCCGGTAGCCAGATCATCCTCGACCGGGAATCTCAGGAGACCGTATTGGAGAACGTCCGCCGAGGGATCCGAGCGAGCAAGAAGACGATGGCTGCCGATCTGCGAGAGCTTGGATCGCCACGGCTCAAGCCCTTCCTTTCTGACAGTGGATGGCATGTGGAGGACGTCTACCGGAGCAAAGGCACATGGACCGACTTGCAACGTCTTGCTCGTCGAGAAGAGAGCACGATCGAGACTCGCACACGAGAGCTTCTGAGCCGTGTGCGCGCGCTTGCCCATGTAGATGACCCCGAACGAGCGGATGCCTATTCGCGCATCCTTAGGGGTGAAGCTGGCCACTACGACGACATGAATCCGCGCGACAGCGTGTTTGCGGAGATGCTCTTCTTCTCGGTGTGGCCGGGTAACACACCGCGTCACGACTCGTTTGAGGCCGGCTTGTCAACGCTTCGAGCGGATCGGCTACTAGTGGATGAAGTCTTGAACTTGCTCGAGGCAACGGTGGCCGAGAGCCACCTTGGAAACACGCCGGCGATCCGAGGTCGTGGACACCTCGCCCTCGCACTACACGCTAGGTATTCACGCGAGGAAATCCTCACAGCGATCCGCTACTCCAAGTTCGACGCCCGCAAACCCAACTCAATGAGGGAAGGTGTCGTCTTCTCGACGGACGAGCAACTCGATGCGTTCCTCGTGACCCTAGTGAAAGCTGAGAGCCAATTCTCGCCGACGACCATGTACAACGACTACGCGATCAGTCCTTCGCTGTTCCATTGGGAATCGCAGGCTGGGACCCGGGCGGCAAGTCCTACAGGGCAGCGCTACATCCGCCATGAGGAACAGGGGTCAGCGGTCTCCCTCTTCGTCCGCGAGGAGAAGGAGGGCGTGATCGGCACCAGTCCATATGTTTGCCTAGGTAGCGCCCACTATGCGAGTCACGAAGGAGAGCGCCCCATGGCCATCAAGTGGAAGCTGGACGCTCCAATGCCTACATCGCTCCACCGACTGGCAGCCGCGGTGGGCTGATGAGTACGGTCAGCGGACACGAGTGAAGTTGGACCGGATTCGGCGCACTGCTGGCACATCAGCGGGCGCCCACTCAAGTGTTTCAAGGTCGTGCGGCGCACGCCACATCACGGCGGAGTGCTCGGTGAGCTTCGGCTCGCCAGCAATTAGGTAGCAGTAGAACGTCGTCAGCATGACAACGCCGAAGTCGTACTCATGCGTCGTCGTCTCGACATGATCGCCGACCTCCACCCTGCACCTGAGCTCTTCATCGATCTCGCGTTCTAATGCGTCCTGCGGCGTTTCGCCGGGTTCGATCTTGCCTCCGGGAAACTCCCACATGCCTTGCAGTGTGCCTGGGCCTCGCTGCACACAAAGGATCTCGCCATCGCGGACGATGACAGCTCCCACAACGTTGATCTGCTTCTTCACGGACGCCTCCCCCGTTTGCTCTCCACCCTAGGCCGAGCTAGTGACTTGGTTCCGATACGCCGCGCGTTGCGCGGCCACTCATCCGGCGGAGCGCGGCCAGCGGCGAGCGTCACGGGACGTCACATGCTCGCACTTGCAACGCATCCGCGAGACAATGTCTGATAGCCCGTCGTCGGAGACGGGCACCACCAGACCACAGCCAGGGCGTCGGCCGCGCCCCTACTTGGAGTTCCATGATCTCGATCGAGCACGTCAGCCGCCGCTTCGGCGACGGCCCCGACGCCGTCGTCGCGCTCGACGACGTGTCGATCGAGGTGCCGCGCGGCTCGATCTTCGGCGTCGTCGGGCAGTCGGGCGCCGGCAAGTCCACGCTGCTGCGCACCGTCAACGCGCTCGAGCGGCCCGACAGCGGCCGCGTGGTCGTCGACGGTGTCGAGGTGACCGCGCTCGAGGGCAAGGCGCTGCTCAAGGAGCGCCACCAGATCGGCATGGTCTTCCAGCACTTCAACCTGGTCGGCAACCGCACCGTGGCGCAGAACGTCGAGTTCGCGCTCGAGGCCGTCGGCACACCGAAGGGCCAGCGCCGCCCGAAGGCGCTCGAGATGCTCGACCTCGTCGGCCTCGCCCACCGCGCCGACGACCGCCCCGGCCAGCTCTCCGGCGGCCAGCGGCAGCGCGTCGGCATCGCCCGAGCCCTCGCCTCCGGCCCCGACGTGCTGCTGAGCGACGAGGCCACGAGCGCGCTCGACCCCGAGACCACCCGCTCCATCCTCGAGCTCATCCAGCGGCTCAGCCGCGAGCTCGGCCTCACCGTGCTGCTCATCACCCACGAGATGGATGTCGTCAAGCGCATCTGCGACGCCGCCGCCCTCATGGAGCACGGCCGCGTCATCGAGCAGGGCTCGCTCGAAACGCTCATCCGCACGCCCGGCTCGGCCGTCGCCGCCGAGCTCTTCCCCGTCGGCGAGGCCCACTACATCCCCGGCCACCGCATCATCGACATCACCTACACGGGCCTCAGCGCCGACCGGCCGATCATCGCGCAGCTCACGCGCGACTTCGGCCTCGACGTCTCCATCCTCGGCGCCGCTCTCGAGACCATCAACGGCCACCAGGCCGGCCGCACCCGCCTCGCCGTGCCCGGTGACGCATCCGTCGCCCTCAAGGTGATCGACTCGCTGACCGCACAGGGCGTCACCGCCTGGGAGGTGCTCGCATGATCGACGTCAACTCACCCGACTTCTGGCCCAACCTGCTCGAGGTGATGCTCGAGGGCACGTGGGAGACCATCTACATGACGGCCATCGCCATGGCCATCACCTTCGTCGTCGGCCTGCCGCTGGGCATCGTCCTGGTGGGCACCGAGCAGGGGCGCTTCCTCGAGGCGCCCGGCGGGCAGCGCTGGCTCGGCACCGCCATCAACCGCGTGCTCGGCTTCATCGTGAACCTCGGCCGCTCGGTGCCGTTCATCGTGCTGATGATCGCGCTCATCCCCGTCACCCGCTGGCTGCTGGGATCGTTCATCGGCTCCGGCCCCGCGATCGTGCCGCTCACGCTCGTTGCCATTCCATTCTTCGTGCGCGTGGTCGAGATCGCCGTGCGCGAAGTCGACCCCGGCCTGTTCGAGGCGGCCGACTCGCTCGGCGCCTCCCGCTGGCTGCTCGTCAAGCGCGTGCTGCTGCCGCAGGCGTGGCCGGCGATCCTGCTCGGCACCGCCACCACCATCACCTCCGTCATCAACTTCTCGGCGATGGTCGGCGTGGTCGGCGGCGGCGGCCTCGGCAACGTCGCCCTCACCTACGGCATGCAGCGCTACAGCGTGCTCCACATCGTCGGCGTTGTCATCATCCTGTTCGTGCTCGTGCAGGCCATCCAGTGGGCACTGACCGTGCTCGCCAAGCGCCTCGGCGCCGTCCCCAATCGTCGCGGCCCCAAGAAGGACGCGACGGCGGATGCGCAGGCGCACCTGGATGCCGACGTCGCACCTCCCAACACCCGAGCCACGACGCATCCGTCTGGCCCTGACTTCTAAAGGAAGCCCCATGCACCTCACCCCGAAGCGCCGCATCGCGGCCACCATCGCCGCCGGCCTCGCCGTCGCCACGCTGGCGGCGTGCTCGTCGGCCGCACCTGCCGAGGCACCCGAGGACGGCTCGCTCGGCACCATCCGCGTCGGTGCCCTGCCGGTGCCGGCGGGCGACATGCTCACCTGGGTCGACGAGAACCTCGCCGAAGAAGCTGGCCTCGACATCGAGTGGGTCGAGTTCACCGACTACAACACGCCCAACCCGGCGCTCACCGATGGCTCCACCGAGGCCAACCTGTTCCAGAACTCCACGTTCATGGAGACCTACAACTCGCAGGCGGGCGGCGAGCTGGTCGCGATCGGCGAGGTCTACCTGCCGGCAGCCGCGTTCTACTCCGAGTCGCTCACCTCGCTCGACGAGCTCGAGGACGGCGCCACCATCGCCATCCCGAACGACCCGACGAACGAGGCGCGCGCGCTCGAGATCCTCGCGGCCGAGGGCCTGATCGAGATCGCCGAGGGCACCACGAACCTCGACGGCATCACGTCGAACCCGCAGGACTTCGCGTTCACCGAGGTCGAGAACGCCACGCTGCCGCTCGCGATCCCCGACAACGACGCCGTCTTCGTCACCGCCTCGTTCGCGCTGCCCGCCGGCCTCACGGGCGAGCAGGCGATCCTGGTCGAGGGCAACGACTCGAACTACTTCAACTCGCTCGTCACCACGCCAGAGCTGCAGGACGACCCGCGCGTGACCGCGCTCTACGACCTGCTCACGAGCGAGGAGACGAAGGCCTACATCCTGGAGACGTGGGGCGGCCTGATCGTTCCCATCGCCGAGTAGCGCTGAGCGGCCGACGCAGCCGCAGCCGGGGCCCGTCCGCCAGCCAGTGCTGGCAGGGCGGGCCTTTGGGCTGCGGCGCGACTACGCGTTCGGCCGCGCGTCGCGCAGCATGCCGGCGACCACGAGCGCCGCAGAGCCGACGAGCACGAGCAGCCACAGGCCGAGCGCGTACGAGTTCGTCTCGGCGTGGTACGTCGCACCCATGACCAGCGGCGGGAAGTAGCCGCCCAGGCCGCCCGCCGCGGCGACGACGCCGGTGACGGCGCCGACCTTGTCCGGCGGGGTCGACGGGCCGATCCAGGCGAACACGGCACCCATCCCGAGACCCATCGCCGCCGCCATCAGGATGAACAGCGCCCCCGTGAGCACGCCCTCGGGCGGCTGCTGGCCCACGCCGTACGCCGTCACGAGGATGCCGGCCAGCGAGGTGAGCGCGACGACCTTCGGCCCGACCCTGTCGGCCAGCACGCCGCCGATCGGGCGCGCGACCACGGCCGCGGCGGCGAACAGCGCCGTGCGCGTGCCGGCGCCGATCGGGTCGACCTCGTCGGGATAGATCGTGATCAGGTACTTCGGCAGGTACGTCGAGAACGCGACGAAGCCGCCGAAAACGATCGCGTAGAGGAACGACATCTTCCACGTGATGAGCAGCCGCAGCGCGCCGACGACCTTCGGGATGAGCTTCTGGTGGCTCGAAGCCCACGCGGGCGACTCGCGCATGCCGAACCACACCAGGAGTGCGAACAGCACCATGACGGCGACGATCACCAGGTGCGTCGGCCAGTAGCCGATCCACGCCACGAGCCGCGGCGTCAGGAATGCCGACACGGCCGTGCCGATCATGCCCATGCCGAACACGCCGGTCGCGAACCCGCGACGCTGCGGCGAGAACCAGGCGCTCGAGAACGGGATGCCGACGGCGAAGATCGTGCCGGGGATGCCGAGGATGAACGCCCCCACCAGCAGCAGCGGATAGCTGCCGATGCTGCCCGCCAAGGCGACCAGCAGCACCGCCGGCACGCCCATTAGCAGCAGCGCGCTGAACATGATGCGGCCGCCGAACCGGTCGGTCATCGCCCCGACGACGATGCGGCCCAGCGCGCCGACGAGCACCGGCATGGCGAGCAGGATCGACATCCGGCCTTGATCGAGCTCCATCGACACGGCATAGATGTTCTGCAGCGGAGCGATCGCCATCCAGGCCCAGAAGCCGACGGTCGAGGCGAGCGTCGCGATGACCACCTGCGTCATCCCGCCGCGCAGGTCCGGGGCGGCATCCGTCGGGGCAACCGGGGCGGTCGTCGACATCGTCGGCTCCGTTCGTGGGACGTGAGGGGCGTCAGGCTCACGGTAGTGGCGCGGATACGCGGTTGTCACCTGTCGCGATCGACCCGGGTTGCGGACGAAGCGCTCGCACCGCTCGCGGTCTCCGGGTCGCGAGAGAATGGGCTGTGCTCGACCCCGCTCCCGCTTACCCGCTCTTCTCGCCAGCGTGCTCACACCCCGGGTCCCGGCGGCATCGATCGACCCGAGCAGCGACGTGACGTTCTCGGGCGAGCCGACTCCGGCCGCGGGCATCGGGCTCGGCGGCCATGGCGTGCCGCCCGCTGGCGCGAGCGCGTCGCGGCAGATGGGCGGGCCCCGCCAGCTCGCCGCCTCCGTGCCGATCCGCGCCGCCGCCAGCGGCGCGCAGATCGCGATCCCGATCCTGGCGGTCGAGGTCACCGGCGACATCGCACTCGGCGCCGCGCTCGTCGCCCTCGCGCTCGTGCCCGGCATCGTCGCGGCGCCGCTCGTGGGTGCGCTGCTCGACGGCGCGCGCCGGCCGCGCGCGCTGCTGATGGTCGCCGCGGCCGGCACCGGCATCGCCTACGCGATCGCGGCCGGGCTCGGGCCCGTGCCGGTGTGGGCGGTGGCGACGGCCCTCATCGTGAGCGGTCTGCTCACCCCCTTCGGCTTCGGCGGGCTGTCGAGCTTCGTCGCCCCACCGGGGTCGGATGCGCGGCGCGCGTACACGCTCGACGCTCTCAGCTACAACGTGGGCGGGGTCACCGGGCCCGCGCTCGTAGCCGTGCTCGCCCCCACGGTCGGCGCGCGCTGGGCGCTGCTGGCAATGGCCGTGATCGCGCTCGCCTCGGTTGCGGCGTACGCCCGGCTGCCCGTGCAGCCGCGCGCCGCCGAGCGCAAGCGGCTGCTGCGATCGATGAGCGCCGGTATCGTCGCGCTCTCCACCCACCGTCCGCTCGCGGTCGTCACCACCTCCGGGACACTCGCCGAGCTCGGCCGCGGCGTCATGCCGATCGCTGCGATCGGGATCGCGCTTGCAGCCACCGGCGACGCCGCCATGAGCGCCTTGATCGTGGCCGCCTTCGCGGTCGGCGCGCTCGTCGGCGCGGTGATCGAGCCGCTGCGCCCCCAGCGCATCTCCCCGCAGCTGACGATGGCGATCGGCTTTGCGCTCACGGGGCTCGCGACGCTCGCCGCCGCGCTCGACATCGGCCTCGGCTGGACCATCGCGCTCGTCGGCCTCTCGGGGCTGTGCACCGCGGCTCCGACTGCCGCGATGCTGCTGCTGCGCCGCACCGAGAGCCCCGACGACGTGGTCGCGCAGGTGTTCACCGTCGGCTCTGCGCTGCGCACGGCCGCGGCCGCCGCCGGCACCGCGATCGCCGGTGCGCTCGCCGGCGTTGAGCCGCTGCTGCTGCTGGCCGGCTCCGGCGCGGTCTGGCTCGTCAGCGCCGCCGTGATGCTGGCGTTCCCGCGCCGGTCGGCATCGGGATCAATCGGTCATGTTCGGCGGTAAACGTCCCGGTCGTGGATCGTGGCCGAGTTCAGCGATCCATTTGAGAACGCGGACCCGGATCGCGCGTTCGAGCTTCCGGATCTCGCGGGCGGCCGATGTGGTGAAGTCGACCGTGGAGTCGGTTACTCAGAGAGCTCGGCGGTCAGTTCGTCGAGCGAGACCCGAGTGCCAGGGTCGTCGGCCTTCGCTGCGCGGAACTCGGCACGGTCGCGGGCAGCTTCGAGATCTTCGAGCAGTTCGAGGTCTTCGACGCTGATCACCACTGCCGCGAGCTTGCCATGGCGCGTCACTCCGATGCGCTCGCGACCGTAACTCACGCGCCCGACCACATCCGACAATCCATCGCGCAGTTCGCGCGAACTGATGCTGCGGTTGACGCTCTTCACGTGCCCACCGTAGTGCATTGTGTACACAATCGGCAGAACGTACCAAACGCTTCGGGACGACGCGAGGCAGCGCCTGACCGGGCTCACCCGGGGCTCTGCCTTGCGCGGAGGCGTTCACCCTCGCGCAGCAGGTGCTGCTGCTCGAGGGTGCTGGTGGCGCGGCGCGCGGCCTCCGCGTACTCGATGGCCGCTGCCTGCACATCACCGACCCGTTCGTGCAGGTATGCGCGCGCAGCGTAGTAGCGCGGCACGTCACTGCCGACAGCGTCGAGCGCTGCGAGCCCTGCGCGCGGCCCGGCTGCCTCACCGATCGCGACGGCGCGGGCGAGCCGGATCACGGGTGACTCGCCCAGCGCCAGCAGCTCGTCGTACCACTCGACGATCTGCACCCAGTCGGTCTCGGCGGCAGTCGGCGCATCCGCGTGCAGCGCAGCGATCGCGGCCTGCGCCTGGTACTGCCCTCGCCGGTCTCGGGCGAGGGCCGTCTGCAGGATGTCGATTCCTTTGGCGATCGCATCCGCGTCCCACAGGCCGCGATCCTGCTCGCCGAGCGGCACGAGCCTGCCGTCGACCACACGGGCGGGCCTGCGAGCATGGCTCAGCAGCATCAGGGCGAGGAGCCCGTGGGCCTCCGGCTCGTCGGTGAGCGAGGCGAGCTGCCGCGTGACGCGGATCGCTTCGGCGACCACATCGATCTCGCCGGAGTAGCCGTGGTTGAACAGCAGGTAGAGCACGCGCAGCATGCGGGAGAGATCGCCGGCTGATCCAGCGCGACGCCGACCAGCCGCTGCTTCGCACGGCTGATGCGCTGCGCCATCGTCGCCTCGGACACGAGGAACGCATCCGCAATCTGCCTCGTCGTCAGCCCGGCGACCGCGCGCAGCGTCAGCGCGATTGCCGACGTCGAGGTGAGTGCCGGATGCGTGCACAAGAAGTAGAGCGCGAGCGTGTCGTCACGCTGTGGCACGGCACCGGGTTCGGGCTCGGTCGCAACCCGTTCCTGCCGCGCGGTGCGTGCCGCATCGCTGCGCACCTGGTCGATGAACGCATGCCAGGCAACGGTGACGAGCCACGCCCGCAGATCACGCGCCCCCTCGAGGTCCGATCGCTCGAGAGCGCGCACCAGCGCCGTCTGCACGGCATCCTCGGCCGACGCGAAATCTGCGCCGCGTCGGACGAGGATGCCGACCACGTCGGGGATGGCGCGGCGGAGCGCCGTCGCATCCACCCGCGTCACCCCGCGTCAGCCGGCGGCGCGCTCATCACCTCACGCAGCTCCAGCCATTCACCAAGCGGCGTCCCGCCGGCCCAGGGTGCCGCCGACAGCTCGGACGCGAGCTCCAGTGCTCGGTCGTAGGAGTCGACCTCGACGAGCATCCATCCCGCGATGAGGTCCTTGGTCTCGGCGAACGGACCGTCTACGACGGGTGGCTTGCCGTCGCCATCGAAACGAACCCACGCGCCACCCATCGACAGTCCCTCCGAGGAGACCATCTCCCCCGAGGCGATGAGCCGCTGCTCCATGTCCTGCATGTACTGCACGTGTGCGTTCCACTCATCGGGCGTGAGCTGGTCCATCGCGACATCGTTCACCGCTGGGCGCCCGCCTCGGTAGTGCTTGAGCATCAGGTACTTCGGCATGTTCAGCCTCCTGTTCGGTGCGGCCCATTCTGGCCGCTTCAGGGAGGTGACGGATCTGGCGAACCGATCTCGACATCCGTTGGCGAGATTCGCGGTCGCGGTGCGCCGCTACTGCTCAGACTCGTCATCGTGCCGAGGCTGCGCACTGCCAAGCCCGTCAAGCGCACGACTGATCGTCTCCGCGTCGGGCAGCGCCTGCTGCTCCGCTGGCGGCAGCGTCTCGTAGGTGTAGGACGAGACGGCCAACGGTCCCGCCGAGGCGCCGAGCGCATATCGCACCACTGACTCGTTCTTGCCGCTGCACAGCAGGATTCCGATCGACGGCGCATGCTGCGGCCCACGGATCAGGTCGTCGACGACAGCGACATAGAAGCCAAGCTGCCCGGTGTACTCGGGCTTGAACTTGCCGGCCTTGAGCTCAAAGACGACGTAGCGCAACTGCTCGGTGTGGAAGAAGAGCAGGTCGATGGTGAAGTCGTCGCCGTCGATCTCGACGTGCTTCTGCCGGTCGACGAAGGCCCAACCGGGACCGAGCTCACGCAGCACGTCGACGATTTGGTCGATCATCGCCTGCTCGAGGTCTCGCTCTGCGGCACCAGCTGCGAGGCCGAGGAAGTCGAACACGTAGGGATCGCGGGAGATCGCCTGGGCAAGCCGCGCATCACGCTCCTCGAGCTGGCCGTTGAAGCTGCTCTGTGCGGCGCCTGTGCGCTGCCGCAGCTGGCCCATGATGTTGTGCTCCAGCACTGCCCGGGACCAGCCCTCGTTCACCGAGCGCTCTGCGTACCAGTCGCGGTCGTCGCGCCCGGTGAGCTTGTCGATCAGCAGGCGGATGTGGCCTGAGGGCAAATGTCCCACAGGCTGCGGGACAATTGAGAATCCGTCGGGCCACGCTTCCGCGAAACTTCGCATGTACAGCAGATTGGAGCGCGAGAGACCAGTCATCTCGGGGAACTCACGTCGCAGATCGTGGGCAAGCTGCTGCACGACCTTCCCACCCCAGCCAGCCATGCGCTGCTGCTCGAGGATGGTGTGGCCGATGTGCCAGTAGAGCCCGATGAGCTCGGTGTTCACGGCCCGCTGCGCACGCAGGTGTGCGCGGTGCACGCGTTGCTTCAGCTCGGCGAGCACCTCTCCGTACCGATCCGGCAGCTCGATCTCGGTCATGCTCTCGACTCCAGTGTCTGCATGGCCGCACCGTAGATCTCGCCACCCACACCGCGCGCCTCACGCTCACGCCAGAATGGAGGAGTGCGCGTGCTCCTGGTGGAAGACGAACGACGGCTCGCTCAGGCGGTGCAGCGTGGGCTGACGGCCGAGGGCTTCAACGTCGACTGGGTCGACAACGGCGTCGACGGGCTCTGGAAGGCGAAGGAGCAGCAGTACGACGTCGTCGTGCTCGACATCATGCTGCCGGGGCTCAACGGCTACAAGGTGTGCGAGAGCATGCGGGCGGCGGGCATCTGGACGCCGGTGCTGATGCTGACCGCCAAAGACGGCGAGTACGACCAGGCGGATGCGTTCGACCTGGGTGCCGACGACTACCTGATCAAGCCGTTCTCATTCGTCGTGCTCGTCGCCCGACTGCGCGCCCTGGTGCGCCGAGGCGGGGCGGCGCGGCCGGTCGCACTGCAGGTCGACGACCTCACCCTCGACCCGGTGCGGCATCGCGTCGAGCGCGCGGGCACGGAGATCTCGCTCACGCCGCGCGAGTTCGGGCTGCTGGAGTTCCTGATGCGGCATCCGGGCGAGGTGCTGACGAAGACGCAGATCGTCGAAGCCGTCTGGGATGCTGCGTTCGACGGCGACCTCAACGTGGTGGAGGTCTACATCGGCTACCTGCGCAAGAAGGTCGATCAGCCATTCGGACGCAGCTCGATCCGCACCGTGCGCGGCGTCGGCTACCGGCTGATGGGGCGCGAGTGACGCGCTGAGCTGGTTCGACTCATCCGTGCTCGACGCGCTGCGCCGGCAGCGAGACGCGGAACGCCGCACCTGTCTCGCTCTCCACCACCTCGACGGTGCCGCCGTGGGCGAGCACGACCTCCCTGACGATCGCGAGGCCCAACCCCGTGCCGCCCTCGTCGCGCGCGCGGCTCTCATCCAGCCGCACAAAGCGCTCGAACACGCGCTCGCGATCGGCGGCCGGGATGCCGGTGCCGTCGTCGCGCACCTCGAGCACCGCCCTACCGCCGTCCGCACGCACGCTGAGCACCACTTCGGTGCGGGCGTGCCGCACCGCGTTGTCGACGAGGTTGCGCACGGCCTGGCCGAGCTGCAGCGGCGACCCCGAGACCCGCACCGGCTGGATCGACGCGTCGACGCGCAGCGAGGTGGTCGAGCGGATGCGGTCGCGCTCGGCGCGGAGCAGGTCGTCGAGGTCGACGTCCTCGCGCTCCTGCGCCAGCCCCAGCTCGTCGGCCCGCGCGAGCAGCAGCAGGGCGTTGACGAGCCGCTCCATGCGGGTCGCCTCGTCGACGAAGCCCTCTGCCGTTGCCGCGTCGAGCGCGCGGTCCGGATGCGCGACGGCCGTCTCGCCCATCGCCTTGATCGTGGCGATCGGGCTGCGCAGCTCGTGGCTCGCATCGGCCACGAACCGTCGCTGCGAGCGCTGCGAGGCCTCGAGTCGCGCGAGCATCCCGTTCATGGTGGTCGCGAGCCTGGCGATCTCATCCCTCGCCGCCGGCACGGGCACCCGCTCCTGCAGCTCCCGCCCGCCGATCGCAGCCACCTTGGCGCGGATCGCCTCGACCGGCCGCAGCGAGCGACCGACGAGCCAGAAGGTCGACGCCGCGACGACCAGCAGCAGGAGCGGGAGGCCCACCGCCAGCAGCGGCAGCACCGCCTCGGTGCTCTCCTGCACCGGCTCGAGCGACTGCGCAACGAGCACCGTGAAGGTGCCGGAGGGCGTCTCGACCTCCTCGCGCAGCAGCCGGTAGCGCTCGTCGTCCTCGTCCGGCAGCACGGTGTCGCGCCATTCCGACTCGCCCGCGTCGCCCGCGACGTCGAGCAGCGGCCCATCGCCGTCGAGGTCGTCGGATTCGGCCACCACGCGGCCGCCGGCATCAAGGATTTGCACCGCCGTGCTCTGCCGCGACGCTGCCTCCACCGCGTCCCTGAGCGTGCGGGGCGGCTCGGCAGCGTTCGAGCCCGCGGGGAGCGCCTCGAGGACTGCCCCGACCTCCTCGGCACGATCCTCGATCGAGGTCTCGATGCCCGCGGTCAGCGACTGCTGCAGCGCGATCACGAGCGCCGCCGATCCGACCGCGAGGGCAAGAGCGACGATGAGCGTCGCCGCGAGCGCCGCTCGTGCCCGCACACCGATGCCGCCACGGTGCCGCGGGGCGCGCGTCGCATCGACGCCCGTCATCGCCCCGCCTCCGTCATGGCCGAACGATATCCCAGCGAACGGGGCCGGATGCGCCTGCCTGAGAGCGCTCTCAGGTTGTCTCAGAGTCGCCACAGTGCCCGAGCAGGAGCATCGTCATATCGGCTCGATCCGCGGGTCGGTCCGGATCGACTTCGACCCGGCGACCGAACAGGAGCACTCATGCAGAACAAGAAGAAGTACGCCGTCGCGACCGGCATCGTCGCAGCGACGCTCGCCCTCGGTGGCGCCGGCATCGCCATGGCGACGAGCGACTCGGAGGACACCGCGGTCACCGGCACCGTGGAGGCGCCGCCGGAGGAGACCGCAGCCGACGGCACCGAGGTCGAAACGACCGACGCCGAAGAGGATGCCACGCTGCGGGACCTCGCGACCGTCACGCCCGACGAGGCCGAGGCAGCAGCGCTCGCCGCCGTTCCCGGCACCATCCGCGAGGTCGATCTCGACGACGAGGACGGCTTCGTCGTCTACGAGGTCGAGGTGACCGCCGCCGACGGCACCGTCACCGGGGTGCTCATCGACGCCGGCGACGCCAGCGTGCTGGCGCAGGAGGCCGAGGACGCGGACGACGACGGTGACGACGCCGACGACGACGCCGACGACGACGACACCGAGGACACCGACTAGGACTGCCTCACTCAGCCGAAGGGCGTCAGCACCACCGCCTCGTCTTCGGTGAGGTCGACGATGCCGCGGTCGTCGACGGCCAGGATGCGGTCGTCGCCGACCACGCCGAAGGCGCCGGCAGCGCCGACGACTGCACCGAGCTGCTCCCAGCCATCGGGCGTCTGCCGCTGCACGGCGCCGTTCGTGTCGACGCCCACGAGCGAGCCGTCGGCGAGCACCTCGACCGCGTACAGCAGCGGTGCGCCTTCGAGCGTCGCGAAGCTCGCCCCGCCGTCCTCGCTGACCTGCAAGCCTCGCTCGGTCGCGGCGAACAGCCGCCTGTCGGTGGCCGCCATGTCGACCGCCTCGAGCTGACTCCCGGTCGTCCAGCTGACGCCCGCGTCGGTGCTCGAGAGCACCTCGGGCGATCGCGTCGCGATGCCGTGGAGGGTGCCGTCGGGGCTCGCGGTCAGCACGTGGAAGTCGGCCTCCGAGGTGAGCGAGACCGGCGACCACGACTGCCCGCCGTCATCGCTGCGGATGATGCCCAGGTTCGGACTCCCGAGTTCCGCTGGAGTGTGCGAACCGGGGTGCCCCGATGCGAAGAGCGTGCTGCCGACGACGGTGAAGCCCATGCCGTCGAAGTCGTCGCCACCGACCGGTCCGTCGAGACCGCCGGTGTCGTCGAGCCGGTACAGGCCGTGGTGGCTGGCAAGCAGGATCTCACCGCTCGCTGTGCTGTCGATGGCGTGGATGTGGCCGAGTTCCTCGAGGCTCGTGCCGCTGGACTCCGCATCGGACGGGGCGGTGCTGGGCGGTGCGGTGTCGGCATCGGCAGCACCGGATGGTGCGGGCGCGCCACCCGCGCCGCAGCCGGCGAGGCCGAGGGCGAGAGCAGTCGCGATGACGGCGATGACGGGTGTCGATCTCATGGGTGACCGTCAGAGCTCGGTGAGCAGCTGCTGCATCGTGAGGATCTCCGCAGCCTGGTCATCGCGCATCTGCTGGGCGAGCTCGAGCACGTCCGGGTGCTGGCCGTCCTCGACCTGCATCTCGGCCATCTGCACGGCGCCCTCGTGGTGCACGATCATCTGTTGCAGGAAGAGCCGGCTCGCGTCATCGCCGGTCGCCTCCTCCAGGTCGGCCATGTCGTCCTCCGACATCATCCCGTCACCGGCCCCGTGACCCATGCCGTGGTCCCCGTCGGGCAAGTACGGCACGCCCCACTCCTCCAGCCATCCGAGCATCGTCTCGATCTCGGGCGCCTGTGCTGCACGGATCTGCTCCGCGAGCTCGAGCACGCGTGCGTCGGCATCCGTCTTCGAGAGCATGAGGTCGGCCATCTCGACGGCTTGCTGGTGGTGGGGGATCATCATCGTGACGAACATCTCGTCGGCCTGATTGGCCGATGATGATGCTGCCGATGCGGGGGCGCTGGCAGCTGCGGGTGCCTGTTCGGCTGCGCTGCAACCGGTGATGGCGAGCGTGAGGGTGAGCGCGCTGACTGCCAGCGCGCGACGGTACTGCTGCATGGTGGTGGTTCCTGTTCTCGATCGATTGGTCGGTCTGACGGCACCGCGGATGCGGTCGCCGTGCGGCCTGGCCGGGGGCCAGGCAGACCGATCAGGTTCGACTGATCGAGAGCTGGATGAGCGATGGCGTCGGCGACGGGACCTGTGTCCAGCCGGCCGCGAGCGCGGTGATCGCCGACACGGTCGGCAGCCAGGCGCGTGCGATCGAGCGGGGCGGCGTCAGCAGGAGCAGCCCGGCGAGCAGCGCCAGCACGCAGGCGACAGCGGCGTGCTCGTGACCGAGCGGGGCGGCGCACGCCTGGGCGCACTCGGGATCTGCATGCGCGGCCGCCGCCTCGACCGAGGTGCTGCCGTGCGTGCCGCCGCTGTGGGCTGCGACGGATGGGGTGTGCCCGCCCGTCGAACCGGCCAGCGCATGCATGCCCAGCAGGCCGACGATGAGCAGCACCACGAGCGTGCTGAGCAGCAGCAGCGCGCGCAGCGGGATGCCGCGCGCACCCGCACGGGCCGGCCTCAGCTGCCAGGTTGCCATCGGCTCCAGCCTACGGCTCGACGCCCGGGGGCATCGTCGTGGGATCGACAGCCGTGAGCTCGAGCTCGGCCATCACGTCGAGCGCCGCCACGACGGCGGCGCTGCCGAGCAGCTGCTCGGCCTCCGCCTGCGAGCCGACGAATGGCTGATCATCACCCAGCAGCAGCATCGTGAACGTGTGGTTGCGCTCCACTCCCGGCAGCACGAACTCCGGCACCGGCTCCGTGCCCGCGGAGGCCGCGGTCGCCACCGCCGCGTGCACGAAGTAGCGGCCCGAGTCATGCGCCCACCACGACCGCGCGGCGACGCCGTCGGCGACATCCATCGGCCGCTCCTCGACCACGCCGAAATCGGTGCGCGTCAACCCGACGTTGCTGCCGAATCCGTCGTAATAGGTCAGCAGCGTTCCGTCGGGCGAGGTGAAGTCGATGGCGTTCTCCCACCAGGGTTGGCCGCTGTGATCGGCGGACAGGCGGCTCTGGTCGTCGACGATCCAGCCCGCCGGAACCGGCAGCCGCATGGTGCCGTTCTGCGTCTGGAAGACGTTGCCGCTGGGCTCGCTGCTCGCTGGCGTTCCCGGCGGAGCGGTCGAGGGCGCGGGCGACGGCGTCATGGTCGGCGTCTGCGCGGGAGACGACGTCACGGTCGCGGTCGGCATCGGCGTCGCGGTCGCGGTGGGCGGTGCGGTCGTGGCGCCGGGCGGCGCGCCGGACGGTGCGCAGCCCGCGAGCGTCCCGATCGCGAGGATCAGCACGACGGTGGGAGCGGCGGCTCGAACGATCGAGCGAGAGCCGTTGTGCATGGCGTGCTCCTCAGGGTCCACGTGGACCGGCACCAGCATGCGCCTGATTCGGGCCATCGAAACGTCACAAATCGGTAACGCACGTGGGCCGGCCGCACGTGGACCGAACGCGAGCGTCCAGCGGCCGGATCAGTGCCGTCTCGCGCGGGTGTCGTCAGCGCAGCCGCCTGCGGTAGACGACCATCGCGAGCGCGTAGACGAGCACCAGGATGCCCACGAGCCAGGCGAGCGCGATCCAGATGCTGCTGCCCACCGGCTGCTCGGCGAACAGCGCGCGCAGCGCGTCGACGATCGCCGTCACGGGCTGGTGCTCGGCGAACCACGCGACGGGCGCCGGCATCGACTCGGTCGGCACGAACGCCGAGCTGATGAACGGCAGGAAGATGAGGGGATAGCTGAAGGCGGACGCACCGTCGATCGTCGTTGCCGACAGGCCCGCCAGCACGGCCAGCCACGTCAGCGCGAGCGTGAACAGGATCAGGATGCCCGCGACGGCGAGCCACGCGCCGATGCCCGCGCCGGTGCGGAAGCCGATCAGCAGCGCCACCCCGAGCACGCTCGCGACCGCAACCAGATTGGCGACGAGCGAGGTGAGCACGTGCGCCCAGAGCACGCTCGAGCGTGCGATGGGCATCGACTGGAAGCGCTCGAAGACCCCGCCCTGCTTGTCGAGGAACAGCCGGTAGGCGGTGTACGCCACGCCCGACGCCACCGTGATGAGCAGGATCCCGGGCAGCAGGTAGTCGATGTACGAGCCGCCGCCGATGTCGATGGCACCGCCGAACACGAACACGAACAGCAGCATCATCGCGACTGGCGTGAGCGCGGTGGTGACGATGGTGTCCGGGCTGCGAACGATGTGGCGGAGCGAACGACCGGTCAGCACACCGGTGTCACGCACCAGATGGGTGGTCATCGGTCGTCCTCTCGGGGATGCGGGGCCGCGTCGGGCGAGTCGGCGTTGCCGCCGACGAGGGCGAGGAAGACCTGTTCGAGCGAGGGCTGCCGCTCGACGTACTCGACCGTTGCTGCAGGCAGCAGCCGCTTGAGCGCTGCGAGAGTGCCGTTCTGGATGATCCTGCCCTTGTGCAGGATGGCGATGCGATCGGCGAGCTGCTCGGCCTCATCCAGGTACTGGGTGGTGAGCAGCACCGTGGTGCCACCGGCGGCCAGGTCGCGAATCGTCTGCCAGACCTCGATGCGCGACTGCGGATCGAGCCCGGTGGTCGGCTCGTCGAGGAAGATCACCGGCGGGTTGCCGATGAGGCTCATGGCGATGTCGAGGCGCCGGCGCATGCCGCCGGAGTAGGCCGCCGCCTTGCGTCCGCCGGCCTCGAGCAGGTCGAAGCGCGCGAGCAGCGTGTCGGCGACGGCGCCTGGCTTGGGCAGGTGCCGCAGCCGCGCGATGAGGATGAGATTCTCGCGGCCGCTGAGTCGGTCGTCCACAGCTGCCGTCTGACCTGCGAGGCTGATCGACTCCCGCACCCTTGCTGCCTCGCTCGCGACGTCGAATCCCTGCACGGCCGCGCTGCCAGCATCCGCGCGCAGCAGGGTCGAGAGGATGCGGATGAGCGTGGTCTTGCCGGCGCCGTTCGAGCCGAGCAGGGCGAGGACGCTGCCGGGCTCGACCTCGAACTCGACCCCGCGCAGCACCGGCACGCCCTTGAACGACTTCTCGATCCCCGCGACGCGGATGGCGGGCGCGCGGGAGGTGGCGGAGGTCATGGTGTCTCTCCGACGGCCCGGTCGATCGCGTCGTTGAGGCGCGCGCGCTCCCTGGCGATCCACTGGCCGTCGCGATAGTTCTGCATGAAGGTGTCGGCGAACTCGACCGGATCGTCGCCGACGATGTCACGGATGGCGGTGCCGTCGGCGACGGCACCCTCGAACAGCTCGAGCAGATCCTCGTTCATGCGCATGAGCACGTCGCCGTTCGTGATCGAGCCGGAGTACATCAGGTAGCGCTCGAGCCCGTCGATCGCGGCGCGGTAGCCGCCGGGGAGCTGCGCCTTGCGAGACGTGTAGGCGCGCCAGCGACGCTTGCCATCGAGCGAGCCGGTGATGCTCTCGATCCAGTTGCGGGCCATGGTCAGGCTCCTTTCGGGGTGCCGGTGGGAGCGGTATCGGGAGGTGCGGCATCGGTTGATGTGGCACGCAGGTGCTCGATGTGACCGACGAGGAAGCTCCACGTGCTCCAGAACTCGGCCAGGGCAGCGCGCCCCTGCACGTTGAGCGAGAAGACCTTGCGCGGCGGCCCCTTCTCGCTCGGCACCCGCTCGACATCCACCAGTCCGCGCTGCTCGATGCGCAGCAGGAGCGCGTAGATGGTGCCCTCGGCGATCTCGACGAAGCCCTCATCGCGCAGTCGAGCCGTGATCTCGTAGCCGTACGCGGGGCGCGCTGCGAGGATCGCCAGGATGATGCCTTCGAGCGTGCCCTTGAGCATCTCGGTCATGTGCCTGCCCATCGCCCACCCTTTCGCTACCCAGTGACGCTGGCTACTAGTACATAGTAACGCTGAGTAGCGAACGTGCAAGAGGGTGATGTGCGCGTCTCGTCCCCCGCGAGAAGGAGCCCGCCTCGGCATCCCCGCCGTGCGGGGGAGGCCGCGCTGGGCGCCCGCCGCCTACGCTCGGATGCATGCCCGTGCGCCCCGCCCCCGACGCGAGTTCCCTGCGCGCCGACGCCCTGCTCGCCGGCGCCCTCGCGCTCGTCGGGTGTGTGATGGTCGCCCTCAGCGCGATGACCGGGCTGCAGTTCGTCGACGTGCCGATCTGGCAGCCGATGCTCGCCGCGGCGCTGCTGGCTGCGCCGCTGGTGCTGCGCCGGCGGCATCCGGTTGCAGTCTCGATCGCGCAGGCCCTCGTCTACATGGTCGCGGGCGAGCTGGGCGTCATGGAGCTCTACGCCTCGCAGGTCTCGCTCTTCATGGGCTTCTACTCGATCGGCGCGTGGGACCCGGACCGCAAGCGTGCCCACTGGGTGCGCCTTGTGATCGTGATCGTGATGGCGGGATGGCTCGCGTCATCGGCGGTGCGCGGCTTCTTCGACCCCGAGACCGGCGAGCGCGGCGTCTCGGCGTTCTTCGCGCTGCTGATGATCCAGGTCGTCATCAACGTCGCCTACTTCGGCGGCGCCTGGCTGTTCGGCAACCGCGCCTGGGCGAGCGCGCTCGAGCAGGAACGGCTGGCGGCGGCACACGCGGAGATCCAGGCGCAGCAGGCGCAGCTGGCCGAGCAGGCCGTCTCGCTCGAGCGGCTGCGCATCGCGCGAGAGCTGCACGACGTCGTGGCGCATCACGTCTCGGCGATGGGCGTGCAGGCCGGCGCCGCTCGCCGGATGCTGACGGTCGACGCCGATCGCGCGGCGGATGCACTGCGGCACGTCGAGCAGTCGGCTCGCGATGCGATCGGCGAGCTGCGGTCGCTGGTCGTGACGCTCCGCTCGGAGGACGACGGCACCTCCTCGGCACCGGGACTCGACGCGCTCGCCTCGCTCGTCCAGGCCGCGACGACGAGCGGCCAGCGAGTGGCGCTCACCGAGATCGGCACGCCGCGCGCGGTCTCGCCGATGGCGGGCCTGACGGCGTTCCGCACCGTGCAGGAGGCGCTGACCAACGCGCGCAAGCACGCCGGCCCCGTCGCTCAGGTCGACGTGCGGGTGCGCTACCTGCCGGACGAGCTCGAGGTGGAGATCACCGACAACGGCCACGGCGCGGGTGCCGGCGCCGGCCAGCATGGCGCGGGCGCCGGCCTGGTGGGCATGCGCGAGCGCGTCGGCGCGATGGGCGGCTCGCTCGAAGCCGGCCCGCGCTCGCGCGGGGGTTGGCTCGTGCGGGCTCGGATGCCCGCCCCCGACCTCAGCCGCAGCTGACGTAGCGGGCGCTCGCCGTGCCGATCGTCGGTGGGCCGCCGAGCACGACCACCTGCTCGGGCATGGATCGGATGAGCGCGCTGCGCGTCTGCGATGGCATGCAGTCCCTGCCGGTCAGCAGCAACGGCGCGCCTCGCGCACCGGCGGCGGCCGCACCCGCCAGGGCATCGGCGAACCCCTGGCCGCTCGCGAGGTACGCGGTGTCGACATCGCCGAAAGCTGCAGCGAGGGCTGCCGCCGTCTCGTACCGGTTGCTGCCCGCATAGCGAACGACCTGAGCACCGGTCGCGCCGATGCCTGTGGCCATCCCCGCCGTCACCGAGGCCGTATTGCCCACGACGCCGACCCAGCGCACGCCCAGGCGCTGCAGCGTCGCACGGGTCGCCGCATCCAACGACGGCTTCGTGCCATCGACGAGCAGCACCGGGCCGTCGCGGCGAGCTGCCGCGGGGCCGGCCGAGAGCGCGTCCGGGAAGCGCAGCCCCGTGGCGACGAACGCCGAGGCGGCCCGGTCGAAGGCATGCTCAGCGATCAACCTGCTGGTCGCGTACCGGTTCGCACCACCGAGCCGCAGCACGCCGGTGGTGGATGCATCCGGCTGCGCAGCGGATGCGACCTGGGCATCCTCAGGCGCCTGCTCGCTGGGCGAGGGCGTCGGCTCGAGCGCCGGGTCGGTCGTGGCAGGTTCGGTCGTGGCAGGTTCGGTCGTGGCAGGTTCGGTCGTGGCAGGTTCGGTCGTGGCAGGTTCGGTCGGCGACGTCACCGAGTCAGGGGCAGCATCGGTCGGCATCGGTGTCGGAAGCGGCGTCGGCTGAAGCCCGTCGTCAGTGGGTGTCGTCGACGGTGTCGTCGCGGGCTGGGGCGTCGTTGCCACGCTCGGCGCAGTCGGCAGCGCCTCCTGCTCCGTCACCGCCGTGCGAATGCCCGGGACGAGGGACTGGACGGCGGCTTCGACCCGCGCCGAGACCGACTGCACGTCGCCGACGATCACCACCTGGCGCGGCCGCAGCCGCACGATCTCGTCGCGCACGCTCTGCGGCAGCGAATCGCGCGACGTCAGCAGCACCGGACCCCCCTGGTGCGCAGCCGCGGCGCCGGCGGAGAGCCCATCGGGGAACTTCGCACCACTCGCGAGGTAGACCACCGGCACCCCCGGCGCGAAGACGCTGCGGGAGACCGCTGCAGCGGTCTCGTAGCGATTGGCGCCAGCAAGACGCTTGGCGCTGGGCACGGTCAGGGTCGGGTCGCCGAACCAGTCGGTCCACATGCGCCAGGTGTTGCGGTTTCCGTAGGTGGAGCAGGCATCGCCCGTGCCATACAGATTGTTGAGAGCGGCCTGATTCGGGCGATACGGCGTGTAGTTGTACAGGCCAGCGGTCGCCGCGTTGCGAATGAAGATCGAGCTGCGCCCGCACGCCGTGTTCGGATGCCACCACACCCAGTTCTGTACGCCCGCCCGGTGCGCCCACTGCTCCGGGTGCGCGGCATAGCGGTTGAACTGCCGCGCCGCGAAGTAGACCTGGTAGTAGAAACCGCCGAGCGCCGGGTCGCATGGCGCGGTGTCGGGGCAGGCGAAACCGGTCGCCTTCTCGTAGCGGGCCGCGCTGGGGCTGGGGTGGGTGACGAGCGACTGCTCCTTCTGCAGCAGCACGAGCAGATAGCGCTGCGAGATGTCGCAGGCAGCACCGACGCGGGCGATGATGCTCGCGGCGGTCTCGTTCGACCGGCCGGTGAGCTGGTCGCAATAGGCGTCGGCGGGCATGGTGGAGGTGCGCTGCGCGTAGGTATCGAGGCAGATGTAGCCCGCCGAGCAGCCCGGGTGCTTCTCGTCGATGAAGGCCTGCACCTCAGTCGCCGTCATCGCTCCGCCGTCGTAGAACTGCTGGTCGGAGACCAGGAAGCCGGGGTCGAAGTTCGCGGCATTGGCGGCGCTGGCCGCACCGTCGGGGCCGGTCGGCGGCATGACCGTCAGCAGTGTGCCGACGAGCGCGGTCACGACAGCGGCGACGATCAGGCGGGGGCGCGAGCGCATCCTGCAGCCCTTCATTGGGAGCGACGGTTCTGCCACAGCGTACGTGCTCGCAGGCCCTCACGCGCCCCCTCAATCTCCCCCTCCGCCCCTCCCCT